>NZ_BAAASL010000010.1:0-6418 GCF_039532865.1 Streptomyces luteosporeus
GGTGTCCTCAAACGCCGGACGGGCTTAAAGCCCGTCCGGGCGGGGTTTCGAAGGGGCGGCAGCCCCTTCGGAAACGGTGAAATGGGGGCACCTCCCAGCGGTAGCTGGGGGAGGGACCGGGGCCAAGTAAAACGGCCGCCACCCGTTCCCGGGGTGACGGCCGTCAGGCATTCGCGTCAGCGGGTCTCGCCGCCGAGGTGGTGGACGCGCACCATGTTGGTGGTGCCCGGGACGCCGGGCGGGGAGCCCGCCGTGATGATCATGACGTCGCCCTCGTTGTAGCGGTGCAGCTTCAGCAGCTCCGCGTCGACCAGGTCGACCATCGCGTCGGTGTTGTCCACGTGCGGGACGACGAACGTCTCGACGCCCCAGCTCAGGGCGAGCTGGTTGCGGGTCGCGGCGTCCGTGGTGAAGGCCAGGATCGGCTGGGCCGCGCGGTAGCGGGACAGGCGGCGGGCCGTGTCGCCGGACTTGGTGAACGCCACCAGCGCCTTGCCGCCGAGGAAGTCGGCGATCTCGCAGGCGGCGCGGGCCACCGAGCCGCCCTGGGTGCGCGGCTTCTTGCCCGGCACCAGCGGCTGCAGGCCCTTGGAGAGCAGCTCCTGCTCGGCGGCCTCGACGATGCGGGACATCGTCTTGACCGTCTCGATCGGGTAGGCGCCGACCGACGACTCGGCCGAGAGCATGACCGCGTCCGCGCCGTCCAGGATCGCGTTGGCGACGTCGGAGGCCTCGGCGCGGGTCGGACGGGAGTTGGTGATCATCGACTCCATCATCTGGGTCGCGACGATCACCGGCTTGGCGTTGCGGCGGCACATCTCGATCAGGCGCTTCTGCACCAGCGGGACGCGCTCCAGCGGGTACTCCACCGCGAGGTCGCCACGGGCCACCATCACACCGTCGAAGGCCATGACGACCTCCTGCATGTTCTCGACGGCCTGCGGCTTCTCGACCTTGGCGATGACCGGGACGCGGCGGCCGACCTCGTCCATGACGCGGTGGACGTCCTGGACGTCCTTGGCGTCGCGGACGAAGGACAGGGCGACCATGTCGCAGCCCATCGCGAGCGCGAACTTCAGGTCCTCGACGTCCTTCTCGGACAGCGCCGGGACGTTCACCGCCGCGCCGGGCAGGTTGATGCCCTTGTGGTCGGAGATGACGCCGCCCTCGATGACGATCGTCCGCACCCGCGGGCCGTCGACCTCGGTGACGCGCAGCTCGACGTTGCCGTCGTTGATCAGGACCTGGTCGCCCTTGGCGACGTCGCCCGGCAGGCCCTTGTAGGTGGTGCCGCAGATCGTCCTGTCACCGGGGACGTCCTCGGTGGTGATGACGAACTCGTCGCCGCGCACGAGCTCGACCGGACCGTCCGCGAAGGTCTCCAGGCGGATCTTCGGGCCCTGGAGGTCGGCGAGGACGCCGACCGCGCGCCCGGTCTCCTCGCTGGCCTTGCGGAGGCGGTGGTACCGCTCCTCGTGCTCCGCGTGGGACCCGTGGCTCATGTTGAAGCGGGCCACGTTCATGCCGGCCTCGATCAGCGTCTTCAGCTGGTCGTAGGAGTCGACGGCGGGGCCCAGGGTGCAGACGATTTTGGAACGGCGCATGGGGCAGATCCTATCGGTTTGTTTCGGAGCGGAATATTCGAGCTGTGGGAACGACCAAGATCGGATCCGGCCGCTCCGCATCGTCCTAGGCGCTGACCGCGCTGACCAGCGCGTACGTCTGAGCGGCGATCTCCAGCTCCTCGTCCGTGGGGACGACGGCCACCGCGACCCGCGCGTACTCGGGGGAGATCAGCCGCGCCTCGCCGGAGCGGATGCCGTTCAGGCCCGCGTCCACGACCAGACCCAGCTCCTCCAGGCCCGCCACGGCGGCCTCGCGCACGGGCGCCGCGTTCTCGCCCACGCCGGCGGTGAAGGCCACGGCGTCGACCTTGCCCAGGACGGCGTAGTAGGCGCCGATGTACTTCTTCAGCCGGTGCACGTAGATGTCGAAGGCGAGCTGCGCCTGCTCGTCGCCCTCGTCGATGCGCCGGCGGATCTCGCGCATGTCGTTGTCGCCGCACAGTCCGATCAGACCGCTCTTCTTGTTCAGGAGCGAGTCGATCTCGTCGACGGACATGCCGGCGTTGCGCGCCAGGTGGAAGATCACCGCCGGGTCGACGTCACCGGAGCGGGTGCCCATGACCAGGCCCTCCAGCGGGGTCAGGCCCATGGAGGTGTCCACGCAGCGGCCGCCGCGCACGGCGGAGGCGGAGGCGCCGTTGCCCAGGTGCAGGACGATGACGTTGACCTCTTCAGGGGCCTTGCCCAGCAGCTCGGCGGTCTTGCGCGAGACGTACGCGTGCGAGGTGCCGTGGAAGCCGTAGCGGCGCACGCGGTGGGCGTCGGCGGTCTCCACGTCGATGGCGTAGCGGGCGGCGGCCTCCGGCATCGTCGTGTGGAAGGCGGTGTCGAAGACGGCGACCTGCGGCAGGTCGGGGCGCAGCGCCCGGGCGGTGCGGATGCCGGTGATGTTGGCCGGGTTGTGCAGCGGGGCGACCGGGATCAGGCGCTCGATCTCGGCGACGACCTCGTCGGTGATCAGGGTCGGCTCGGTGAACTGGCTGCCGCCGTGCACCACGCGGTGGCCGATGGCGGCGAGCTCCGGGGAGTCCAGGCCCAGGCCGTCGGCGGCCAGCTCCTCGGCGACGGCGTTCAGGGCGGCGGCGTGGTCGGCGATGGGCGCGACGCGCTCGCGCTTGTCGCCGCCGGTCGCCAGCGGGGTGTGCGCCAGCCGCGAGGTCTCCTCGCCGATGCGCTCGACGAGACCGGCGGCCAGGCGGGCCCCGTCGGCCATGTCGAGCAGCTGGTACTTGACGGAGGACGAGCCGGAGTTGAGGACGAGGACGCGGGTGGCGGTGGAAGTCATAGGGCTTTCCGGTAGCGGGTGATCAAGGGGAATCAAGGGGAGGGCCGTGGGCCGGGGCGCGGGGCCCCGGCCCACGGCCGGACTCTTTACGGTTCCGTGCGCTCGCTGCGCTGCTCGCCCTGCGCCTGGATGGCGGTGATGGCGACGGTGTTGACGATGTCCTGCACCAGCGCGCCGCGCGAGAGGTCGTTCACGGGCTTGCGCAGGCCCTGCAGGACGGGGCCGACCGCGACCGCGCCGGCCGAGCGCTGCACGGCCTTGTAGGTGTTGTTGCCCGTGTTGAGGTCGGGGAACACCAGGACGGTGGCCTTGCCCGCCACCTGCGAGCCGGGCAGCTTGGTCGCGGCGACGCGGGCGTCGACGGCGGCGTCGTACTGGATCGGGCCCTCGACCAGCAGCTCCGGGCGGCGCTCGCGCACCAGCTCGGTGGCCTTGCGGACCTTGTCGACGTCGGCGCCGGAGCCGGAGGTGCCGGTGGAGTACGACAGCATCGCCACGCGCGGCTCGACACCGAACTGCTTGGCGGTCTCGGCGGACTGGATGGCGATGTCCGCGAGCTGCTCGGCGTTCGGGTCGGGGTTGACCGCGCAGTCGCCGTAGACGAGCACCCGGTCGGCCAGGCACATGAAGAAGACCGAGGAGACGATCTGGGCGCCCGGCGCGGTCTTGATGATCTCGAAGGCCGGCCGGATGGTGGCGGCCGTGGAGTGCACCGCACCGGAGACCATGCCGTCGGCCAGGCCCTCCTGGACCATCAGGGTGCCGAAGTACGACACGTCGGCGACGACGTCGTGGGCCAGCTCCACGGTCATGCCCTTGTGGGCGCGGGCCCTGGCGTAGATCTCGGCGAAGCGGTCGCGCAGCGGGGAGGTCTGCGGGTCGATGATCTGGGCGGCGGTCAGGTCGATGCCCAGCTCGGCGCCGCGCTTGCGCACGGCCTCCTCCTCGCCGAGCAGGATCAGGTCGCACACGTCGCGGCGCAGCAGCACGTCGGCCGCGCGCAGCACGCGCTCCTCTGTGCCCTCGGGCAGCACGACCCGGCGGCGGGCGGAGCGGGAGCGCTCGATCAGCTCGTGCTCGAACATCATCGGCGTGACGCGCTCGGAGCGGGCCACCGAGATGCGCTGGGTGAGGGCTGCGGTGTCCACGTGCCGCTCGAACAGGCCGAGGGCGGTCTCGGCCTTGCGCGGCGAGGACGCCTCCAGCTTGCCCTCGATCGCGAAGAGCTCCGCGGCGGTGGGGAAGGAGCCGCCGGGCACGGAGACCACCGGGGTGCCGGGCGCCAGGCGGCCGGCCAGGGCCAGGATGTCCGGGCCCGGGCGCTCGTCCAGGGTCAGCAGCACACCGGCGATGGACGGGGCGCCGGCGCTGTGCGCGGCCAGCGCGCCGACGATCAGGTCCACGCGGTCGCCGGGGGTGACCACCAGGCAGCCCTCGGTCAGGGCGGGCAGGAAGACCGGCAGCATGGCGCCGCCGAAGACGAAGTCCTTGGCGTCGCGGGACAGGCCCGCGTCGTCGCCGAGGAGCACCTCGGCGCCCAGCTTGTGCACGATCTGGCGCACGGTCGGCGCGGAGAGCGAGGAGTCCTCCGGCAGCGCGTAGCAGGGCACGGGCAGGCTCGCCGAGAGCTGGGCGGCGATCTCCTCGCGGTCGCCCGGGGCGATGCGGTTGACCACCAGGGCGACGACGTCGCAGCCCAGCGACTGGTACGCCCGGTAGGCGTTGCGGGCCTCGGCGCGCACGGACTCCGCCGACTGCTCCTGGCCGCCGACCACGGTGATCACCGAGGCGGCGAACTCGTTGGCCAGGCGGGCGTTGAGGGCCAGCTCGTCGGGCAGGGTGGTGCCGGCGAAGTCGGTGCCGAGCACGAGGACGTACTCGTAGTCGCGGGCGACCGCGTGGAAGCGGTCGACCAGCCGGGAGACCAGCTCCTCGGTGCCGCGCTCGGCCTGCAGCGCGGCGGCCTCGGCGTAGGTCAGGCCGACGACGCTTTCAGCCGGCTGCGTCAGCCGGTAGCGCGAGCGCAGCAGGTCGAAGAGGCGGTCCGGCCCGTCGCCGTGGAAGAGGGGGCGGAAGACGCCCACCTTGTCGACATGCCGGGTCAGCAGCTCCATGACCCCCAGCTCGATGACCTGGCGCCCGTCGCCCCGGTCGGTCCCGGTCACGTACACGCTGCGCGTCACGCGTGCTCTCCTTGATCCTTCGCCGTGTTCACCTGGGCCGGGCCGTTCCGGCCCGTCCCGAAGAAATACCCGTTAGGGTGGTCTTGCCCTCTTGACAATACCTGTGCCTGTGGTTAAGGCGCGCGTCAGGAGTCCGGCGGTGGGAGTGAGACAGGCCCGCCCGGCCCGTGAAACAATCGGTCCGGCTCACAGGTACCAGTAGCGAGCAGGAGACACAGCACGATGCGCATCGGAGTCCTCACCGCGGGCGGCGACTGCCCCGGTCTGAACGCCGTCATCCGCTCGGTGGTGCACCGGGCCGTCGTCGGCCACGGTGACGAGGTCATCGGTTTCGAAGACGGCTTCAAGGGACTGCTCGACGGCCGCCACCGCAAGCTCGACCTGGAGGCCGTCAGCGGCATCCTGGCCCGCGGCGGCACCATCCTCGGTTCCTCGCGCCTGGAGCGCGCCCGGCTGCGGGAGGCGTGCGAGAGCTCCAAGGAGCTGGCCCGTGAGTACGGCATCGACGTCCTCATCCCCATCGGCGGCGAGGGCACGCTGACCGCCGCCCGGATGCTCTCGGACGCGGGCCTGCCCGTGGTCGGTGTGCCCAAGACCATCGACAACGACATCTCCTCCACGGACCGCACCTTCGGCTTCGACACCGCCGTCGGCGTCGCCACCGAGGCCATCGACCGCCTGAAGACCACGGCCGAGTCCCACCAGCGGGTGATGGTCGTCGAGGTCATGGGTCGCCACGCCGGGTGGATCGCGCTGGAGTCCGGCATGGCCGGTGGCGCGCACGGCATCTGCCTGCCCGAGCGCCCCTTCGACCCCGCCGACCTGGTGAAGATGGTGGAGGAGCGCTTCGCCCGCGGCAAGAAGTTCGCCGTCATCTGCGTCGCCGAGGGCGCGCACCCGGCCGACGGGACGATGGACTACAAGAAGGGCGCCATAGACCAGTTCGGCCACGAGCGCTTCGCCGGCATCGGCACCAAGCTCGCCGGCGAGCTGGAGCGCCGCCTGGGCAAGGAGGCCCGCCCGGTCATCCTCGGCCACGTCCAGCGCGGCGGCACCCCCACCGCGTACGACCGCGTCCTCGCCACCCGCTTCGGCTGGCACGCGGTGGAAGCTGCGCACCGCGGCGACTTCGGCAAGATGACGGCGCTCAAGGGCACCGACATCCACATGGTGCCGCTCGCGGACGCGATCACGGAGCTCAAGCGCGTGCCGGAGAACCGCATGGACGAGGCGGAGTCGGTCTTCTAGGGCCTCGCGCCCCTGCGCAGTTCCCCGCGCCCCGTCAGGGGCGCGGGGAACTGCGCGATCGGCCACCGACGGCCCGC
>NZ_BAAASL010000010.1:6427-308275 GCF_039532865.1 Streptomyces luteosporeus
CGGGGCGGAGCCCCGAAAGGGGGTCCGGGGGCGGAGCCCCCGGGAAACGGTGAAAGGGCGGGGCTGGGGCCAGCCCGCCGCCGGCGCCCCCCCCCCCCCCCCCCCCCCCCCCCCCCCCCCCCCCCCCCCCCCCCCCCCCCCCCCCCCCCCCCCCCCCGGTAGGGGCGGGGGGAACTGCGCGATCGGCCACCGACGGCCCGCAGCCGACGCACTACCCCGGGGCCCGGGTGCGGGCGCGTCGTGGCTTGTCGCGCAGTTCCCCGCGCCCCTATGGGGCGCCGTTCGTGCGCGAGGGCCCCCGCCCGGCATCCGCCGGGCGGGGGCCCTCGCGCAGGGCGCCCCTTATGGCGCCCCGATCGCCTCCAGCGCGTCCAGCTTCGCCGCCCGGCGGGCCGGCCAGACCGCGGCCAGCACCCCGACCGCCAGCGCCAGCAGCAGGAACACCGCGATCCGCGCCCACGGCACGACCATCTCGTACTGCGGGAACGACGAGCGCAGCAGGTGGCCGCCGGACCAGGCCAGGAAGCAACCGGCCGCCACGCCCAGCACCGCGCCGAACATCGCGATCATCACGGACTCCAGCCGCACCATCCGCTTGACCTCGCGCCGGTCCAGGCCGATCGCGCGCAGCATCCCGATCTCCCGCGTCCGCTCGAAGACCGACATGGCCAGGGTGTTGACGACGCCGACCACCGCGATGACCACGGCCATGCCCAGCAGCCCGTACATCAGGTACAGGACGTCGTCGATGTTGCCGGCCTCGGCGCGGCGCAGGTCGTCCTGGCTCTCGACCTTGATCAGCGGGTTGCCGCCGAGCGCCTCCTTGATCTTCTTCGGGAGCTCCTGCGCCCGGCCCGGCGCGGCCTTCACCAGCACCTGCTCGTCGCGCACCTTCTCCATGTGCGGGTCCACCAGGGCGGGGGCGGCGAGGACCGAGGACAGCACGTCGTTGTCCTTGTAGACGGCGACGACGCGCGGGGCGGCCTTCTGGCCGTCGTAGAAGGACATCGGCACCGTGGCCCCCGTCGTCAGACGGTGATCGGCCGCGAACTTGTCCGAGACGGCCACCGAGGCCGTGCCCCGGACGTCGGCGAGCGAACCGCTGACGACGTGGACGTCGACCACCGTGCCCAGGGCCCGGGTGTCCGTCGCCGTGGCCTGCGCCGGGCGCCCGTCCGACTGGAAGCCGGCCGACCGCAGCGGCACGGCCGTCGCCACGCCCGGCTGCCCGGCCAGCGTCCGGGCGATGTCGGGGGAGAGGCCGAGGTAGTTGGAGGAGCTCACCTTGTAGTCCGCCGTCATGTCCTGCTTGCCCATCGAGGCCATGCCCCGGTCCGCCGAGACGGCGGCCACCGTCAGGCCCGTGATCAGCGTCAGGCCGATCATCAGCGCGGACGCCGTGGCGGCCGTGCGGCGCGGGTTGCGCAGGGCGTTCTGCCGGGCCAGCTTGCCGCTGACGCCGGCCAGCCGGATCGCGAGGCCGCCGAAGAGGCGCACCACCGGGCGGGAGAGCAGCGGCGCCAGCACGATCAGGCCCGTGAGGGTGAGCGCCGAGCCCGCCATCGCGTACTGCATGCCGCTGCTGTCCTTGAACGTCGTCACGTACAGCATCAGCGCCACGCCCGCCGTCGTGAGCAGCGCGCCGATCGCATTGCGCACGACCAGGCCGCGCGGGGCCGGGGCCTGGTCGACGGCGGCCAGCGCCTCGACCGGGGCGATCCGCGCCGCCTTGCGGGACGGCAGCCACGCGGCGAGCACCGTCACGACCACGCCGACGCCCAGGGCGGACAGCACCGCCGACGGCTTCACGACCAGCGGACCGTCGGGCAGGCTCGCGCCCGTCGCGTTCAGCACCGGGTGCAGGCCGGTGGCCACGCCGATGCCGAGGACGAAACCGGCGGCCGAGGCGACCAGGCCGAGCAGACCGGCCTCGATCAGCACCGAGCGCACGACCTGGCGGCGCGAGGCGCCCACGGCGCGCAGCAGCGCGATCTCCCGGCTGCGCTGGGCCACCAGCATGGTGAAGGTGTTGGCGATGATGAAGACGCCGACGAAGAGCGAGATGCCCGCGAAGACCAGCAGCGTCTTGCGGATCGAGCGCGTCTGCTCGTCGATCACCTTCCCCTGCGCGGCCGCGAGTTCCGTGCCGCTCGTGGCCTCCAGGCCCTTGGGCAGCATCGCGCGGACCTTCGCGGTCAGCGCGCTCTGGTCGGTGCCGGGGGTCGCCGAGACGACGAGCTCGGAGTACTCGCCGGGCTTGCCGAAGAGCTTCTGCGCCGTCGGGGTGTCGAACAGCGCCAGGCCGGCACCCGCGCTCACCCGCGGATTGTCGGTGGTGACGATGCCGACGAGCTTCTTGGACACCACCGGGCCGTCGACGGCCATGCGCACGGTGCCGCCGAGCGTGACGCCGAGCTTGCCCGCGGTCTTCACGTCCAGGACCACCTCGCCCTCGGCAGCCGGCCCGCGGCCCTTCACCAGCGGGTAGCGGCTGTCCTTGCCGTCCTTGCCGGGGACGTAGTTGGCGCCGTCGCTGCCCCAGGAGCCGCCGACGGGATCGTTGTTCCTGTCCGCGATCAACGGCATGCCGGTGACCGAGGGACGGACGGAGGCGACGCCCGGCAGGGCGGCGATGCGCCGCGCCGTCCGCTCGTCGAGGACGGCCCGCTCGCCGGCGTCGGGGCCGGCGCGACCGTCCGCGGTCACGGAGACGGCGACGTCGTCGAGGCTCTTGGCCATCCGGTTGCGGTAGGCGCTGCCCACCGAGTCGCTGAAGATCAGGGTGCCGGTGACGAAGGCGGTGCCGAGCAGCACCGCCAGGGCGGTCATCATCAGCCGGGTCTTGTGCGCGAGGAGATTGCGCAGGGCGGTACGGAACACGTGGGGTCCTGGGTGTGGTGGGGCGGGGACGGCGGCGGCAGGCTCAGTTCGTACGGCCCTTGGCGTCGAACAGGCGCATCCGGTTGAGGACGGAGTCGGCCGTGGGTCCGTGCATGTCGTCGACGATGCGGCCGTCGGCGAGGAAGACGACGCGGTCCGCGTAGGAGGCGGCGACCGGGTCGTGCGTGACCATGACCACCGTCTGCCGCAGGGCACGCGTCGACTCCTGCAGGAAACCGAGGAGTTCGGCGCCGGAGCGCGAGTCGAGGTTGCCGGTGGGCTCGTCGGCGAAGACGATCTCCGGCCGCGAGGTCAGCGCCCGCGCCACGGCCACGCGCTGCTGCTGCCCGCCCGACAACTGGCTCGGCCGGTGCCCCAGCCGCCCGGACAGCCCCAGCGTCTCCACGATCCGCTGCATCCACTCGGCGTCCGGCCGGCGGCCCGCGATGCTCAGGGGCAGCGTGATGTTCTCCAGCGCGGTCAGCGTCGGCAGCAGGTTGAACGCCTGGAAGACGAACCCCACCCGGTCGCGGCGCAGCCGGGTCAGCTGCCGGTCGTTCAGGCTGCTCAGCTCGACGTCCCCGATGCGTACGGACCCGGACGAGACGGTGTCCAGCCCGGCCATGCAGTGCATCAGCGTGGACTTGCCCGACCCCGAGGGCCCCATGATCGCGGTGAACTCGCCCTGCCGGAACTCCACGGAGACCGCGTCCAGGGCGGTGACCCGCGTCTCCCCCTGCCCGTAGACCTTGCACAATCCCTCGGCGCGCGCGGCGACGGTGGGGGTGGATGCGGGGGGAGCTGGACGGGCAGCCGCGTACGACACGGGTCTCCTCCGGGGAGTGGGGCCTGGAACAGTGCTGGAATCAGCGATTCCAATTCTTGGCCCGCCCCCCGTCCCGGACGTCAGCCCCCAGACCGGAATCCCCCGTCACCCTGCGGGACCGTGATACCGGCGCGGCGTAGCACTTCAGACGTACGGCATCCTCCCCAAGAGCCACACCGGGCCCGCCTCACCCCTTCACCGCACCCCCCAGCGCGAAGCCGCCGCCCAGGCGGCGGGCGATGAGGGCGTAGAGGAGGACGACGGGGGTGGAGTACAGCACGGAGAAGGCCGCCAGCTGACCGTAGGCCACCTGACCGTAGTTGCCGAAGAACGTGAAGATGCTGACCGACGCCGGCAGCCGGTCCGGCGTGAGCAGGAGCATGAAGGGCACGAAGAAGTTGCCCCACATCATGATGAAGCAGTAGATCGTCACCACCGCCAGCCCGGGGCCCATCAACGGCAGGACCACCCGCACCAGGGCCTGGGCGCGGCTCGCACCGTCCGTCCAGGCGGCCTCCTCCAGCATCACCGGCACGCCGTCCATGAAGTTCTTCATCAGCCAGATGGCGAACGGCAATTGGGCGGTGGCCAGGAAGAGCGCGGTGCCGTACAGGGTGTCGATCAGGTCGATGCGCACGAAGAGCCCGTACACCGGCACCATCACCGCCGTGATCGGCAGGCACGTGGCGAACAGCACCCCCAGCAGGTACGGCCGCGCCAGGCGCGAGCGGTAACGGGAGAGCGGGTACGCGGCGAGCGCGGCGCACACGACCGTCACCGCGGTCGCGCTGCCGCACAGCAGCACGCTGTTGAGCATGGGCCGGAAGGTGATCTCGTCGGTCAGGACGGCCGAGAAGTTCTCCAGGGTCGGCTCCGAGGGCACCTGCACCCGAAGCCCCGCACCCGCATCCACGGAGGCGAGCAGCAGCCACAGCAGCGGCACGGCGAAGGCGGCGAAGAGCACGAGCAGCGCGGCATCGGCCGCCAGACGCTGCCGGACGGGACGCGAGAGGCGGAAGCGGCGGCGGGCGGCGAGCGGGCGCATGGCACCTCCGGGCGGCGCGGCGGCGCGTACGGCGGGAGCGTAGCGCGGGCCCGCCCGGGGCAGGGAGGGCGCCGTCACTCCGCGGAGGGCGGTGCGGGCCGCGCGGCGGCGCGGGCCTGGATCACCGCGGCGGCCGCGGTGACGCATCCGCCGACGGCGGTGAGCAGGCCGCCGAGGGCGGTGATGAGGGCGACGGTGTCGGACGGCCCGGGGGCCTGGCCCCCGGTCGTGCCCGTACCGGCGCCGACGCCCACGCCGGCACCCGCGTTCGGGTTGGCGGGCACCTGCTCGGGCGGGGCCGCGGTGACGGGGGCGGACGGAGCGGTGGTCGTGCCGGGGGTGGGGGTGGCCGGGGCGGCCGAGCCGACCGGCGGCGTCCCTTGCGGTGGGCTGGAGCCGCTGCCATGCGGAGGGGAGTCGCCGAGCGACAGCTGCAGGAACACCCCCAGGCCCGCCAGCAGCACGACCGCCAGACCGACCCACCCGAGGGTGTGCGAGCGGCGTGGCGTCGGGAGCGCGTTGGGCGTGCGGGGCTGCCCCGGGCTGCCGCTCGCGGGCATGGGAGCTCGGGGCTGCGGCTGCCCCGGCGGTATCGGCACCGGCTTGTCCGGCCGCCGCACCGGGCGCCCGCGCTGCCACGGCAGCAGCGTCGCCGCCGCCAGGCACACCGCCGCGACCGCCGTCCACACCAGCAGCGTGGTCGGTGCCCCGTCCGTACCCGCCGCCAGTGCGAGCGCCCCGCCGCACACCACTGCGCCGCCCCCGGCCAGCACGCGCCCCCGGCGCAGGCGCCGTTCCACACGGCGTACGCCGGCCCCGCTGTCGCCCCTCATGGCGCCAGGCTAGGCGCGGCGGGGGCCGCGCCGCCGGGAAACGCGTCAGGGTGCGTCGGCGTAGATGTGGCTCGCGAACTCGGCGACGCGGTCGTCGGACAGGTGCCGGGCCACGTCCGCCTCACTGATCATGCCGACCAGTTGTTTGTGCTCGATGACCGGCAGGCGCCGGATGCGGTGGGTCTCCATCTCGTGCAGCACGGCGTCGACGTCCGCGTCGGCGTCGATCCAGCGCGGGGTGCCCTCGCACAGGTCGCCGGCCGTGACCTTCGTCGGGTCGCGGCCGCGTGCCACGCACTTGACCACGATGTCGCGGTCGGTGACGATCCCGCACAGCTTGCCGTTCGCGTCGCTGACGGGCAGCGCCCCCACGCCGATCAGGTCCATGACCTGGGCCGCCCGGGACAGCGTCTCGTCGCGCGTGATCCACTGGGCGCCCTTGTGCATGATGTCCCTGGCCTTCATGTCAGCTTCCCCGGGCGTAGACCATCTCCGCGAACTCGGCGATCTGGTCGTCCGTGAGGTGCTGGGCCAGGTCGGCCTCGCTGATCATGCCGACGAGCTTCTTGTTCTCGATGACCGGCAGCCGCTTGATGCGGTGGTTCTCCATCTCGTGCAGGACGTCCTCCACGTCGGCGTTGGCGTCGATCCAGCGCGGGGTGCCCTCGCAGAGCTCGGCCGCCTGGCAGCGGGAGGCGTCGAGGCCCTCGGCCACGCACTTCACGGTGATGTCGCGGTCGGTGATGATCCCGCACAGCCGCTCGTTCTCGTCGGCCACGGGTATCGCGCCGACGTTGAGGTCGCGCATCAGCTGGGAGGCGCGCAGCACGGTGTCGGTCTTCTTTATCCACTGGGCGCCGGGGTGCATGATTTCCTTGGCTGTCGTCATGATCTGCTCCTGATCGGGAACGCGAATCACTGTTCTGCCAGCACCTCTCATCGTGCGCCTCGGTCGCGCGCCCTGCGATCGGAGGGCTACTCCGTTCGAGTGAGGGCCTGGCCGGGCGCGGCCCGGTGCCCGGTGCCAGACTGATACGGGTACGGGCGGGGACATTCGGCGGAACCCGTTGAAGGGAGCACACCACCATGCTCACCACCGACTTCGTCACCGGATCTCCCACCTGGCTCGACCTCGGCAGCCCCGACACGGACGCGGCCGCCGCCTTCTACGGCACGGTCTTCGGCTGGGAGACGGAGTCCGCCGGTCCGGACGCCGGGGGCTACGCGTTCTTCAGGAAGGACGGCAGCACCGTCGCCGCCGTCGGCCCCCTCACGGAGGACGGCGCCGAAGCGGCCTGGACGGTCTACTTCCGCACCCCCGACGCCGACGCCACGACGAAGGCCGTCGAACAGGGCGGCGGCCGCGTGCGCGTCGCACCCTTCGACGTGATGGGCGCCGGCCGCATGGCCTGCCTGACCGACCCCGGCGGCGCGGACTTCTCCCTGTGGCAGCCGGCCGCCGTCCAGGGCCTGGAAAAGGCGTCGGAGGCCGGGGCCCTGTGCTGGGCCGAACTGCACACCGGCGACCCCACCGCCGCCAAGGCCTTCTACCGCGGCATCTTCGGCTGGCGCTCCGAGGACCTGAAGGTCCCCGGCATGACCTACACCGTGCTGGCGACCGCCGAGGGCGACCAGCAGCAGGCCGCCTTCGGCGGCGTGGTGCCGCTGCGCGAGGAATCGGAGAAGCCGCGCTGGCTGCCGTACTTCGCCGTCGAGGACGTCGACACGGTCGTGCGCGTGACGCAGGGCGCGGGCGGCTCGGTGCTGATGCCCGCCTCCGACGTCCCCGACGTCGGCCGCATGGCGTGGCTGGCCGACGGCCACGGCGCCCCCTTCGCCGTCATCAAGCCGAACCCGCCGGTGCAGGCGGCGTAAAGCGCGCCGCTCAGCCGGGGCCGGGCCCGCGCCGGCGCCGGTCCCGGCTGATGCGCAGGTAGCCGACGGCGGCGTACACGGCCGCGGCCACGGGCACGGACCACACGACCGCCCACGGGGCCACGCCGATCGAGGCCAGGACGGCGCAGAACGGCAGGGCCATGAGCAGGGGCAGCGCCGGGGCGAGGGCGGCGGTGATGTCCAGACGGTTCATCACAAGGTTCCTTCCGGTGCTTCCGGGCGACGGGATGCGTCCAGGTACGAGGCGAGGTCGCGCCAGGTGTCCGCGGGCGCCTGCGGATCGCCGGAGACGGCCGCCGGGTCGTCCCGCCAGGCGTCGCGCACCCCGGCGGAGACACGGGAGTCGCCGCCCGAGAACAGCGCGCCCAGTTCGTCCATGCGCGCCACCAGCTTGCGCACGCGCGGGTCGGTCGGCGGAACGCCCGCCGCGCGCAACTCCTGCGCGCGGCGGTAGAGCTGCGGCCACTCGACGTGCAGCAGGTAGTGCGCGGCGGGCCCGGCGGCCGTGGCGCCCGCCCGCAGCACGGCCAGGCCGTCGGCGTCCAGGTGGCGGCGCAGCACCGCCTCCGCCTCCGGGCCGCTGCCACCGCCGGCCGCCCGCAGGGCCTCCAGCAGGTCACCGGGTGCCGGGAGGTCAGAGTTTGCGTTGTCGCGGTCCTCGCCGGACAGCCCGGCCTCCAGCTGCCGAAGACGCCGGCGCAGCGTGTCGAGGGCGGCGATCCGCCCCTCGACGTCCGCGAGATGGTCGCGTACGAGCCGTACGGGGTCGACGCCGGCGTCGAGGCACGCCGCGATGGACTCCAGTCCCAGCCCGAGGCTGCGCAGCGCCAGCACCTGGTAGAGGCGGACCAGGTCGTCCTCCGTGTACTCCCGGTGGCCGCCCGCTGTGCGCAGGGAGGGGGTGAGCAGTCCGATGGTGTCCCAGTGGTGCAGCGTACGGACGGTCAGCCCGCTCGCCTCGGCGAGCCGGCCGACCTTCCAGGGCGGGGAAGCAGAGGAGGTCATGCCGTCACGATGCCTCCTGACGCGGCGTGAGGTTCAAGTCGGTGGCGAGCCGTTCACCCGGCCTATCCGGTTTCGGGCCGTTTCCTTCCCAACGGCCCGACCGTTGGTCCGGGTGTCGGTAGCCCTCGTCGCTCACGAAGGACAGAACATGCGTCTTTGCCGTTCGCTCGCCGTCGTACTCGGCGGGCTCGCTCTCGTCACGGCCACCACCGCGGGTACGGCGACCGCCGCGAGCGGGACGTTCGCCTGGGTGGGGCCCAAGAACAAGGCGTACTCCATCCAGAACCCGCCCGACAACAAGTGCTACGACATGGGCCAGGAGGCCCGCGGCGCGCAGAACGCGACCAAGGGGCCCGTCGTCGTCTACAGCGACAAGCGGTGCAAGGGGTCCGCGACGCGGCTCGCGCCGGGGCAGTCCGCGCCGAGCGGCGCGCACTTCGCCAGCGTCGTCTTCAACCCGCGCTAGGGCGGCCTCCACGGCGCCCCGTCAGGGGCGCGGGGGCAGTGTCGATCTGCGGCTGCCGCCGCGCCACCGGCGGGGGCCGGGTGCAGCACGGCATCTGCGGGCGCGTCGTGGCTGATCGCGCAGTTCCCCGCGCCCCTTTGGGGCTGCCCGTAAAACGGGTGCGCCCCGCCGGCGCCCGTGCGACAGTCCGCGCTGTGGTGATCGACGACGGCACGGAGGAGAAGCAGCCGATGGACCGCACGCCCGACAAGGAAGCCCGCGACGCCATACCCGCGGCCGTCTACTGGGGGCTGTTCGCCGCCTGGGCGGCCAACGACCTGGAGGAGCTCCTCGCCATGGCCCCCTGGTCCAAGGGGGCCGTCCCGCGCCTGGCGGCCCGCTTCCCGCGCGTGCCCCGGCGGGTGTGGTCGAAGGTGGAGGTCACCCAGCCGCAGGTGAACGTCGCGATCGGGCTGATGGCGCTGTTCATCGCCGCGGCCGCGGCGGACGGCGCGCGCACTCGGGGGCGCAGCGCCTTCTTCCGTACGGTCCTGACGGGCTTCGGCCTGCACGGCCTGGTGCACATGGGGCAGTCCGCCGCCTACCGGGGCTACACGCCGGGGGTGGCGACGTCCCCGACGGTCGTCGTGCCCTACAGCGTCTGGGCCCTGGCCCGGCTGCGCCGGGCCGGTGTGCCGGCCGGCTCCCCGGCCCTCGGGCTCGCCCTGCTGCCGGTGGCGGCGGGCGCGGCCCAGGCCCTGGGCGGCCGCATCGCCCGCCGGCGGAGCGCCCCATGAGGGGCGCGGGGCCGTGTCGATCTGCGGCTGCCGCCGCGTGGGCGCGATCAGCCACCGGCGGCCTGCAGCCGGCGAGGTCCGGCGCAGCGCGGCACCTCACCTGCGGGCGCGCTGTGGCTTGTCGCGCAGTTCCCCGCGCCCCTACGGGGCGCCGGACATGCCCCGGCTAGGCCGTGCACCGGGTCAGGACCACCGGCCGGCCTGCGCCGGTGGCCGTCAGGCAGCGGTCGCCGTCCGCCTGGCGGATGGTCGCGCCCTGGACGCCGAACCGCTGCCCTGCCGAGCCGTCGCAGCGGCGCAGGGTCGCGGGGCCGCCGGAGGCGGCCGCGGTCAGGCACAGGTCGGCGGTGCGCTGGTAGATCTCGCCGCCTTCGGCGACGAACTGCTGGCCGGGCGCGTTCCGGCACCCTTGCGTGGTCACCGGGCTGCCCGCGCCGCCCGTGCCGGTCAGGCACATGCCCGTGGTGCGGTGGACGACGACGGCGCGGGGGTTGTTCACCACCCAGTCCTGCGCGGGGGACTGGGCGGTGGCCGGCCCCGTGGCCCCGGCAAGGGCGAGGGCGAGGGCGAAAACGGTGGCAGTGGCGGCGAAGAAGGTACGCGGACGCATGCGGGCGACCTTTCCGCCCCGCTCGCCCCGCACACACCCCCTCACCCGTTCGGATCAGCACTCCTTCCCCGTCACGGCCACAGTTCGGCCCCCTGCGCGCCCACCACGGCGCCGACGCGGGCGATCAGTTCGGCCGCCGGCAGCGCGACGGGGCGCCGGCCGTCGCGCAGGCGTACGGACACCTGGTCGCCGGCCGCCTCCGCGGGGCCGATCACGGCCTGGTAGGGCACGAGCCGGGCCGCGCGGATCCGGGCGCCGAGGGTGCCCTGGACGGGCGCGGCCACCTCGGCCCGCAGGCCCGCCTCCACGCAGCGCCGTACCAGCTCCTCGGCCTGCGGCAGTTCGGCGTCCGAGACCGGCAGCACCGCCACCTGCACGGGGGCCAGCCACGCGGGGAACGCGCCGCCGTGCACCTCGATCAGGTGGGCGACCGCCCGCTCCACGCTGCCGATGACGGCGCGGTGCACCATGACCGGCCGGTGCTTCGCGCCGTCGGCGCCGATGTAGCTCAGGTCGAAGCGCGCGGGCTGGTGGAAGTCGACCTGGACGGTCGACAGGGTGGCCTCGCGGCCCGCGCCGTCGGCGATCTGCACGTCGATCTTGGGCCCGTAGAACGCGGCCTCGCCCTCCTGCGCCTCGTACGGGATGCCCTCGGCTTCGAGCACCTCGACGAGCAGCGCGCCGGCCCGCTGCCACATGGCCGGGTCGGTGACGTACTTGCCGCCCGCCCCGGGCAGGGACAGGCGGTAGCGGGCCGCCTCGATGCCCATCGCCTCGTACGCGCGCCGGATCAGGGCGAGCGCGCCCCGCGCCTCCTCGGCGACCTGGTCCAGGGAGCAGAAGATGTGTGCGTCGTTGAGCTGGATGGACCGTACGCGGGTGAGGCCGCCGAGCACGCCGGACAGCTCGGCGCGGTACATGCCGCCGAGCTCGGCGAGCCGCAGCGGCAGTTCGCGGTGGCTGCGGGCGCGGGAGCGGTAGATCAGCGCGTGGTGCGGGCACAGGCTGGGGCGCAGGACGACCTGCTCCCCGCCGAGGTCCATGGGCGGGAACATGTCCTCGCTGTAGTGCTCCCAGTGCCCGGAGATCTCGTACAGCTCCCGTTTGCCGAGGACGGGGGAGTGGACGTGCCGGTAGCCGGCGCGGCGTTCGCTCTCGCGGATGTAACTTTCGAGCGCGTGCCGCACGGCGGCCCCGTCGGGCAGCCAGTACGGCAGTCCCGCGCCCATGAGGGGGTCGGTGTCGAACAGGTCGAGTTCGCGGCCGAGCCTGCGGTGGTCGTGCATCGTGGTCTCCTCGGGTGGTGAGGCGAGTGACCACACGGCGAAGCCCCGGGGCACTCGCCCCGGGGCTTTCGACAAGGACAGCTGTCAGCGCGCCGGGACACTCTCCGGCGTCGTCGTGGAGGCCATGAACATGGCGGCGCGCTTCATGGCCGTGACCTTAACAGCCGATCGTCGCGAGCGCAGCTGTGATTCATGCAACGGGAAGCCCCTCCAGATGGTTTGTCGCGCCGAAGGCCACCAGCCGCAGGCGCCGGCCGTCGCCCTCCCACGACGACACCGAGGCGTTGCCGACCCGCTGCAGATCGGCCGGCGAGCCGATGCCGGCCAGGACGTGACGGGCCGTCACCGCGATGCCGTCGTGGGCGACCACGAGCACGTGGGCGCCGGGGACGGCGGCGCCCAGCTCGGCGAGCACGTCCCGGACGCGCAGTGCCACGTCGGCGAGGGACTCGCCGCCGGGCGGGCGGTAGCACCACTCGCCGGTACGGGCGCGCCGCCGCGCCTCCTCGGGCGCCTCGGCCCGCACGTCCGCCGGGGTCATCAGCTCCAGGACGCCCGTCTCGCGGTCGCGGACGCGCTCGTCGACCAGGACCGGCGGGATGCTGCGGCCCAGGCGCGCCACCTGCGCGGCCATGATCTGCCAGGTCTCCTGCGCCCGCCGGTAGGGCGAGCACAGGACGAGGTCCGCTCCGGGCACCCGGCCCGCGAGCAGGGTGCCGCAGCGCTCGGCCTGCAGCACGCCGAGCGGCGACAGGGGCACGGCGGCGTCGCCGGCCTCGCGCAGCGCCCGCGGCGCCCGGCCGTCCTCGCCGGCGGCCGCGAAGGCGGCGTTGGCGGTGCTCTGGCCGTGGCGGACGACGGTGAGTTCGCCGAGCCGGCAGCGCGGGACCAGGGGGGTTTCCCTCACACGTCCTCCCGCAGCAGGCGCACGTACACGGCCGAGAACAGGGCGCCGACCAGGAGCAGCAGGAGGGCCACCGCCGTGCCGTAGCCGATCAGCGACTTCAAGAACGCCTGGTCGTACATGAAGACCGGCAGGGTCTGGCTGCGGTTGCCGGGGCCGCCGCGGGTCATGGCCCAGATCAGGCCGAAGACCGAGAGCGTCTGCAGGGTGTTGAGCATGAGGTTGGTGCCGATGGAGCGGCGCAGCATCGGCAGGGTGATGTGCCAGAAGCGGCGCAGGCCGCCGGCGCCGTCGACCTCGGCCGCCTCGGTGACCTCCGCAGGGATCTCCGCGAGCGCGGCGGAGTAGACCAGCATGGAGAAGGCCGTGCCGCGCCAGACGTTGGCGAAGGAGACCGCCAGGATCGGCAGGGTGAACATCCAGTTCTGCTCGGGGAGATGGAGCTGGGCCAGGACCGCGTCGAGCGTGCCCCGGCGGGCGAAGAACGTGTACAGCAGGAAGCCCGCGACGATCTCCGGCACCACCCACGCCGCGACGACGACGGTGCCCGTGGCCGTCCGTACGGGCCTCGAGGCGCGGCGCATCAGGGCGGCGAGGGCGAAGCCCAGGCCGTTCTGGCCGACGACGGACGACAGCAGCGTGAAGACGAGGGTGAGCAGGACCGCGTTGCGGAAGTCCGGGTCGCCGAAGGCGCGCCGGAAGTTGGCGAGGCCCGTGAAGGAGGCGGTGGCCTGGCCGGTGAGCTGGGTGTCGGTGAAGGCGAGGTAGACGCAGTAGCCGACGGGGCCGGCGAGGAAGAGCAGCAGCAGCGTGGTCGCCGGGGCCAGGGGCAGCCAGCGCCTCATCGCGTGATCACGCCCGCCGCACCGACGATCTCCTTCAGGCGTGCGTCGTAGCGCCGCGCGGCGGTCGCCGCGTCCGCGTCACCGGTGGTGACCGCCTCCATGGCCTCCTGGATCGCGGCCGAGACCTGCGGGTAGACGGGCAGCGCCGGCCGGTGGTGGGTGTCGCGCACCAGCTCGGTGAAGAAGTCGGTGCCGGGCAGGGCGGTGCGGTACGCGGAGGAGGCCGCCACGTCGTCGCGTACGGCGATCTGGGCGTCCCGCACCGTCCACGCGGTGGCGTTGGCGGTGGTCTGCAGGGTCTCGATCACCTGCCAGGCGAGGTCCGCCTTCGCCGACTTGGCGCCGATCGCCCAGCTCCAGCCGCCGGACATGCTCACCCGGCCGGGGGCCCGGCCGCCTTGGGTGGGGAAGGCGGCCCGGCCCATGACCTGCGGCCACTGCGGCCAGGGCGCGGCGCCCTGCGGCTGCCAGGTCTTGCCGAGCCAGGAGCCGTCCAGGGCGATGGCGAGCCGCCCGTGGGGCAGCCAGTCGCCGGCGACCACGGTGGAGACGTTGGGGTCGAGGGCGTCGGAGGGGGCGGGGCCGAGCTTCTCGGCGAAGACGGTGCGCACGAAGTCCAGGGAGTCCCTGAAGCCCTTGCTGCCGGTGACCCACTTCTTCGCCTTCGGGTCGTACAGCGGGTCGGGGCCGGTGCCGTAGAGCAGCATCTCGAAACCCTGCATGGTGGCGGCCTCGCCGGCCGCCTTGCCGGTGTAGACGTTCAGCGGGACGACGCCGGGCACCTTCGCCTTGAGGGTGCGGGCGGCGTCCAGGACGTCCTTCCAGGTGTGCGGCGCCCAGTCGGCGGGCAGCCCGGCCTTCGCGAAGAGCGCCTTGTCGAACCACAGGCCGCGGGTGTCGGTGCCGTCCGGCACCCCGTACGTCCTGCCGTCCTCCGCGCGGGCGGACTCCTTGGCGGCCGGCAGGAACCGGGCCCAGGACGGCCAGGCGGCGAGCTTGTCGTCCAGCGGTCTCAAGTAGCCGCTGGTGACGTCGGATTCGATGCGGAAGGTGTCCTCGCGCACGACGTCGGGGGCGGTCCTCGCCGAGCGCATCATCTGCTGGATCTTGGCCGCGTAGTCGTTCTCCGACGCCTGGATCGGCAGCAACTGCAGCTTCTTGCCCGGGTGCTCCTTCTCGAACTGCTTCTTGACCGCGGCGAGGAAGTCGTCCATATGCCGGACCTTGTTGTCCGTGCTGCGCTGGTAGGCGACCTTGACGGTGTCCGGGTCGCCCCCCGCGCCCCCGCTCCCGCACGAGGCGACGGCGGCGAGGGCACCGAGGGCGACGAGGAGCACGGGGGCGGTGGTACGCACGGCACGACCTCCTGCACGTACGGGGCCCCGGGACGTACGGGGCGTCGAGGCTTACGTTCCCCTCGCGGCCGCACGGCACGCGCTCAGCGCCCGGGCAGCCGCCGGTAGCGCAGCTCGGGACGGCCTATCTGGCCGTACTGCGGGGCACGCACGGCACAGCCGGTGCTCACGAGGTGTTCGAGGTAACGGCGGGCGGTGATACGGGAGATGCCCAGGGAGGCGGCCGCGCCCGTCGCGGTCACCCCCTCCTCGCCGGCGTCGCGCAGGGTGGCGATGACCGACTGCAGGGTGTCCCCGGCCAGCCCCTTGGGCAGGGCCGCCGGCTGCGGGGCGCGCAGCGCGGCCAGCGCCCGGTCGACCTCGTCCTGGCTGCTGGCCTCGCCGGCCGCCGCCCGGAACTCCGCGTAGCGCACGAGACGGTCGCGCAGCGTCGCGAAGGTGAAGGGCTTGAGCACGTACTGCACGACGCCCAGCGAGACGCCCTCGCGCACGACCGCCAGGTCGCGGGCGGAGGTCACGGCGATCACGTCCGCGCCGTGACCGGCGGCGCGCAGCGAGCGCAGCAGGTACAGGCCGTGCCCGTCGGGCAGGAAGAGGTCGAGCAGCAGCAGGTCGACCGCCGACCGCTTGAGGAACTGCGCGGCGTCCGCGAGCGTATGGGCCACCCCCGCGACCGTGAACCCGCTCACCCGCCCCACGTACAGCGCGTGCGCCGCGGCGGCCACCGGATCGTCCTCGACGACGAGGACCCGGATCGGGCTCATGCCCCCACCTCCTCGCGCGCGGCGCCCGCCGCGGCCCGCAGCGGCAGGCGGACGGTGAACTCGGCACCGCCCCACGGGGAGCTGCCGACGCCGACCGTGCCGCCGTGGCGCCGGGCGGCCTGCCGCACCAGCGCCAGGCCGAGCCCGCGCCCGTACGGCCCCGGGGTCGCCCCGGGCGGCGGCTCCTTCGTCGACCAGCCGCGGCGGAAGACCTCCGCCACCGCCTCGGGGGCGATGCCGGGGCCGTTGTCGCCGACGCGCAGCAGCAGCTCGCCCGCGGCGGCGTCCGTGCGCACCGTCACGGTGACGCGCCCGGCATGGTGGGCGCCGCTGCCGGTGGCGGCCTCGACGGCGTTGTCGACGAGGTTGCCGAGGATGGTGACCAGGTCGCGGGCGGGCAGGCCGGGCGGGAGCAGGCCGTCGTCGACGCGGGTGTCGTCGGTCAGCTCCAGCACGACGCCGTGCTCGTTGGCCCAGGCGGCCTTGCCCAGGAGCAGCGCGGCCAGGACGGGCTCGGCGACGGCCGCCACGACCCGGTCGGTGAGGGCCTGGGCGAGTTCCAGCTCGGCGGTGGCGAACTCCACCGCCTCGGCGGCGCGCCCGAGTTCGATCAGGGAGACCACCGCGTGCAGCCGGTTGGCGGCCTCGTGCGCCTGCGAGCGCAGGGCCTCGGCGAAGCCGCGCACCGAGTCCAGCTCCCCGGAGAGCGCCAGCAGTTCGGTGTGGTCCCTGAGGGTGACGACCGTGCCGCGGCGCTCGCCGCTGGAGACCGGCGAGGTGTTGACGACCACGATCCGCTCGGCGGTCAGGTGCACCTCGTCCACGCGCGGGCCGGGGGCCAGCAGGACCTCGGTGAGGCCGTCCGGCAGCCCGAGCGCGGTCACATGGCGCCCGACCGCGCCGGCCGGCAGGCCGAGCAGCTCCCGGCCGGCGTCGTTGGCGAGCGCCAGCCGGCGCTGCCCGTCCAGCAGCAACAGCCCCTCGCGCACCGCGTGCAGCGCGGCCTCGTGGTAGTCGTGCATCCGCCCGAGCTCGGCGGCGTTCATCCCGTGGGTGTGCCGGCGCAACCGCGCCCCCAGCGCGTACGTGCCTGCGCCGCCCACCGCCAGCACCGCCAGCGCCACCGCGAGCAGCACGACCACCTGGCGGCGCACCTGCGCGCTGATGGCGTCCACCGTGATGCCGGCGCTGACCAGCGCGACCACCTGCCCGCTGCCCGCGTCCCGCACCGGCGCCACGGCCCGTACGGACGGGCCCAGCGTGCCGGTGTACGTCTCGGAGAACGTGCGGCCCTCCAGGGCCGGGGCGGTGTGGCCGAGGAAGCGCTCGCCGATGCGGGCCGGGTCCGGGTGCGTCCAGCGGACACCGCCCGGCGACATGATCGTCACGAAGTCCACGCCGGTGTCGCGCCGGACCCGCTCGGCGTACGCCTGCAGGGCACCGGAGGGGTCCGGCGCGAGGGCCGCGGCCCCCACGGCCGGGGACGCGGCGACGGCCGTGGCCGTCGCCGTCACCTGGCGCCGGGCCGTCTCCTTCGCCTCGGCGCGGTCCGAGAGGTACGCGAGCGCCGCACAGCCGGCCACCACGGCGGTGACCAGCACGATCTGCACGGCGAAGAGCCGGCCGGCCAGGCTGCGGGGAAGGCGTATGCGGGGGGTCATGGCCGACAGTGTGCCGGGTGGCCTGTTTGTGAACGTAATGCACGCAACGGTGACCGCCGTCACAACAGCCGTGCATAGTCTCCGCGACCCCCCACCGCACCCGGACCGGACGGAGACCGAAGTGACAGCGCAGTCACCCCCGGCGACAGCGGCCGGCACCCGCCGGCCGGACCGCACGCACTACCTGTACCTCGCCGTGATCGCCGCCGTGCTCGCCGGCATCGCGGTCGGCCTGCTGGCGCCGGGCGTCGCGGTCGAGCTCAAGCCGCTCGGCACCGGCTTCGTGAACCTGATCAAGATGATGATCTCGCCGGTCATCTTCTGCACGATCGTGCTCGGAATCGGCTCCGTGCGCCGGGCGGCCAAGGTCGGCGCGGTCGGCGGACTGGCCCTCGGCTACTTCGTCCTGATGTCCACCGTCGCCCTGGCCATCGGACTGCTCGTCGGCAACATCCTCGAACCCGGCAGCGGACTGCACCTGACCGACAGCCTGCGCCACGCCGGCGAGGCCCAGGCCAAGGGCGCCCACACCTCGACCACCGACTTCCTGCTCGGCGTCATCCCCACCACGCTCGTCTCCGCCCTGACCGGCGGCCAGGTCCTGCAGACCCTGCTCGTCGCCCTGCTCGTCGGCTTCGCCCTGCAGGCCCTGGGGGAGAGCGGGCAGCCGGTGCTGCACGGCATCGGACACCTGCAGCGGCTGGTGTTCAAGGTGCTGGCGATGATCATGTGGGTGGCGCCGGTCGGTGCGTTCGGCGCGATGGCCGCCGTGGTCGGCGCCACGGGCGTCGACGCGCTCAAGTCCCTCGCCGTGATCATGATCGGCTTCTACACCACCTGCCTGCTGTTCGTCGTGGTGGTCCTCGGGACACTGCTGCGGGTGGTGGCCGGCGTGAACATCCTCGCGCTGCTGAAGTACCTGGGCCGGGAGTTCCTGCTGATCCTCTCGACGTCCTCGTCCGAATCCGCGCTGCCCCGGCTCATCGCCAAGATGGAACACCTCGGAGTGAGCAAGCCGGTCGTCGGCATCACGGTGCCCACGGGCTACTCCTTCAACCTCGACGGCACCGCCATCTACCTGACCATGTCCTCGCTCTTCATCGCCGAGGCGATGGGACAGCCGCTGTCCCTCGGCCAGCAGGTCTCGCTCCTCCTCTTCATGATCGTCGCCTCCAAGGGCGCCGCAGGCGTCACCGGCGCCGGCCTCGCCACCCTCGCCGGCGGCCTCCAGTCCCACCGCCCCGAACTCGTCGACGGCGTCGGCCTCATCGTCGGCATCGACCGCTTCATGAGCGAGGCCCGCGCCCTGACGAACTTCGCCGGCAATGCGGTGGCCACGGTGCTCGTGGGGACATGGGTGAAGGAGATCGACGCGGGACGCATGCAGGACGTGCTCTCCGGCCGCCTGCCGTTCGACGAGGCGACGCTGGGGGCGGACGCGCACTGACCCCGTAGAGACCACCCCCACGGCGAGGGCCGACGCCCCCACGGCGGCCCTTCGGGACCCGGTAAGGCACCGCCGGGTCCCCGCCGTGGGGGTTTCCCTGTGGACCGGTGGAGGGCCGGGCATGCGACGCGCCCCCTGACGGTCGGGGCATGGTCAGGGGGCGCGCCGGGTTCGGGATGCGTACGGGTCAGGAGCGGGCGGCCGGCTCCGGCTCGCGCTCGGACACCGCGGCCCCGCCGGTGGCGGCGGCCGCCGCCGCGGCCTTGCGGCCCGGCAGCAGGAGCGCCACCACGACCGTGCCGACGCCGAGGATCACCGCGCCGACGACGCTGGTGTGCGCCACCGCGTCCGCGAACGCCTTGTGCACGGCCTCCACGACGGTGTGCGCCTGCTGGGCGCCCAGCGCCGCGGCCTTCTCCGGGCCGAGCTTCGGCGCGGCCTGCGCCGCGACCTGCTTGCCGACCTCCTTGGCCACGTACAGGCCCGCGCCCACCGAGTCCTGCGCGGCCGACAGCGCCTTCTCCGGCAGCTTCGGACCCCCCGCGGCCGCCGCCTTCGCGGCGGCGTCACCGAGGTTGGAGGAGTAGGTCTTGGCCAGCACCGTGCCCAGGATCGCGATGCCCAGCGAACCGCCCATCTCGATGGACGTGCTGTTGACCGCGCCGCCCACGCCCAGCTGGTCCTCCGGGAAGGAGCCCATGATGGCGTTGGTGCAGGGGGACAGGGACAGGCCGATCGCCAGACCCAGGATGATCAGCGGCAGCACGAAGTCGTTGTACGTCGAGTGCTCGTCGACCCGGGCCAGCAGGGCGATGGCGACCGTACCGACGGTCATGCCGCAGGCCACCGTGACCTTCATGCCCACCTTCGGCGTCAGCAGCGCCGTCAGCGCACCGCCGACGAACACCGCGCCCGCCAGCGGCAGCATGCGCACACCGGTGTCCAGCGGCGAGTAGCCGAGGACGAACTGCAGGTGCTGCGTCAGGTAGTAGAAGGCACCGAAGACGGCGAGGAAGAACAGCGCCACGGCCGACGTCGAGCCGGCGAAGGCCCGCTGGGTGAAGCGGCGCACGTCCAGCACGGGGCTCGGGTGACGCAGCTCCCACAGCACGAAGCAGACGAAGCCCACGCCCGCCACGACCGCGGCCGTGATCGCCTTGGCGCCCCAGCCGAAGTGCGGCCCCTCGATGATCATGTAGATGAGCGAGCCCACCCACAGCACGGACAGCAGACCACCGACGTAGTCGATCTTCTTCTCGCCGGCCGCCCGGGACGGCGGCACCAGCAGCAGCGCGCCGACGATGCCGAGAGCGGCGATCGGCACGTTGATCAGGAACGTCGAGGCCCAGCCGTGGTCCTCCAGCAGCGCACCGGCCACCAGCGGACCCACCGCGATCGCCAGACCCGCGGTCGCCGTCCAGATGGTGATCGCCTTCGCCCGCTCCGCGCGCGGGAACGTCGCCGCCAGCAGCGACAGCGTGGCCGGCATGATCATGGCCGCGCCGATGCCCATCGCGGCACGCGCCGCGATGACGCCGTTGCCGCTGTCCACCAGCGAACCGGCCACGGACGCCGCGCCGAAGACCAGCAGACCCAGGACGAGCGCGCCGCGGCGGCTGTACTTGTCGCCCACCGCGCCGAGGATCAGCATCAGCGCCGCGTACGGCACGGTGTAGCCGTCGATGACCCACTGCAGGTCGGAACTGCCCAGACCCAGGTCCTGGACCATGTCCGGCGCCGCGACCGTCAGCGACGTGTTCGCCATGACGATGATCAGCAGGCTGATGCACAGGACACCGAGCGCCGCCCAGCGCCGCTTGTACGGACCGTCCATCTCGTCGACCGGAGTCGACAACCCGAGGCCCATCGGCCACCCCTTTCGGAACTTGCACACGACTGTGCAATTACACACTGGTGTGCAAATTACGGGACTGCACGGCAGTGTGCAAAATGAGGGCATGAAGACCAGGCCCGGCAGGGCGGACGCCAATCGCCGACGCATCATGGACGTCGCGCTCGCCGAGCTCCTGCGCGACGCGGACGCGAGCATGGACCAGATCGCGCGCGCGGCCGGAGTCGTACGCCGCACCGTCTACGGGCACTTCCCCAGCCGCGACGCCCTCATCGGCGCCCTCGTCGACGACGCGGCCGAAACCGTCGCCGCCGCCCAGGCCGACGCGCTGCGCGCGGCCGCCGACCCGGCCGAAGCGCTCGCCCGCTCCATGCTGGCGGCATGGGAGATCGCCGACGGCTACCGCCTGCTGATCTCCCTGGCCCAGCGCAGCGTCACCGTCGAAGGCATCCACCGGCGGCTGGAACCGGTACGGCGCGAATGCGCGGCGATGCTGCAGCGGGGGCTGGACGAGGGCCTCTTCACCTCACCGTTGCCGGCGGTGGCGCTGGCGTACGTACGGGAACAGGTGCTCTTCGGCCTGATGCAGGCCGTCAACGACGGCGTGCTGGCGCCGGCGGAGGCGGGGCGCAGCGCCGCCGTCACGGCACTGACGGCGGCGGGCGTCCGCGCGACGGACGCCAGGGCGCTCGTGGCCCGCATCACCGGCACCGACTGACCCGCTCCCCGGGGTGACAGGAGCACCGCCAGGGGGCGCACGGGGTGCTCCGCAAGCCGGTTTCCGGTCCGCTTGACCCGGCCCTCGTGCATGATTGATCCCACTGTCCGTACTGCTCTCCCCTGCGCTCGACACCGCATCAACGGCAGCCCGACAGTGGAGGTTTGCGATGGCGGCACCGATACGCGTTCACCTGGTGTTCGTGCACGGCTTGTTCTCGTCGGCCAAGACGTGGTCGGCGTTCCGGCAACTGATCACCACCGACCCCGAGCTCACGGACCGGGTCGATGTCCACTGCTTCGCATACGACTCGAAGGTCGTGCAGTTGAGCCTCACCAAGCGGATCGGCGAGTTCGACGACATCGCCGATCAGCTGGGCTCCTACCTGGACACCGCACTCGCCGACGCCGAGGCGAT
Organism: Streptomyces luteosporeus; assembly: GCF_039532865.1. Classification (NCBI taxonomy): domain Bacteria; kingdom Bacillati; phylum Actinomycetota; class Actinomycetes; order Kitasatosporales; family Streptomycetaceae; genus Streptomyces; species Streptomyces luteosporeus. The sequence goes on from NZ_BAAASL010000010.1 coordinate 28,014, forward strand.
CGTGCTGGTCACCCACAGCCAGGGTGGTCTGGTCGTCCAGCGGTTCCTCTCCCGCAAGCTGGCCGCCGGCAAGGGGCGTGAACTCACCCGCATCAAGCACTTCCTGATGTTCTCCTGCCCCAATACGGGTTCCGGATTCTTCCTGACCATGCGCAAGCTCTTCTCCGTGTGGCGCCACCCCCAGGAACGTCAGCTGCGCCCGTTCGACCGTTATGTACTGGAGGCCCAGCGCGCTGTGCTGACCGGGATCGTCCATGCCCGCCGGTACAGCGAGCAGGAATGCCCCATCCCGGTGAAGGCATACGGTGGGACCAGCGACAACGTCGTCCCGCCCTACGTCGCCCGGGGAGTCTTCCCCGACGGCAGCGTGATTGCCGGCGACCACTCCTCGATCGTGCAGCCCGCGGACCGCGACGCCGCCGTCTACCTCGTCGTCCGCAAGGCCCTGCAGTCCGCCGGCAGCCCCCGGCCCGAGTCCCGCACGGTGTCCGCCGTGCAGACGGCCCCGCCGAGGGGCAGCGGGCACTCGGTCGCGCCCCCCTTCGCCAAGCTGGAGGGCAACCTCAAGGGTGAGCAGCACAACCGTCTCGTCGCCCAGATCACCTCTCCTGCCTGGCCGCAGAAGGTGCACGTCCTGGCGGGCCTGGGGGGTACGGGCAAGAGCCGCCTCGCCCTGGAGATCGCCGACCGCACCCACCGCGCGGGCCGACGGGTCTGGTGGGTCTCCGTCTCCCAGATCAGTTCCCGCATGCGGGCGGTGGCGAGCCAGCTGGGGGCCTCGGAGGCACAGCTCGACCGTGCCTGGCACGGTCCCGGAAGCGCCACGGACCTGCTGTGGGATCTGCTCAACAGCGCACCGGAACCCTGGTTGCTCGTCCTGGACAACGCCGACGACCCCCAGCAGCTCGGTCCCGTCGAAGGGCCGGTGTCCGACGGCACCGGGTGGTTGCGCGAGCCGGAGAGCGAGCACGGGCTGGTCGTCGTCACCAGCCGGGTGCGAAGCCAGGAGACGTGGGGCCCGTGGAGCCGGGTGCACCGGGTCTTCCCGCTGGACGACGAGGACGGCGCGTCGATGCTGCTGGAGCGCACGGAGGGCGTCGGCGGCACCAATGAGCAGGCCAGAAGGCTGTCGGCGGCGCTGGGCGGGCTGCCCCTCGCCCTCCTGACGGCGGCGGCCACGGTGAAGGCGGTCAGCGGGAAGGCCGGGAGGAAGGTGTCCCTGGACGACGGCGAGGTCCGTGACTTCGACAGCTACTGCAAGGCGGTCAAGCGCCGCTTCGAGTCCGCGCCGGGCAGTACCCGCGCCGGGATGGACCTCGACGAACTGCTCGGCCGCGAGATCGTCGAGGAGGTGTACGGCATCGCCCTGCGCCAGCTGATCCGCCAGGACCTCCCGCAGGCGGCACCCCTGCTCAAGGTCTTCGCCTGCTTCAACATCGCGCCGATTCCCTACCGTTGCCTGGTCGACGGCGCGGTGCTCGCCCGTTCACCCCTCTTCCCCGGTCTCTCCCCGGCGCAGCGCACGGCCGTGCTGCGCGGACTGGAGGACTTCGCCCTCGTCGACGCGGACGAACGCGAGGACGTGGCCGATCCCGACCTGTCCCACGTGCTGACGCTGCACCCGGTCGTCCACGGAGTGCTCCGCGAGGACCAGGACGTTCAGCAGCGGCGTACCGAGTACTACGGCCTGGCCGTGCGCATGCTGCTGCACGCGGCCGAGGGCAGGGACCCCGACCACCCCTCCAGCTGGCCGCTGTGGACGGCGATCGCACCGCACGCCAGGGCGGTGGCCCGGGCGTGCCTGCTGGGACCAGTGGGTCTGAAGGACCGCAGCGTGGTCTCCGGCGCGCTCGAACTGACCCGTCTCACCGCCAGGTTCCTCATCACCAGGGGGCTGCTCGTACCGGCCCACGACCTGGTGGTGCCGGTCGTGGACGCATGCGCCCGCTTCGGCTTCCACGAGGACGACCGGGAGATCCTCGCCCTGCGGCACGAGAAGGGACGCATCGCGCTCGAGCGCGAGGACCACGCGGCCGCGGAGCGGGAGTTCGCGAAGGTCGTCACCGCCCGCGAGCGGGTCCTGGGCGAGAGTGATCCCGACACCCTGGCGAGCCGGCACAAGCACGCGCGGGCCGTCTGCGAGCAGGGCCGCTGGGAGGCGGCGGAGCCGCTGCTGCGGTCGATCGTCCAGGTGGAGAACCACGTACGGGGCGCCGAGCACTCGGACACCCTGGTGGTCCGGCACACTCTGGCCCGCACGATGCTCGCGCTCGGCCGCGCGGCGGAGGCGGAGCAGGAGGCGAGGAGCATCCTTGAGATCAGCCGGCGCCACAACTGGCCGCCCACCACGTCCGAGACGCTCTTCGTCCGCTCGACGCTGGCCCGCAGTCTGCTGGAGCAGGACCGCTACGAGGAGGCCGAGGAGGAGATCCGCGGCGCGCTGCGGGACGACGACCGGCCGCGGGACTCGGAGCGGATGATGCACCTGCGCGACACCCTCGCCACTGTCCTCCTCGCACTGGGACGCGCGCCCGAGGCGGTGCAGGAGTTCCGAGACCTGCTGGAGGACCTGCGCAGGGTGAAGCCGGGGAGCCCCATGACCCGACGGGTCGAGCAGAACTTGGACGAGATTCTGCGGCAAATGCCTGGTCAGAGCTGAGCTGGCCGAAAGCCGTACGCCGAAGGGGGGATTGCGCTTACCATGGCTCCACCCCGACTCTGTGTGATGCAGCACATGTCGAGCACTGGGAGATCCGCAATGCCGCCGTCCCGTACCGAGCCGGTCACCGATCGAACGCCGCAGTGGGGTGCCCCGGGGAGCGCGCTCCAGCAGGCGCAGTCCGAGATCGCCCGACGGATTGCCAAGCAAATCATGAGAGCCGATCGCCGGGCGCTGGAAATCGACGCCAAGACCGCATTCCGGGCCGTGCACGACCCGAGCCCCGCCTAGCCACTGCCGAGAAACGGGGCATCCGTATGACTCCAGGTGCCTTACGCGACCCCTTCTTCCGCGTTGTCACGGCCACGGCATTCACCCGGGAAAGGATCGCGGATCTCGCGGCCGGACGCTGTGTTGCCGTTCGTGTTCCCGGTTTCCTGCCTCGACCTGTGGTCGAGGAGACGATCGGGGCGCTCGAGACCAGGGCCTTCGAAGCCTACGGAAGGAAGCGGGTGGACCCCCCGGTCATGCGCTTCGGCGTCGGCGTGAGCGACCACTGCAGGAACGGCCTGGTCACGGACGACTACTGGACGGCACTGGAGCGGCATCGCAAGGACTGGGCGGCCCTCGGCCTGTCCTTCGACCCGTTCGAAACGTGCCGCGCCGCTCTCGGGGCCGACTGGCCCGGCGGCATCAGGGTGGGCACCCGAGGCGGCCGATCGATGGGCGCCGGTGTCGCCCGGGAACCGAATCAGGGCTTCCAGGTGCATTTCGACGACGCACTGCGAGAGTTCTCCGGTGACCTGCTGGATGCGACCCTTGTCTCCCAGTTCGCCTTCAACGCCTACCTCAGCGTGCCGAGCGCGGGCGGCGAGACGGTGATCTGGCGCCATCTGTGGCATCCGGAGGACGAGGCGTTCAGAATCCCGGGTTCGTACGGATATGACGAGGCAGTGGTCGGGGACGCCGAATTCGTCGAACTCGCACCCGAAGTGGGCGAAGCTGTTCTGATCAACCCCCGATGTTTCCATGCCGTACGGCCCAGCCGGGGTGCCCGGCGGATTGCGCTGGGATTCGCCGTGGGGCTGAGCTTGACCGGAGAATTGCTGACCTGGGGTTGACCGATGCAACAAGAAAAAATGGATCTCCTGCGCTATGTCGCATTCAGCGCCGACCCGGCCGGTGGAAATCCGGCCGGAGTCGTCCTGGACGCCACGGGGCTCGACGAGTCGGCGATGGCGGCGACCGCGGCGCAGGTCGGATTCTCCGAAACGGCCTTCGTGGTGCCGCTGGACGACGGAACGCTGCGCATCCGCTACTTCAGCCCTCGCACCGAAGTGCCGTTCTGCGGGCACGCCACCATCGCCACGGCGGTCGCCTACGCCGAGCGGCACGGCGTGGGTGAGATGCGCCTGCGGACGAACGCCGGGCCGGTGTGCGTCTCGACCGCCCTCACCCCGGCAGGCAGTGTGGTCGCCACCCTGGTGAGCGTGCCGACCAAGACGGCGCCCCTTTCCGAGGAGGCACTGGCCGACCTGCTGGACGCCCTGCGCTGGCCCGTCACCGACCTCGATCCCACCCTGCCGCCGCGTGCGGCCTACGCCGGTGCGTGGCACCCCGTGATCGCCGCCGCCACCCGCGATCGGCTCGCCGCACTCGACTACGACATGCGTGCCCTCGCCGGTCTGATGGCCCGCCACGACTGGGCAACGGTCGACCTGATCTGGCGCCAGACGCCGGTCGTCTTCCACGCGCGCAACCCCTTCCCCCCGGGGGGAGTGGTCGAGGACCCCGCCACGGGCGCGGCCGCTGCCGCCCTGGGCGGCTACCTCCGGGAGCTCGGGCTCGTGCCGCTACCGGCGCGCGTCACGGTGCACCAGGGGTACGACATGGGCCGCCCGAGCACGATCGAGGTCGGCATCCCGGAGCAGCGCTCCAGCGGGGTGACCGTCACCGGAACCGCGGTGCCGCTTCCGCGCTGACCACTTCGAACAGCACCTCGATCTCCACCGGAGCGCCCAGCGGCAGCCGCCCGACCCCCACGACGCTGCACGCGTGCCGGCCGGCGTCGCCGAAGACCGTCAGGAACAGCTCGCCGGCCCCGGCGACGACCTCGGCCTGGTCGAGGAAGCCGTCGGCGGAGGACACGTAGCCGACGACCTTGACGACACGCACGGAGGCGACCGGGCCGGCCACCGCGTCCACCGCGGCAAGCGCGGCCAGAGCGCACTGCCGGCTGAGCTCGCGGGCCTGCCGCGGGGTGACCTCGGCACCCACGCGTCCCGTGGCGATCAGTTCGCCGTCCCGCATGGGCACCTGGCCGGAGACCTGCACGTGCCGGCCGCTGCGGACGGCGGGCACGTAGACGCCCTTGGGCGGGCTCACCGCGGGGAGCGTGATGCCGAGGGAGGCGAGTCGTTCGCGCACGGCCCGATTCTCCCACCGCGGCCGCTCCCGCGGAGGGAGTTCGCCCCAGCTCGCCGCAGGCGGCTACAGCGGGCGCAGCCACACCGTCGCCAGGGGCGGCAGCGTCAAGGGCAGGCTGGCCGGGCGCCCGTGCGACGGGACGCGGTCCGCTTTGACCGGGTCGGGGTTCGTCACGCCGCTGCCCCCGTACCGGAGGTCGTCCGTGTTGAGGCACTCCTCCCACACCCCGTACTCCACCGGCACCCCCACCCGGTACGCGTGCCGCACGACCGGCGAGAAGTTGCACACCGCCAGCAGCGGGGTGCCGTCCGCCGCCAGGCGCAGGAAGGCGAGGACGTTGTCCTCGGCGGCGTCGCCGGCCACCCATTGGAAGCCGTCGGGCACGGTGTCCTGTTCCCACAGGGCCGGCATCGCGCAGTAGCCCGTGTTGAGGTCGCGGACGAGGTCGCGTACGCCGCGGTGGTCGGCTTCGGCGGTGTAGGAGGGGTCGAGGAGCCACCAGTCGGGGCCGTGGGCCTCGGACCATTCGGCGCCCTGGGCGAACTCCTGGCCCATGAAGAGCAGCTGTTTGCCCGGGTGGGCCCACATGAAGCCGAGGAAGGCGCGGTGGTTGGCGCGCTGCTGCCACCAGTCGCCGGGCATCTTCGAGACGAGGGAGCGCTTGCCGTGCACGACCTCGTCGTGGGAGATGGGCAGCACGTAGTTCTCGCTGTAGGCGTAGACCATGGCGAAGGTCATGTCGCCGTGGTGGTACTTGCGGTGCACCGGCTCCTTGGTCATGTACTCCAGCGAGTCGTGCATCCAGCCCATGTTCCACTTCAGGCCGAAGCCGAGGCCGCCGAAGCCGCCGGGGCCGGTGTGGTGGGTGGCGCGGGTGACGCCGTCCCAGGCGGTGGACTCCTCGGCGACGGTGACGATGCCGGGGCAGCGGCGGTAGAGGGTGGCGTTCATCTCCTGCAGGAAGGCCACGGCGTCGAGGTTCTCGCGGCCGCCGTGCTCGTTGGGCGTCCACTGGCCGGCCTCGCGCGAGTAGTCGAGGTAGAGCATGGAGGCGACGGCGTCCACGCGCAGGCCGTCGATGTGGAACTCCTCGCACCAGTAGACCGCGTTGGCGACGAGGAAGTTGCGCACCTCCTTGCGTCCGTAGTCGAACTCGAGCGTGCCCCAGTCGGGGTGCGCGGCCCGCAGCGGGTCCTGGTGCTCGTACAGCGGGCGGCCGTCGAACTCGGCCAGCGCCCAGTCGTCGCGCGGGAAGTGCGCCGGCACCCAGTCCATGAGCACCCCGATGCCGGCCCGGTGCAGGGCGTCCACGAGGTGTTTGAAGTCGTCGGGCGTGCCGAGCCGGGCGGTGGGCGCGTAGAAGCCGGTGACCTGGTAGCCCCACGAGCCGCCGTAGGGGTGTTCGGCGACCGGCATCAGCTCCACGTGGGTGAAGCCGAGGTCCTTGACGTACGCGGGGAGCTGCTCGGCCAGCTGCCGGTAGGTCAGTCCCGGCCGCCAGGAGGGCAGGTGCACCTCGTACACGGAGAAGGGCGCCTGGTGCACGGGCCGCCGGCCGCGCCGTTCCATCCAGGCGGCGTCGCCCCACACGTGGTGCGAGGCGTGCACGATCGAGGCGGTGGCCGGCGGTGCCTCGGTACGGCGGGCCAGCGGGTCGGCGCGCAGGGTGTGCGTGCCGTCGGGGCGGGTGATGTCGAACTTGTACAGGGCTCCCTCGCCGACGCCCGGCAGGAACAGCTCCCACACGCCCGTTCCGCCGAGCGAGCGCATCGGGTGGCCGGTGCCGTCCCAGTAGTTGAAGTCGCCGGCCACGCGCACGCCGCGGGCGTTGGGCGCCCAGACGGTGAAGCGGGTGCCGGGCACGCCCTGGTGCCGCATCGGCTCGGCGCCCAGCGCCCGCCACAGCTGCTCGTGCCGCCCCTCCGCGATGAGGTGCAGGTCCAGCTCGCCGACGGCGGGCAGGAAGCGGTAGGGGTCGTGCATCTCGAGCTCGTTGTCGTCGTAGGTGACGTGCAGCCGGTAGTCCTGCGGGACGGCGATCAGCGGCAGCACGGCGGCGAACAGGCCGTTCCCCTCGTCGAACAGCTCGGCCCGCAGTCCCCTGGTGACCACCGAGACCGAGCGCGCGAAGGGCCGCAGGGCGCGGAAGAGCACGCCGCCGGGCACCGGGTGGGCGCCCAGCACGCCGTGCGGGTCGTGGTGGGCGCCCTGCAGCAGCTTCTCGCGCGTGCCGTCGTCCAGCGGCTCGGGGCGGCGCACGGTGGCCCCGCCGGACGGCCCGCGCCGGGGCTGGGCCGCCCGGCGTTGCGGGCCGGGCAGGAAGGTCGCGGGAACCCCGTCGCGCCGGCCGGGCGGCGGGGTGCTGGACGGCGGTCGTGCGGTCACGGGCGGTCCCTCCGGTGTTCCGTGGAGCTCGTGCGGTTCGAAACGATCGCGCCTCATGCCGGTGCCGCGCCCGTGACGCGGGGTCCGGCGGCGAGGCGGCGGACGGCGGCCAGCGGCACGGGCAGCCAGTCGGGGCGGTGCCGGGCCTCGTACAGCACCTCGTAGACGGCCTTGTCGATCTCGTGCGCGCGCAGCAGCCCGGCGTCCTCGCCGGGGTCGTGGTGGACGGCGGCGTAGCCCTCGCAGAAGGCCGTGCGCGCACTCGTCGCCCAGTCGCTGCCGTCCGCGCCACCGTCCGTGCCGCCGACGGCGGCCGCGTAGTCGAAGGAGCGCAGCATGCCCGCGACGTCCCGGGCCACGGGCTGCGGACGGCGCCGCTCGGCCAGCGGCCGGGCGGGCTCGCCCTCGAAGTCGATCAGGGACCAGCGGCCGTCGGCGGCCGTGCGCAGCACCTGGCCCAGGTGCAGGTCGCCGTGGATGCGCTGGGCGCGCCAGGTGCGCCCGGCCCGGCCGAGGTCCGGCAGCAGCGCGTACGTCTCGCGCAGCGCCGCGTGGTACGGGCGCAGGGCGGGGACGGCCTCCGCGGCGGCGTCCAGGCGCTGGCCCATGGCGGCGGCCAGGTGCTCCAGCTGGGGGCGGCGCAGCACGACCGTGGGCAGCGCCTCGGCCAGGGCCAGGTGCACCTCGCCGACGGCCGCGCCGAGCGCGCGGGCCTCGGCGGCGAAGCCGGTGCCGGCAGCGCGGGCGAGGGAGTCCAGCGCCAGGCGCCAGCCGTCGGTGGAGCCGGCCAGGTAGGGCTGCAGGACCCCGAGCGTCATGGGTTCTGCGGTGCCGTCGGCAGCCGCTTCGCCGGCAGCCGCCTCGAACCAGGCCACCGGTGCCGGGACGCGGGCGCAGCCCGCCCGGGCCAGGGCGCGGGGCAGTTCGAGGTCGGGGTTGACGCCGGGGCCGACGCGGCGGAAGAGCTTGAGGATGAGGCGCTCCCCGTAGACGGTGGAGGAGTTGGACTGCTCGGCGCCGATCAGCCGGGGTGCGAGGCCGGTGGGGACGGCGGCGTCCGCCTCGCGGGAGAAGGTCAGCGGGCCGAGCCGGCCGGGCACGCGCAGCCGTTCGAGGAGGAGGGTGGCCAGCCGGGGGTCGGCCAGGCCCTCGTAGACGGTCAGTCCGCGCAGCGGGCCGTGCTCGGGGCGGCCGATGCGGGCCGGGGCCAGGTGCGGGGGCAGCGCCTCCGCGGCGCCCAGCAGCAGCTGGTAGCAGTCGTCGCCGGGGCCGGCGGGCCGGCCCGGGGCGCCCTGGCGGGCCCGGACGAGCAGGTGGAGCAGGCCCGGCGAGGCGGGGCTCTCGGCGCGGCCGGGCGGCAGCAGCTCGGTGACGGCGACGGGGGCGAAGCCGGTCAGGGGGCGGCCCTTGCCGGCGAACCAGCGCTGCCGCGGCAGCCACTCCTCGAGCAGCGGGGCGAGCGAGGCGATCAGTGAGCGCGCCTCGCCGGCGCCGCTGCCCGCGGGTCGCGCGGGCGCCGGGCGGTGCAGGGGTGATGCGTCCGACATGCGTCGCGTCCTTTCCCCGGGGCACACGACGGATGGGGCAAAGTGTCCCGGATTGCGGGTTTTGCCGGTGTGCGGTCGAGGACGTGTCGGGCGAGGATCGTCCGTACGGTCAGCGCCCACGGCCCTCTGGCGGTGCGGTGCGACGTGGTGCGGTGAGCGGCGGTACGAATAGTACGAGTGCCCACGGGTGGCGGGCGGAAACCGCCGTGCGCGCCGGACCGCCCCGGCCCGTCGCGCACGAGGCGGCGGTCACGTGGCGGCGGCGGGGGGCGTGGTGTGCCGGAGCCGGAACCAGTAGAAGCCGTGACCGGCCAGGGTGAGCAGGTACGGCAGTTCGCCGATGGCGGGGAAGCGCACCCCGCCGATGAGTTCGACCGGGTGCCGGCCGTTGAACGCGCGCAGGTCCAGCTCGGTCGGCTGTGCGAAGCGCGAGAAGTTGTTCACGCACAGGACGAGGTCGTCGCCGTGTTCGCGGAGGAAGGCCAGCACCGCGGGGTTGCTGGACTGCAGTTCGGTGTACGAACCGAGGCCGAACGCGGGGTTCTGCTTGCGGATCTCGATCATCCGGCGGGTCCACTGCAGCAGCGAGGCGGGCGAGCTCATCGCCGCCTCCACGTTGGTGACCTGGTAGCCGTAGACCGGGTCCATGATGGTCGGCAGGTACAGCCGGCCCGGGTCGCAGGAGGAGAAGCCGGCGTTGCGGTCCGGCGTCCACTGCATGGGCGTGCGCACCGCGTCGCGGTCGCCGAGCCAGATGTTGTCGCCCATGCCGATCTCGTCGCCGTAGTACAGGATCGGCGAGCCCGGCAGCGACAGCAGCAGGGCGGTGAACAGCTCGATCTGGTTGCGGTCGTTGTCCAGCAGGGGGGCCAGCCGCCGCCGGATGCCGATGTTGGCGCGCATGCGGGGGTCCTTGGCGTACTCCGCCCACATGTAGTCGCGCTCTTCGTCGGTGACCATCTCCAGCGTCAGCTCGTCGTGGTTGCGCAGGAAGATGCCCCACTGGCAGCGCGCGGGGATGGCCGGGGTCTTGGCGAGGATCTCCGAGACCGGGTAGCGCGACTCGCGGCGCACGGCCATGAAGATGCGCGGCATGACGGGGAAGTGGAAGGCCATGTGGCACTCGTTGCCGCCGACCTCGAAGTCGCCGAAGTAGTCGACGACGTCCTCCGGCCACTGGTTGGCCTCCGCCAGCAGCACGGTGTCGGGGTAGTGGGCGTCGATCTCGGCGCGCACCCGCTTGAGGAAGGCGTGCGACTGCGGGAGGTTCTCGCAGTTGGTGCCCTCCTCGGCGAACAGGTACGGCACCGCGTCCAGCCGGAAGCCGTCGATGCCCAGGTCCAGCCAGAACCGCAGGGCGGCGAGGATCTCCTCCTGCACCGCCGGGTTGTCGTAGTTCAGGTCCGGTTGGTGGGAGAAGAAGCGGTGCCAGTAGTACTGCTTGCGCACCGGGTCGAACGTCCAGTTCGAGGTCTCGGTGTCGACGAAGATGATGCGCGCGTCCTGGTACTGCTTGTCGTCGTCGGCCCAGACGTAGTAGTCGCCGTACGGGCCGTCGGGGTCGGTGCGCGACTGCTGGAACCACTCGTGCTGGTCGCTCGTATGGTTCATGACAAAGTCGATGATGACGCGCATGCCGCGCTGGTGCGCGGCGTCGACGAACTCCACGAAGTCGGCGAGGTCGCCGAACTCCGGCAGCACCGAGGTGTAGTCCGAGACGTCGTAGCCGCCGTCGCGCAGCGGTGACTGGAAGAACGGCGGCAGCCACAGGCAGTCGATGCCCAGCCACTGCAGATAGTCGAGCTTGGCGGTGAGGCCCTTGAGGTCGCCGATGCCGTCGCCGTTGCTGTCCTGGAAGGAACGCACGAGGACCTCGTAGAACACGGCCCGCTTGAACCAGTCCGGATCCAGGTCCTTGGCGGGCGTGTCCTCGAAGGTGTCGGGGACGGGTTCATTGACGATCATGGTGTGGGTGACCCTCCGATCTGTGAGGACGGTCGCAGCGAGAACACGTGCGCCGGCGCCGGGGAACGACCCGGATCGAGGCGCACATAGTTGTCCCTGCCCCAGTGGTAGGTCTCTCCGGTGAGCTCGTCGCGCACCGGCACGGAGTCGTGCCAGTCCAGGCCGAGCTCCGGCATGTCCAACGAGACCGTCGCCTCCTGGGTGTGGTGGGGGTCGAGGTTGACGACCGCGAGCACGCACGAGGAACCGGTGCGCTTGGAATAGGCGATGACGGCGTCGTTGTCCACGTGGTGGAAACGCAGGTTCCGCAGCCGGCGCAGGGCCGGGTGCCGTCGCCGCAACCGGTTCAGCGTCGTGATCAGCGGTGCCAGGCTCTGCCCGGCCCGCTCGGCCGACGCCCAGTCGCGCGGCCGCAGTTGGTACTTCTCCGAATCCAGGTACTCCTCGCTCCCGGGCCGCACCGGGGTGTTCTCGCACAGTTCATAACCGGCGTATACCCCCCACGACGGCGACAACGTCGCGGCCAGCACGGCCCGCACCGCGAAGGCGGCCCGGCCCCCCTCCTGCAGATAGGCGTGCAGGATGTCGGGGGTGTTGACGAAGAAGTTCGGGCGCATCGTCGCGGCCGTCTCCCGCGAGAGCTCCGTGAGGTACTCCGTCAGCTCGTGCTTTCCGTTGCGCCAGGTGAAGTACGTGTACGACTGCTGGAAACCGATCGCGCCGAGGGTGCGCATCATCGCCGGCCGGGTGAAGGCCTCCGCCAGGAACACCACGTCCGGATCGGTGCGGCCGATGTCCGCGAGCACCTTTTCCCAGAACACCACCGGCTTGGTGTGCGGATTGTCCACCCGGAAGATCCGCACGCCCCGGGCCATCCAGAAGCGCAGCACCCTAAGACTCTCGGCGAGCAGCCCCTCGAAGTCCTCGTCGAAGGCCAGGGGGTAGATGTCCTGGTACTTCTTCGGCGGGTTCTCCGCATATGCGATGCTGCCGTCCGCGCGGTGGTGGAACCACTCCGGGTGCTTGCCCACCCACGGGTGGTCCGGCGAGCACTGCAGCGCGAAGTCCAGCGCCACCTCCAGGCGCAGCTCGCGGGCCCGGCGCACGAAGCGGTCGAAGTCCTCCAGGGTGCCGAGGTCGGGGTGGACGGCGTCGTGCCCGCCGTCCGCCGAGCCGATCGCCCACGGGCTGCCCACGTCGTAAGGGCCCGCGGTCAGCGCGTTGTTGGGGCCCTTGCGGTGGGTGGTTCCGATGGGGTGGATCGGCGGCAGATAGACCACGTCGAAGCCCATCGCCGCGATCTCCGGCAACCGCCGGGCGGCCGTGCGGAACGTACCGCTCTGCGGCGGCCGGTCCGGGCGCACCTGGGCGCCCTCCGAGCGCGGGAAGAACTCGTACCACGACCCGAACAGCGCCCGCTCCCGCTCCACCAGCACCGGCACCGGACGCGAGGCACTGACCAGTTCGCGCAGCGGATACCGGGCGAGAACCCCGGTGACCTGCGGGGCGAGGGCCGCCGCGAGCCGCGCCGCGGCCGGCCGGGCGGCATCCCGCAGCGCATCGACGGCGCCCAGGACCGCCTGCCGGCCCTCGTTCTTCGGCACGCCCGCCGCCGCCCGCTCCAGCAGCCGGGCACCCTCCTCCAGCACCAGCTCGGTGTCGATGCCGGCCGGGATCTTGATGCGCGCGTGGTCCCGCCAGGTGCCGAGCGGGTCCGCCCAGGCCTCCACCGTGTACGTCCAGCGGCCGGCCGCGTCCGGGGTCACCTCGGCCCCCCAGCGGTCCGTACCGGGGGCCAGCTCGCGCATCGGCGTCCACGGGCCGCCCCGGCCCGCCGGGCCGCGCAGCACCACATTGGCGCCCACCGCGTCGTGCCCCTCCCGGAACACCGTCGCGGTCACTTCGAAGGTCTCGCCCACCACCGCCTTCACGGGGCGCCTGCCGCAGTCGACGAGCGGGCCGGGATCGAGGACGGGAATGCGACCGATCATGGGATCACCTGGAGGCGCTGGGGGACCGTGGACGACTCTGGCGCGTTCTGTACTTTCTATCGGCTGTTCCGGCTGTCTCTGCGGTCGCGACGGTGCGGGCACGAGGGCTCCTGTCCGCGTTCACTCGGGCGGCGGGAAGGAAAGGAATATGACGCGATCAGCTGGGTGACGGACGGTCTGCTCGGTATACCGGATGAGCCTTCCACGGGCCCCGGCCCGGCATGCGGCGGTGGCGTGAACTACTCGCGCGTAGTTACGGGCGCGGCCAATCCGCCTGCGGTGCACACCGATTGTGCGGCCCGGTCGGCTCGTTGCGGAGCCCTCTCGGAAACGGCCGAAGGGCGAGGTTGGGGAAAGGTCCACCGCCAAAGGCGCGCGCACCGCTACCTTCGACCCGTGAAGGCCATTCGTCGATTCAGCGTGCGTCCCGTCCTTCCCGAGCCCCTCCGACCGCTCAGCGACCTCGCGCGCAACCTGCGCTGGTCCTGGCACCCCGAGACCCGTGAGCTGTTCCAGTCCGTCGATCCCGAGGGCTGGCGGGCCACCGGTGGCGACCCGCTGCGGCTGCTGGGGTCGGTGCCCGCCGAGCGGCTGGCCGCCCTGGCCGAGGACCGCCGCTTCCTGCGCCGCCTCGCCGCCGCCGCGGACGACCTGCAGGACTACCTGACCGGCCGCCGGTGGTACCAGGAGCAGCCGCCCGGGCTGCCGGCCGCCGTCGCCTACTTCTCGCCGGAGTTCGGCATCACCGCCGCCCTGCCGCAGTACAGCGGCGGCCTGGGCATCCTGGCCGGCGACCACCTGAAGGCGGCCAGCGACCTGGGCGTGCCCCTGGTCGGCGTCGGCCTGCTCTACCGGCACGGCTACTTCCGCCAGTCCCTCTCCCGCGAGGGCTGGCAGCAGGAGCACTACCCCCTGCTCGACCCCAACGAGCTGCCGCTGACCATGCTCCGCGAGGCCGACGGCACACCCGCCCGGGTCACCCTCGCGCTGCCCGGCGGCCGCTCGGTGCACGCGCACATCTGGAAGGCGCAGGTCGGCCGGGTGCCGCTGCTGCTGCTCGACTCGGACACCGAGGAGAACGGGCCCGGCGAGCGCGACGTCACCGACCGGCTCTACGGCGGCGGCAGCGAGCACCGCCTGCTGCAGGAGATGCTGCTGGGCATCGGCGGCGTGCGTGCCGTGCGGGCGTACTGCCGGCTGACCGGGCACGCCGAGCCCGAGGTCTTCCACACCAACGAGGGCCACGCCGGCTTCCTGGGCCTCGAACGCATCCGCGAACTGGTCGTGCAGGGAGCCGACTTCGACGCCGCGCTCGAACGCGTGCGCTCCGGCGCCGTCTTCACCACCCACACCCCCGTGCCGGCCGGCATCGACCGCTTCGAGGCCGACCTGGTGGCCCGACACTTCGGCGAGGACGGCGAGCTGCCGGGCATCGACGCCGAACGGGTGCTCGCCCTGGGCCGCGAGGACTACCCCGGCGGCGACGCCGCCCTGTTCAACATGGCCGTCATGGGCCTGCGGCTCGCCCAGCGCGCCAACGGCGTCTCCGTCCTGCACGGGCAGGTCAGCAGGGAGATGTTCGCCGGCCTGTGGCCGGGCTTCGACGCCGAGGAGGTGCCGATCACCTCCGTCACCAACGGCGTGCACGCCCCCACCTGGGTGGCGCCCGAGGTCTTCCGCCTCGGCGCCCGGCGCATCGGCGCCGGGCGCGCCGAGGACGCCCTGTCCGTGGGCGGCTCCCAGCGCTGGGACACCGTCGCCGACATCCCCGCCGCCGACATCTGGGAGCTGCGCCGCACCCTGCGCGAACAGCTGGTGGAGGAGGTGCGGGCGCGGCTGCGCGCCGCGTGGCGGGAGCGCGGGGCCGGCAGCGCCGAGCTCGGCTGGATCGACGGGGTCCTCGACCCGGACGTGCTGACGATCGGCTTCGCCCGGCGCGTCCCGTCGTACAAGCGCCTGACCCTGATGCTGCGCGACCGCGAACGCCTGACCGAGCTGCTGCTGCACCCCGAGCGCCCGGTGCAGATCGTCGTGGCGGGCAAGGCCCACCCGGCGGACGACAGCGGCAAGCGCCTGGTGCAGGAGCTCGTCCGCTTCGCCGACGACCCCCGGGTGCGCCAGCGCATCGTCTTCCTGCCCGACTACGGCATGGCGATGGCCCAGAAGCTCTACCCCGGCTGCGACGTGTGGCTCAACAACCCGCTGCGGCCGCTGGAGGCGTGCGGCACCTCGGGCATGAAGGCCGCCCTCAACGGCTGCCTGAACCTCTCCGTCCTGGACGGCTGGTGGGACGAGTGGTACGAGCCGGACTTCGGCTGGGCCATCCCCACCGCCGACGGCGCCGCCGTGGACGACGCGCGCCGTGACGACCTGGAGGCGGCGGCGCTGTACGACCTGCTGGCCCAGCGGGTGGCGCCGCGCTTCTACGACCGCGGCGCCGACGGGCTGCCCGGCCGCTGGATCGAGATGGTCCGGCACACCCTCGCGGGCCTCGGGCCCAAGGTGCTCGCCGGGCGCATGGTGCGCGACTACGTCGAGCGGCTCTACGCCCCCGCCGCCGAGGCGCACCGGGCGCTGGACGAGGCCGCCTCGCGGGAGCTGGCCGCCTGGAAGGCCCGGGTGCGCGCGGCGTGGCCGGCGGTGGCCGTCGACCACGTCGAGGCCGTCTCGGAGGGCCCGCTGGGCGGCACGGCCGAACTGGGCGCGACGCTCTCGCTGCGGGTGAGCGTCACCCTCGGCGAGCTGGACCCCGCCGACGTGGAGGTGCAGGCCGTCGCGGGCCGGGTGGACGAGGCCGACCGGCTGGCGCACACGGTCACCTTCCCGCTGAAGGCCACCGGCGCCCCCGGCCTGGACGGCCGGCGGCTGTACGAGGGCCCGCTGACGCTGGACCGCACCGGCCCCTTCGGTTACACGGTGCGCATCCTGCCCTCGCACCGCCTCCTGGCCTGCGGCGCGGAGCTCGGCCTGGTCGCGGTGCCGTCCCACGCCACGGGCGAGGCGGCGGGCGTGCTCATGCGCTGACGGAGCCGTTCCCCGCGCCCTCTAGGGTGACCTGCGGTCCGGACGAGGGAAGCGGGGAACGACTGATGAAGGTGCGCGTCGCCGGGGCGTTCTGTGTGGGGCTGGCGGTGCTGCTGGGGGCGTTCGCCGTGCCCGGCCTGGTCCGCTCGACGGGCCTGGCCGGCACGCGCGGCACTCTTGCCGTGCAGATCTGCGGCACCTCCGGCTACGGCCGCGGCACCCGGACGGTGTGCCGCGGCACCTTCCGTCCCGCCGCCGGCGGGCCCGCCGATGTGCGGGCGAGCATCGCGACGGAGTACGACCCCGGCGAGCGCGTGGCGGTGACCCGCAGCGGGGGCGCGTACTACTCGGTGACGCCGCAGGCGTTCCTCGGCTGGCTGGGGCTGGACTGCTTCGCGGCCGCCCTGGCCTGCGTGGGCGCCCCGATGCTCGCCCTCGGCGCCGCCGCCCGCAAGGGGGCCGCGGGCTTGCGGCTGCCGCTGCGCCTGGCGCGGGGCTTCCTGATCGCGGTGCCGGTGTGCGCGGCCGCCGCGGTGGTCTTCGAGGTCGCATGAAGGTCGCATGAAGAAGGCGCCGCCCGGGGGAGTCGGTGCTCACCCCGGACGGCGCCCGGACCACAGGAGCCGGAAGATCAGGGGATCAGAAGGTCAGCTTCCAGCTGTTGATGGTGCCCTCGTCCTGGGCGTAGAGGTCCTGGACCTGGAGCTTCCAGGTGCCGGGGGCGGAGACGGCGGAGGCGTCGACCGTGTAGGTCTCCTTGACGTCCGCGGCCGAGTCCCAGGAGTCCGCGTCCTTCAGGCGCCACGTCCTGCCGTCCGGGGCGACGAGGTCGATCTGCAGGTCACCGCGGTAGGTGTGGCTGATGTTGACGTCCACCTTGAGGGCGGCGGAGCCGTTGCCGCTGCGGGTGACGGTGATCGGCGAGGTGACGGCCGAGCCGGCGTCCGGGATGGCGACGGGGGTGGTGTTCTCGAAGACGTTGCCGCCGCTGGTGGCGTTGACCGTCCACTTGAAGGAGACGGTGCCGGTCTTGCCGGCGGAGTCCTTGACCGTCACGGTCACGCTGGAGGTGCCGGTGGTGGTCGGGGTGCCGGAGATCAGGCCGGTCGAGGAGTTGATCGACAGGCCGGCGGGCAGGCCGGTGGCCGTGTAGGTCAGGGCGCCGCTGGTGGAGCTGCTCGCCTTGATCTGCAGGGAGACGGCGGTGTTGACGATCGAGGTCTGGTCGCCGGGGCTGGTGACCGAGACGCCGGTCGACAGGCGGCTGCCGACGTTGATGGCGGCCCAGGCGTTGGCGACGTTGTTGTACGTCTCGCTGCCGACGCCGAACAGCTCGCCGGCGGCCCACAGCGTGGCGTCACGGGCGCCCGTGTAGTTGGTGTTGGACTGCATGCGCTGGGTCAGCGCCTTGAACCAGATCTTCGCGGCGTTGTCGCGGCCGATGCCGGTGACGGGCTGCCCGTCGGAGGTCGGCGAGTCGTAGTGCACGCCGTTGATGTCCTTGGGGCCGCTGCCCTCGGAGGCCAGGTAGAACCAGTGGTTGGCCGGGCCGGAGGAGTAGTGCACGTCGATGCCGCCGAGGCCGGAGTACCAGGCGTCCTTGGAGCGGCCGTCCTTGCTGGGCTTGTCCATGTAGCGCAGCGGGGTGCCGTTGCCGTTGATGTCGATCTTCTCGCCGACCAGGTAGTCGCCCGGGTCGGAGGGGTTGTTGGCCCAGAACTCGACGGCGGCGGCCATGATGTCGGAGGTGGCCTCGTTCAGGCCGCCGGACTCGCCGCTGTAGGTGAGGTTGGCGGTGGCGGCGGTGACGCCGTGCGTCATCTCGTGCGCGGCCACGTCGATCGAGGTCAGCGGCTTGGCGTTGTTCTGCCCGTCGCCGTAGGTCATGCAGAAGCAGTCGTCGGACCAGAAGGCGTTGACGTAGGCGTTGCCGTAGTGCACCCGGCTGTACGCGCCCTGGCCGTCGCCGCGGATGCCGGTGCGGCCGTGCACGTTCTTGTAGTAGTCCCAGGTGAGCTGGGCGCCGTAGGCGGCGTCCACGCCGGCCGTGGCCTTGTCGCTGGTGGTGCCGTTGCCCCAGACGTCGTCGGCGTCGGTGAACAGGGTGCCGGTGCCGGAGGAGCCGCCGTTCAGGTTGTACGTCTTGTGGCCGCCGCGCGAGGTGTCGGTCATCTGGTAGTTGCCGCTGGAGCCCGAGGTGCCGATGGTGACGCGGCCGCTGTACTGGCTGTTGCCGATGCCTTCCTTGATGCCCTGGAACTCGAAGAGCTTCTTGCCGCTCTTCGCGTCGGTGATGACGTGCAGCTCGTTGGGCGTGCCGTCCTCCTGCAGACCGCCGACCACGGTCTCGTACGCAAGGACCGGGGTGCCGTTCGCGGCCCAGATCACCTTGCGGGCGCGGTCGGCCTTGGTGTCCTTCGAGCCCTGCGCCTGCGCGGACTTCACGGCGTCCTTCTCGGCGGCCGCGGCGGCGAACGAGGGCGCGGTGGTGGCCACGGCGAGGCGGGCCTTGCTGGCCTTGGCGACCGTCTTGACCGTGCCCGACGGGGCGGAGTCGACCACCAGGTCGCCACCGAGGACGGGCAGGCCGTCGTAGGTGCGCTCGTAGCGCGTGTGCAGGGTGCCGTTGGCGTCCTTGCTGACGTCGCGGACGACCAGCTTCTCCTTGGCGCCGAGGCCCAGCTTCTTCGCGGTCTGCGCGGTGGTGCCGTTGGCCTGGCGTATGAGCTCCGCGCGCTGGGAGGGCGTCAGCTTCGCGGGCAGGGCGCCGTTGTCGGCCTTCGCGACGAGCTGGCGGCCCGTGTCGGCGGATGCCGTGGCCGTGCCGGCGGTGGCGCTGCCGGCCTGCACGCCCACGGCGAGCAGGGCGGCGGCTGCGACGAGCGCGCCGGTCGCGGTGGCGCGGCGATGGGGGGTGGGTCTCACTCTGACTCCTTCTGCGGTGGCCACGTCGGTGGGCGTGGCCGGTGGGCGACCGGACGGCGAGGACCGGCCGGGCAGAACACGGCAGAACAAAGGAGGGGGGAAGGTCACCAGGGGAAAGTGGGTAGAGCTGTCCGCCGCGGGGAGGTGGGGAATGTGGGGGAGCCCGCGTCAGGTGAGCTGAAGAGTGCCACCGCCATGTGTCCGATGTCAGGAGCGCGTCAACAACTTGGCCGGAATATGTCCGTTGGCGAAAGATCGGTGTTCGTATAGCGGGCGCTCAGACCAGGCTGTCCCGCCAGGCACGGTGCAGTCCGGCGAAGTGTCCGCCCGCCGACGCCAGTTCGGCCGGATTGCCGTCCTCCACGATCCGGCCGCCGGCCATCACCAGGACCCGGTCGGCAATCTGCACGGTGGACAGCCGGTGCGCGATGACCAGTGCCGTACGCCCGCGCAGCACGGTGTGCATGGCCTGCTGCACCGCCCGTTCCCCGGGGATGTCCAGCGAGGACGTCGCCTCGTCCAGGACGAGCACCCCCGGATCGGCGAGCAGGGCCCGCGCGAACGAGACGAGCTGCCGCTGACCGGCGGAGATGCGGCCGCCGCGCTTGCGGACGTCGGTGTCGTAGCCCTCGGGCAGCGCGCTGATGAAGTCGTGGGCGCCGATCGCCCGGGCCGCCCGCTCCACCTCGGCCCGGCCGGCGTCCGGCCGGCCCAGGGCGATGTTGTCGGCGACCGTGCCCGAGAACAGGAACGCCTCCTGCGTCACCATCACCACCCCGCGCCGCAGCTCGGCCCCCGCCAGCCGGTCCAGCGGCACCCCGTCCAGCAGCACCCGGCCGCTCGTGGGGTCGTAGAACCGGGCGAGGAGCTTGGCCAGCGTGGACTTGCCGGCACCCGTCTCGCCCACCAGCGCCACCGTCTGCCCGGCCCGCAGGGTGAGGTCGAAGCGGGGCAGCACCTCGCCGCCGGTGCGGTAGCCGAAGGCCACGGCCTCGAAGACCACCTCGCGCCCGGGCCGGCCGGCCGGGCGGGGCGGCAGCGGCAGCGCAGCGGCCGGCTCGGGCACCGACGGGCGCTGCGCGAGCAGCCCGGCGATCTTCTCCAGGGAGGCCGCCGCGGACTGGTAGGAGTTCAGGAACATCCCCAGCCGGTCGATGGGGTCGTACAGCCGCCGCAGGTAGAGCACGGAGGCGGCCAGGACGCCCAGGGCCAGCGAGCCGCCGGCGACCCGGTGGGCGCCCCACACGACGATGGCGGCGACCGCGGCGTTGGCCACCAGGCGGGAGGAGACGACGTAGCGGGCCATGGCCAGCGAGGTGGCGGTGTTGGCCCGCTGGTGGGTGCGGTTGAGCTCCTCGAAGTGGGCGTCGTTGACGGCCTCCCGGCGGAAGGCCTGCACGGGCCGGATGCCGTTCATGGTCTCGGTGAACTTCACGATGACCGCCGCGATCGCCGTGGAGCGGCGCCGGTGGACGACGATCGAGCGGCGCCGGTAGGACTGCACGAGCACGGCCAGCGGGGCGAAGGACAGCAGGGCCGCGATGCCGGTGGGCACGTCCAGGTACAGCAGCATCGCCGAGACGTACAGCACCGACAGGGCGACGCCGATCAGCTCCTGCAGTCCGTCGACCAGCAGCTCGCGGATCGATTCGACGTCGGTGGTGGCGCGCGAGATCAGCCGCCCCGAGGTGTAGCGCTCGTGGAAGTCGATGCTCAGCGCCTGCCCGTGGCGAAAGAGCCGGCCGCGCAGGTCCAGCAGGGCGTCCTGGCCGATGCGGGCGACCAGCCGCACGAAGACCAGTTGCAGCAGCCCCGACGCCAGCGCGCAGGCCAGGTAGCCGGCGGCGACGGCGACGAGCGGGCCGTCCTCGCCCCGGCGCACCGCGGGCACGCCGCGGTCGATGGCGTACGCCACCAGCAACGGGCCGGCCTGCACCGCGGCCTGCTGGACGAGCAGCAGCACCGCCGCGAGGCGGACCCGGCCGCGCCGGGGCGCCAGCAGCGAGCGCAGCAGGGCGCGGGAGGCGCCCGCGGGGGCGGGCGGCAGGTCCCGTTCGGCGGGGTCGGTCATGGCACCTCCGGGCCGTCGGTACCGGGTGCGGGCCCGGACATCAGGTGGGCGTACTCCTCGTTGGTGTGCAGCAGGTCCTGGTGGGTGCCCACCGCCGCGATGCGGCCCCGTGACAGCAGGGCGACCCGGTCGGCGAGCAGGACGGTCGAGGGACGGTGGGCGACGACGAGCGCGGTCGTGGTGGCCAGCACCTCCCGCAGGGCCGCCTCCACCAGCGCCTCGGTGTGCACGTCGAGCGCGGAGAGCGGGTCGTCGAGGACCAGGAAGCGGGGGCGGCCGACGATGGCCCGGGCCAGGGCGAGGCGCTGGCGCTGGCCGCCGGACAGGCTCAGCCCCTGCTCCCCGACCTGCGTGCGGCGCCCCTGCGGCAGCTCGTGGACGAAGCCGGCCCGGGCCACCTCCAGGGCGCGCAGCAGGTCGTCCTCCGTGGCGCCACGGGCGCCCATCAGGACGTTCTCGGCGGCGGTGGCGGAGAACAGCGTGGGGTCCTCGAAGGCCACGGCGACCAGGGCGCGCAGCTGCTCGCGGGGCATGCTCGCGCTGTCGCGGCCGTCGAGCGTGATCCGGCCGGCGGTGGGCTCGTACAGCCGGGGGACCAGAGCGGTGAGCGTGGTCTTGCCGCTGCCGGTGCCGCCCACCAGGGCCATGGTCTCGCCGGGCCGTACGTGCAGGTCCACCCCGCGCAGCACGGGCGGGGCGGCCGGCGGCGCGTCGGGGTAGCGGAACGTGACGCCCTCCAGGCGCAGCCCGTCCGGCCGCCGCGGCTGCGCCCGGCGGGCCGCGGGCACCGGCGCGTCGGCCTGCGCGGGGGTGTCCATCACCTCGAAGTAGCGGTCGGTGGCGCTGGCCGCGTCGTTGGTGACGGCCAGCAGGAAGCCGATGGACTCCACCGGCCAGCGCAGGGCCAGCGCCGTCGACAGGAACGCCACCAGCGTGCCGGCCGACAGATCGCCCTCGCCGACCCGCACCACGCCCAGCAGCAGGGTCGCCCCGATGGCCAGTTCCGGCAGGACGACGATGACGGCCCACAGGCCGCCCAGCAGCGCCGCCTTGCGCAGTTCGGTGCCGCGCAGGCGCTCGGCCAGCGCGGTGAACGCCTGCTGCTTGCTGCGGTGCCGGCCGAAGCCCTTGACCACGCGGATGCCGAGGACGCTCTCCTCCACCAGCGTCGTCAGGTCGCCGATCAGGTCCTGTGCCGAGCGGGCGGCGCGCGAGTAGCGGTGCTCGAAGAGCGAGCACAGCACCACCAGCGGGGCCACCGGCGCCAGCAGCACCAGGCCCAGCCGGACGTCCTGCTGCAGCAGGATCGCGAAGCCCACCACGATGGTCACGCTGTTGACCAGCAGGAAGGTCAGCGGAAAGGCGAGGAAGATGCGCAGCAGCATCAGGTCGGTGGTGGCCCGGGAGAGCAACTGCCCCGAGGGCCAGCGGTCGTGGAAGGCCACCGGCAGCCGCTGCAGGTGGGCGTAGAGCGCGGCCCGCATGTCCGCCTCCACCCGGGCCAGCGGCCGGGCCACCACCACCCGGCGCACCCCGAACAGGGCGGCCTCGGTGAAGCCCAGCACCAGCAGCGCCAGCCCGCCGAGCCACACGCCCGAGGGGTCGCGGGCGGCCACCGGCCCGTCCACGATCCACTTCAGCGTCAGCGGGATGACCAGCACCAGGCACGAGGCGAGGACCGTGACGCCGGCGGCGAGGGCCAGGGTGCCGCGCACCGGGCGCACGTACGGCCACAGCCGCAGCAGCGAGCGCACGGTGGAGCGATGTCCCTGCCGGTGCCTGCGCGGTGGTGCACCCGTCGGTTCACTGGTCGCGGTCATCAGTGGGGAGAGTACGACCGACCACCGGTCCGCTCACCCCGTTTGCCGTCTCCTGTTTTCCGTCCGGATCCGCACGGTCGTCCGCTGTGTGCACCACCCGCCACAGCAGCACCGAGCGGGGGCGCAGGGAGAGGCGGGTGCCCGCCTCCCGGAGCAGGCCCGGAGCGCCGCTCTGGTCCTCCAGGGCGGTGTTGACGAGCAGTTCGTACGCCTTCGCCCAGGGCGGCCCCGGCAGGGTGAAGCGCAGGGAGCGCGCACCGGCGTGCAGCACGACCAGAAAGCTGTCGTCCACCACCGGTGCGCCCGTCGGGCTCCGCTGCGGGATGTCCCGGCCGGAGAGGTACATCCCGAGCGTGGCGGTCGGCGCGTACCAGTCGGCCTCCGTCATCTCGGTGCCCTCCGGCGTGAACCAGGCCAGGTCGCGCAGCCCGTCCGCGTCGCGCGGCAGGCCCGAGAAGAAGGAGCGGCTGCGCAGCACCGGGTGGGCGCGGCGCAGGGCGAGCAGCCGGGAGCACAGGTCGGTGACGGCCCGCCAGGTGGGGTCGGCGGCCAGCGACCAGTCGATCCAGCCGGTCTCGTTGTCCTGGCAGTAGGCGTTGTTGTTGCCGCCCTGGGTGCGGCCCATCTCGTCGCCCGCCACCAGCATGGGCACGCCCGTGGACAGCAGCAGCGTGGTGAGCAGGTTGCGCACCTGCCGCCGGCGCAGCGCCTTGACGCGCCCGTCGTTCGTCTCGCCCTCGGCGCCGCAGTTCCAGGAGCGGTTGTCGCCGCTGCCGTCGCGGTTGCCCTCGCCGTTGGCCTCGTTGTGCTTGCGCTCGTAGCTCACCAGGTCGCGCACGGTGAACCCGTCGTGCGCGGTGACGAAGTTGACGGAGGCGTACGGCCGCCGCCCGCCCCAGGCGTACAGGTCGGACGAGCCGGACAGGCGGTAGCCCAGGTCCCGCACGTCCGGCAGGGCGCCGCGCCAGAAGTCGCGCACCGCGTCCCGGTAGCGGTCGTTCCACTCCGCCCACAGCGGGGGGAAGGCACCGACCTGGTAGCCGCCGGAGCCCACGTCCCAGGGCTCGGCTATCAGCTTCACGCGCCGCAGCACCGGGTCCTGGGCGATGACGGCGAGGAAGGGCGAGAGCATGTCGACGTCGTGCATGGCCCGGGCCAGGGCCGCGGCCAGGTCGAAGCGGAAGCCGTCGACGCCCATCTCCGTCACCCAGTAGCGCAGCGAGTCGGTGATCAGGCGCAGTACGCCCGGCTGGACGACGTGCAAGGTGTTGCCGCACCCGGTGTAGTCGGCGTAGCGGCGGGGGTCGGACTGCAGCCGGTAGTAGCGGCGGTTGTCGATGCCGCGCAGCGAGAGGGTGGGACCGTGCTCGCCGCTCTCGGCGGTGTGGTTGTAGACGACGTCGAGGACGACCTCGATGCCGGCCTCGTGCAGGGCCCGCACCATCCGCTGGAACTCGGCGACCTGGCCGCCCCGGGTGCCGCAGGCCGCGTAGCCGGCGTGCGGGGCGAAGTAGCCGATGGAGTTGTAGCCCCAGTAGTTGCGCAGGCCGCGGCGCAGCAGGTGGTCCTCGCTGGCGAACTGGTGCACCGGCAGCAGCTCGACGGCCGTCACGCCCAGCCGCGTCAGGTGCTCGATCGCGGCCGGGTGGGCCAGGCCCGCGTACGTGCCGCGCAGCGGCTCTGGCACGCCGGGGTGACGCATGGTGAAGCCGCGCACGTGCAGTTCGTAGATGACCGTGTCGGGCCAGGGCGTGCCGGGCCGGGGCGCCCCGGGGTCCTGCGCCGTGCGGCCGACGACCACGCCCTTGGGGACGTGCGGGGCGGAGTCCCGCTCGTCGCGGACGGTGTCGGCGACGTGCTGCTGGGGCCAGTCGCGCACGTGTCCGTACACCTCGGCCGGCAGCCCGCCGCGGCTGCCGCCGGCCGCGGTGCCGGCGAACTCGCCGTCGACTGCGCGGGCGTAGGGATCCAGCAGCAGCTTGGCGGGGTTCCAGCGGGCCCCGGTCCACGGGTCCCAGCGGCCGTGGACGCGGTAGCCGTAGCGCGTGCCCGGCAGCACGCCGGGCACGAAGCCGTGCCAGACCTCGTGGGTCAGCTCGGTCAGCAGGTGCCGCGTCTCGTGGCCGTCGTCGTCGAACAGGCACAGCTCCACCGCCTCGGCCCCGCCGGCCCACAGCGCGAAGTTGGTGCCCGGCACGCCGCCAGGGGAGTCGGCGCCTTCGGTGAAGCGGGCGCCCAGCGGCTCGGGGCCGCCCGGCCAGACGACGGACGGCACTCGTTCGGCTGCGCTCGACACGTTGTCGCCTCCGGCGGCTCTCGAATAGCGCGCCGGGCACCCGGCCGGCCCCTGGGCCGGGTGCCCGGCGACCGGGTCCTTCCCCCTGTTCTTCCCTGATCCGCCCATGCGCTCACACGTGTGATCGGCCGCAGCAAGCGAGTGCAGGGACGTTTCCCCAAGGGGGGCGCGTCGTTGGGCCCGGTGTGACACTTGCCCTCACGCGCGCGGCACGGGGACTGGCCCTGCCGGCGTTGCTGGCCGCGCTCGCCGGGTGCGCCACCGTGACGCCGAAGACCGCCCTCATGGACGACGCCCGCCCGGCGACGCGCGAGCTCCTGCGCATCAGCCCCCACGACCGGGCGCGCGGCGTGCTGGCCGGGGACCCCTTCGAAGTGCGGGCGCCGCGCGGCCGGCTGACGCAGGTGACCGTCACCGAGGTGCGCGACGGCGTCAGCCGGCCCGTGGCCGGGGCGGTGTCGGCCGACGGGCACGCCTGGCGGCCCGCCGCGCCGCGGCTCGACCTCGCCGCCCGCTACACCGTCGACGCGGTGGCCGTCGACGCCACCGGCCGGCGCACCGCGCGGCACACCACCTTCACCACGTACGTGCCCGAGCACCGCTTCGTCGGCTACTTCGCGCCCGAGCCGGGCAGCACGGTCGGCACCGGCATGATCGTCTCCTTCGGCTTCAGCCGGCCCGTCACCGACCGGGCGGCCGTCGAGCGCGCCATCCGCGTCACCTCCCGGCCGCCGGTGGAGGTGGTGGGGCACTGGTTCGGCCCCTCGCGGCTGGACTTCCGCCCGCGCACCTACTGGCGGCCCGGCACGCAGGTCACCCTCGACCTGCGGCTGCGCGACGTGCGCGCCGCGCGGGGGGTGTACGGGATCCAGCGCAAGACCGTCGCGTTCACCATCGGGCGCTCGCAGGTGAGCCGGGTCGACGCGACCGCGCACACG
Organism: Streptomyces luteosporeus; assembly: GCF_039532865.1. Classification (NCBI taxonomy): domain Bacteria; kingdom Bacillati; phylum Actinomycetota; class Actinomycetes; order Kitasatosporales; family Streptomycetaceae; genus Streptomyces; species Streptomyces luteosporeus. The sequence continues at coordinate 54,062 of NZ_BAAASL010000010.1, forward strand.
ATGCGGGTGGTGCGCGACGGCCGGACGGTGGCCACGGTGCCGGTCACGACGGGCGCCGCGGGCACCGACACGTACAGCGGGCGGATGGTCGTCACCGACAAGTTCCCGGTGACGCGGATGAACGGGGACACCGTCGGGTTCGGCGGCGAGTACGACATCTCGGACGTACCGCACGCCCTGCGGCTGACCGGCTCGGGCACCTTCCTGCACGGCAACTACTGGGCCCCGCCCGACGCCTTCGGCGCGCGCAACACCAGCCACGGCTGCATCGGATTGCGTGACGTCCAGGGCGGCGGCGCGGACACCCCGGCGGGGTGGTTCTATGCATCCACGCTGGTCGGGGACGTGGTGGAGGTCGTCGGTTCGCCGGAGCGGGTGGTCGCGCCGGACAACGGCCTCGGTGGCTGGAACCTGACCTGGGAGCAGTGGCGGGCCGGTTCGGCGCTCGGCCCCCGGATCGCCGGGGACTGACGCCGGGACAGGCCCGGCGCGACAGGGGCGAACGCGAGTTTGACCTGGCCGGAAACTAACGCTTCACTTCGGTCACTGCCTTCACCGCGGACGCACGGTTCGCAGCACCCTGTCCCATTGGGACCGAACGGTGACAATCGCACGGTCAGCGCGGTCGGTGGCGTGTGGTTATCTATCGATGAAGCGCGTGTGCCGCGCTCCGGCGCCGCGCAGTTGCGGGCCGTTCGAGGGGAGACGATCCGTACATGAAGGTGCAGCCCATATCGGGGCGCCGGGTGCGCCGGGGTGCGCTGCCCGCCCTGTTGCTGGGAGCCGTGCTGACGCTGGTCAGCGGCTGCAGCGGGGACGACAAGGGCGGGGACGACAAGGCCGCCGACGGCCCGTCCCAGGCGGTGGTGACCATCGCTCCGAAGGACGGCGCCACCGACGTGGCGACCAGCGGGGCGCTGAAGGTGACGGCACAGCAGGGCACCCTGACGTCCGTGAAGGTCGCCGACGGCAAGGGCAACGTCGTCGACGGCAAGATCGCCGGCGGCGGCGCCTCGTGGGAGCCGACCGGTCACCTGGGCGCCTCCACCAAGTACACGGTGGACGCGATCGCCAAGGACAAGAAGGGACGTACGTCCGCGAAGCACGCGACGTTCACGACCCTCACCCCCGAGAACACCTTCGTCGGCTACTTCACGCCGGAGGACGGCAGCACGGTCGGCGTCGGCATGCCGGTGTCGCTCAATTTCAGCCGCGGCATCACCGACCCCAAGGCCGTCATGCGCGCCATCACGGTGACGGCCGAGCCGGCGGTGGAGGTCAAGGGCCACTGGTTCGGCAACGACCGCCTGGACTTCCGCCCCGAGCACTACTGGAAGCCGGGCACCAAGGTCACGCTGCAGATGAACCTCAACGGCGTGCAGGGCCGTGAGGGCGTCTACGGCACCCAGAACAAGACGGTGCACTTCACCATCGGCCGCTCCCAGGTCAGCACGGTCGACGCCGCCACCCACCAGATGTCGGTCGAGCGCGACGGCAAGCCCCTGAAGACGGTGCCGATATCCGCCGGCGCCCCCGGCCACTCGACCTACAACGGTCAGATGGTCATCAGCGAGAAGTACGAAGTGACGCGCATGGACGGCCGCACGGTCGGCTTCGGCGGCGAGTACGACATCCCGGACGTGCCGCACGCGATGCGCCTGTCGAGCTCCGGCACCTTCCTGCACGGCAACTACTGGTCGGGCGAGTCCACCTTCGGCTCGGAGAATGTCAGCCACGGCTGCGTCGGCCTGTACGACGAGCGCGGCGGCGGCGACCCCTCCACGCCCGCCGCGTGGTTCTTCAACAACTCCCTCATCGGTGACGTCGTGGTCGTCAAGAACTCCAAGGACAAGACGATCGACCCCGACAACGGCCTCAACGGCTGGAACATGCCCTGGGCGGACTGGGTCAAGGACCCCGCCTGACGCAACCCTGCTTCCAGCCGCCGAGCGGCCCGGTGCTGTGACCGAACGCACCGGGCCGCTCGGCGTTAACCGTGGCTAACCTTGCGTCATGACTGTGCACCTTGAGGTAGCCGAGGGCGTCGGCACCATCCGCCTGGACCGCCCGCCGATGAACGCGCTGGACATCGCCACCCAGGACCGGTTGCGCGAGCTGGCCGAGGAGGTCACGCGCCGCGAGGACGTGCGGGCCGTGGTGCTGTGGGGCGGCGAGAAGGTCTTCGCCGCCGGTGCTGACATCAAGGAGATGCAGCACATGGACCACGCCGGCATGGTGGCGCGCTCGCGCGGGCTCCAGGACTCCTTCACGGCCGTCGCCCGCATCCCCAAGCCCGTCGTGGCCGCCGTCACCGGCTACGCGCTCGGCGGCGGCTGCGAGCTGGCGCTGTGCGCCGACTACCGGATCGCCGCCGAGGACGCCAAGCTCGGCCAGCCCGAGATCCTGCTCGGTCTGATCCCCGGGGCGGGCGGCACCCAGCGGCTGGCGCGGCTGGTGGGCCCGTCCAAGGCCAAGGACCTCATCTTCACCGGCCGTCAGGTCAAGGCGGACGAGGCACTGGCCATCGGCCTCGTCGACCGCGTGGTGCCCGCGGCGGAGGTCCACGGGGCCGCCCACGCCTGGGCGGCCCGGCTCGCCGCCGGTCCGGCCATCGCGCTGCGCGCCGCCAAGGAGGCGGTGGACTCCGGGCTGGAGACCGACATCGACACCGGACTGGCCATCGAGCGCAACTGGTTCGCGGGGCTGTTCGCCACCGAGGACCGGGAGATCGGAATGCGCAGCTTTGTCGAGGACGGTCCGGGGAAGGCAAAATTCGTCTGACTTCGGCTGAACTGCTGACTGTTGGGTGGTGTGCCCGGACCGGATGTTCCCCGGGAAGTTGCCTCTTGTGGGGGAATTCCGTCCACGGCGCACCACCCTCTGAACGACTGTGACCGGGCGCCCTGTGGATCTTTTCCGGGGCGCCTTCGGCTGCAGGTCAGCCCGGATGTGCCGGGTGGTCCAGGGCCACTGGCATATGTCACCGAGGGGCCCCGGAAGGGTCACCTCCGTGGAATCGAATCCCGGTGTTCCCCTCCCGCGGGCGGCGTGGGCGGCCATGATGGGGGGCATGGCGGGCCTGGAGGGAACGGAACAGCCACGTCGGGGCGTCGGTACGGCCGACCCCGCGGGCTCGATGCCGATCGTCGCGGACGAACCGGTGCTCAAGATGTTCGAGCTCTACGGCAACCCTGCGCTGGGCGAGATCCGGCTGCCCTCGCGCCCGCGGTCCGCCGCCGGCGCCCGCCGGCTGACCCAGCTGGTCGTCCAGCGCCACTGGGGCCTGTCCGAGCGGACCGCGGAGCACGCCGTGCTGCTCGTCTCCGAGCTCGTCGGCAACGCCGTACGGCACACCGGGGCGCGCTTCTTCGGCCTGCGGATGCTGCGCCGGCGCGGCTGGCTGCGCATCGAGGTGCGCGACCCCTCCCGGGGGCTGCCCTGCCTGCTGCCGGTGCGCGAGCTGGACACCAGCGGGCGTGGACTGTTCCTCGTCGACACCCTCTCCGACCGGTGGGGCGTGGACCTGCTGGCGCGCGGCAAGACGACGTGGTTCGAGATGAGGGTGGCCGAGCGCTGAGCGTCCGCAGCCGAGCGGTGCGCATGCGAAGGGGCCCCGTCCGCCGGCGCAGCGGGACGGGGCCCCTTCGGTGTGCCGCGTGGGAATAGGGGTGTGCCCGCGCGGCGACGATCACGACCTGGCCCGGGTCAATGGGGGTCGCTGGCGTCGACTATGTCATGAGGAATACGCCGGGACCAAAGCGAGACCTCCGCATTCCAAGGTGAGGTGCGCCACGGACCTTGCATTCCATGAATTAACGACCGGTAGGTCTTATGTTTATGCAGGAGCCAGCGAAAGGGCATCGTCATGGACCAGACCCCGGGCCCCCTCACCGAGGCGACCGGCTACCCCACGACCCACTGGATCCCGGCCAGCAGCGCCAACTACACCGTCTCCGCGCGGCCCGCGGCCCACCCCGTCGAGTTCGTCGTCGTCCACGTCACCGAGGAGACCTTCGGCGACGCCATGCGGATCTTCCGCGACCCCCGCGCCAAGGTCTCCGCGCACTACATGGTCGCCTCCGCCGACGGCTACATCGGGCAGTTCGTGCGCGAGAAGGACATCGCCTGGCACGCCGGCAACTGGGACTACAACACCCGCAGCATCGGCATCGAGCACGAGGGCTGGACCGACCGCCCCGAGTACTTCACCGACGCCCTCTACCGGGCCTCCGCCCGGCTCACCGCCGCCGTCTGCGCCCGCTACGGCATCCCCGCGACCCGCGAGCACATCATCGGTCACAGCGAGGTGCCCGGCGCCACCCACACCGACCCCGGGCCGCACTGGGACTGGGACCGCTACCTGCGCCTGGTGCGGAGCTGAGCAGGCGGCGTGAGTAATCTGTGCCGGTCACTCGCACATCCAAGGGGAGGCTCCACATGGCCGACATCACCGAAGAGACCCGCAAGGCCGAGGCGCGCAAGGCGTTCGACCGCTTCGACGTCGACGGCGACGGCTTCATCACCGCCGCCGAGTACAAGCACGTCATGGCCGAGCTCGGCGACTTCAACGTCACCGAGACCGTCGCCCAGGCGCTGATCAACAAGCGCGACGCCAACGGCGACGGCGTGCTGTCCTTCGAGGAGTTCTGGGCCTCCCTCGCCCACTGAGCCCCCGCGCCGGCGCCGGGCGGGTCAGTGCCGGCCGCCGCGGCGCCGGCCGCCGGCCCGCCGGCGCCGGTCGTTGCACAGCAGGCACTTGCCCCAGCCCGGCGGCAGTGGATCCTCCTTGTCCCCGTACAGCGGGTCCACCGGCCCGCGGGGGTGCTCCGGGCAGCCCGTGGGCCCCGCGCCGGCACCCAGGGACCCGGCCGCGGCCACGGCCCGGCGCAGCGCCTCCATGAGCGGCTCCGTCTCATGGGGAGCCGGCTCGGCGCCCAGGGAGAAGGCGATGTCCGAGGCGGTGCTCAGCGCGTTCTGCAACTCGCGCAGCTCTGCGTAACCCATGCTCGCGAGCCTACGCGGCACCACTGACAGCGCCCCCGGCCGGTACGGTCGGCGCCATGTCCGAAGAGTCCCTGCCCGAAGAGTCCGTGCCCGAAGAGTCCTTCCTCCTCGTCGCCACCACCACCGACAGCGCCGAGCGGGCCCGGGCCCTGGCCGCCGGCGCCGTCGCGGCGCGCCTGGCCGCCTGCGCCCAGATCGACGGCCCCCTCACCAGCGTCTACCGCTGGCAGGGCGCGATCGAGACCGCCACCGAGTGGCGCGTGCTCTACAAGACCACCGCCGCCCGCTACCGGGACCTGGAAGCACACATCAAGGCCGAACACACCTACGACGTCCCGGAGGTCGTCGCCACCGAGGTCGTCACCGGCAGTGCCGAGTACCTGGCGTGGCTGCGCGAGGAGACCGCCCCCGGCTCCTGACCTCCCGCCGCGCGCCCCTGCGGGGCGCCACCCCTTGTCGGAGCCCCGGGCCGCTGCTAGGAATACGGCTGCCGCGAAGGGAGAAGGCATGGCCGACGCGCGAGGAGACCGGTCGTACGGTACGGGCGGCGGCTTCCCGCGGCCCGTGCTCTTCTGGGCCGGCGCCGCCGCCTGCACCACCGGCGCCCTGCTCCACCTGCCCATGTACCTGCACGCCCGGCACATGGGCTACCGCATGGCCGGCATGCCCATGGACGCCGCCATGCTCACCGGCATGGGCCTGGTCCTGGCCGGCCTCGCCGCCGTCACCGCCGGACTGCTGCCCCGGCAGGCCGCCGCCCTGCGCCGCCGCGTCGTCTCCGTCCGCGTCCGGGCCCTCGACGACGCCCCGCTGCGCCCCGCCCACGCCGCGCTGCTCGCCGTGCTGTCCCTGGCGGTGACCATCGACGTGATGAAGCCGATGACGCTGTCCTTCGTCGCCCCCGGCGTGGCCGCCGAGTACGGCCTGGCCTCCCCGCTGCACCCCGGCGGCGACGTGCCCGTCGCCTGGCTGCCGCTGGCCGGCATCACCAGCACCATGACCGGCTCGTTCCTGTGGGGCCCGCTCGGCGACCGCATCGGCCGGCGCGGCTCCATCCTGCTGGCCGGCGTGCTGTTCGCGACCACCTCCGTGTGCGGCGCCATGCCGGGCTTCGCCTGGAACGTCGCCATGTGCTTCGTGATGGGCACGGCCGCCGGCGGCCTGATCCCCATCGCCTTCACCCTCCTCGCCGAGACCGTCCCGCAGCGCCACCGCGGCTGGCTCATGGTCCTCATCGGCGGCAACGTCACCGTCGCCTACGTCCTGACCAGCTGGCTCGCCGCCACCCTGACCCCCACCTACAGCTGGCGCATCCTGTGGCTGGTCGGGCTGCCGACCGGCCTGCTGCTCATCGTTCTCAACCGCTGGATCCCCGAGTCCCCCCGCTACCTGCTGGCCACCGGGCGCACCGAGCAGGCCCGGCAGGTCCTGGCCCGCTACGGCGCCACGGCGGGGACGGGCCCGCAGGACGTGGTGCGGGCCCCCGACCGGGCCCCGAAGGAGGCGGCGGCCGGCGCCGTCCGCGGCTACCGCCGGCTGTTCGCCGCCGCCTTCCGCGGCCCGACGCTGGCCCTGACCGTCCTCGCCCTGGGCGCCGGCCTGATGGCGTACGGCTTCCAGATGTGGCTGCCCACCAACCTCGGCCGGCTCGGCATCACCGAGGTCTCCTCCGACCGCGTCCTGCGCGACAGCGCCCTGATCAGCCTGCCCCTGAACGTGCTGACCGCCCTGCTGTACGGGCTGTGGAGCAGCAGGCGCACCGTCATCGCCCTGTCCGCGCTGACCGCCGGCGCCCTGGTGGCGCTCGCCGCCCTCGGCCCCACCGCCGCCGGACACGGCCTGGGTCTGCGGCTGTTGCTGCTCGTCCCGTTGTGGGGCATCAGCGCCACCGCGGCCGTCATGGCCGCCTACAGCTCCGAGGCGTACCCCACCCCGCTGCGCGCCCTGGGCTCCAGCTGGTCCGCGGGCACCAGCAAGGCCGGCGGCGTGCTCATCCTCGCCCTGTCGGCCGCCGCCGTCACCGTGCCCCCGCTCGGCGTCACGGCGTTGCTCGGCGCCGTCCCGCTGGCCCTGGCCGCCGTGGCCTTCGCCGCGTTCGGACCGGAGACCCGCGGCCGGCGCCTGGACGAGGTCGTCCCCGAGGCGGCGCCCGCCCGCGCCTGACCGGCCGCGCGACCCGCCTTCTCCCAGGTTGCTCACAGGTGTTGCTACCATCAAGTGAAGCGAGACGGCCGCGAGTTGAGGGTTCCGCATGAAGGGCAAGCGCCATTACGGACAGTTCTGCGGGCTCGCCGCCGGCCTCGACGTCGTCGGCGAGCGCTGGGCGCTGCTCATCGTGCGCGAGCTCCTCATCGGCCCCGCCCGCTTCAACGAGATCCTCGGCAACCTGCCCGGGCTCGGCCCCAACCTGCTCTCCGACCGGCTGCGGGCGCTCACCGAGCGCGGGGTGATCGAGTCGGCCGCCGTCCCCGGCGACGGCCGCGGCAAGCAGTACCGGCTCACGGCGCGCGGCGAGGAACTCCGCGAGCCGCTGCTCTCCCTCGCCCGCTGGGGCATGGGCTTCCTCGGCGAGGCCGACGCGGCCGGCGGTACGGTACGGGCCGCGTGGGGCATCCTGGCCGTCCAGGCGATGATCCACGGCCGTCCGGTGCCGGACGTCGCGGAGGCGTACGAGTTCCGGGTGGACGGCGAGACGTTCCACATCGAGGTGGCGGACGGCCGCGCCGTCACGAGGCGCGGGCCCGCGCAGGAGCCGGCGCTGGTCGTCACGACGGACGCGCACACGTTCGTGAGCATCGGTGCGGAGATGCACACGCCGTTCGAGGCACTGCTGTCGGGGCGCCTGCGCATCGAAGGCGAACCGGAGGCGGTACGCCGCTGCGTGGACTTCATGGGCCTCCTGGGCCCGTGACACGGGAGCCTGCGGCGGGCCTTTCCCCCACCCCGCCCCTTCCCGAAACCGGGGGCAAGCCCCCAGCCCCCCGGACCGGGCTTCGCCCGGTGTCCTCAAACGCCGGACGGGCTGGATGGCGCACGCGGTTGTGGGCAATCGTCCCGCAGGGCCGGACGGGTGGGCGCTGCGGCCGCAGGACGTCGCGGAGGCGATCGCGCACGTGGTGACGCCTCCGCGGCGCGTGGCGATCGGGGAGGTGCTGCTGCGCCCCACCGGGCAACTTCAAGGACACCGCGCCGGGTGTGTTGACCGTCACTTCGGCAACTGATAGCAATACGCACTGTGTTCGAGTCCGGCCGACGACCCGCGCCGTCGAACTCCGCGGCGTCGCAGCACCCTTGAGGACAGGACGGGGGCCGCACATGTCCGGAAATCCCGCCGACGGTGCTCCACGCTGGGCCCGCCGCCTGCGCCTGCCCGAGGAGATGGCCGACTTCTCCGTACGGGGCTTCCACTGCGGCAGACCGGAGAGCCGCAAGGTCCTGGAGCGCCATGCCCGCTCCTTCCTCACCGGCTTCAACACGGCCGTCGAGAGCACGGGCACCAACCGTGTCCATGAGCGGCTGTCCGCCCTGGACGGCGGTGAACGGGGCTTCGCCTACGAGGGTGCGGGCATGGCCTGCGCGCTGCTGGACAGCCTCCTGTTCGCCCGGGGCCGCCGGCTGGCCGGCCTGCTCGCCGGGCCCGGCCGGCCGTACGTGCACCTGGTGCACGTGGGCGCCGGGTGGGCCCTGGCCCGGGTGCCGTTGCCCGGGGCCCGCGGCAGGCTGGGCCTCGACCCGCTGCTGCAGTGGCTGACCCTGGACGGCGAGGGCTTCTCCCGCGGTTACTTCGGCGGCCGCCGGGCCGTGGCCCGCCTCGCGGGTTCGGGCCCGCCGACGCCGTACGGGGCCGTGCGGCACCAGGGGCTCGGGCGCAGCCTGTGGTTCGTCGAGTCGGCGGATCCGGAGCGGATCGCCGACGTGATCGAGACCTTCCCGGCCGACCGCCGCGGCCATCTGTGGAGCGGCGTGGGCCTGGCCGCGGCGTACGCGGGCGGGGCCGACGACGCCGAACTGGAGCGGCTGCGCGAGCACGCCGGCCCCCACCGCGGCGAGCTCGCCCAGGGCGCGGCCTTCGCCGCCGAGGCCCGGCGCCGCGGCGGGCACGTACCCGAGCACACGCACCGGGGGGTGCTGCGGCTGGCGGGCGTCGACATGGCGACGGCCGCCGACTGGACGGTGGCGGCCGAGCGCAAACTGCACGGCGACGGCACCCTGGACGACTACCTCGCCTGGCGCGACATGATCAGCGGCAGCGCCCTGGCGGCCCGCTGACACGGCCGGCGGAGCCGGCGGTGCACGGGGCCCCTGTCGCGGCCCGCCGGCGGCCGAAGGCCGGCCACCCGGGCCGGGGACCCGGCCGTGCGGACCGGCCCCCACCGACCGGCCCACCGGCCGGCCCTCCCGGACCGGCCCCGAGGACCAGCGCCACCAACCGCCCCGCGGGCCCCGCTCCCCGCCCCCGACCAGCCCGCCCCCGACCAGCCCCGTCGCCGTACCCCCGGAGGGAAGATGCCCCGCACCGACACTCGCGGCACCCCGCAACGCGGGGCGTGGTGGCGGGCTCTGGCCGCGCCCGTCGTCGCCCTGGTGATCGTCTCCAGTCTGGGGGTCGTCGCCGCGCAGCCCGGCACGTCCGCCGGCGAACGCGAGCGGCTCGCCGGCCGCTTCCGTTTCTCCTCCCAGTACCTCAACGGCGATCCGCCCGGCGCCCGCACCCTGCGGCACATACAGCCCGGCCTGCGCCGGATCTCCGCGTGGATCTCCGCGGTCGGTGCGAGTGCCGCCGTCGGGGACGTGGCGGGCACCGGGCGGGACGGGGACGTGTGCCTGGTCGATCCGCGCGACGACTCGGTGACCGTGCGACCGCTGCCGGGTTCCGGCGGCCGGTACGCGCCCTTCGCCCTCGTGCCCCGCGGGCTGGACTTCGATCCGCGGACCATGGCCCCGATGGGCTGCGTCACCGGTGACTTCGCCCAGGACGGCACCACGGGCGTGCTCGTGTACTACTGGGGCCGCTCCCCGGTGCTGTTCCTGCGCCGGGCCGGCACCGAGCCGTCCGCCGACGCCTTCCGCCCCCAGGAAGTCGTCTCACCCATGCAGGTGTGGAACACCACCACCGTCAACCACACCGACATCGACGGCGACGGCCACCCCGACCTCGTCGTCGGCAACTACTTCCCCGACGGCGCCCGCGTCCTGGACACCAAGGCCGCCGACGACCCGCGCATGGCGATGCAGGACGGCATGTCCAACGCCCGCAACGCCGGCACCGCCCACGTCCTGCTGTGGGCCTCCGGCCACGGCGGCGCCGAGCCCGCCGCCGTCTTCCGCGACGCGCCGGGCGCCCTGCCCGCGGGCGTACGGCACGGCTGGACGCTCGCGCTCGGCGCGCAGGACCTCGACGGGGACGGGCTGCCCGAGCTGTACGTCGCCAACGACTTCGGCCCCGACCGGCTGCTGGTCAACCGCTCCCGGCCCGGCACGGCCTCCTTCACCCTCGCCGAGGGCGAACGCACCGCGACCACCCCCAAGTCGAAGGTGCTCGGCCACGACTCGTACAAGGGCATGGGCGTCGCCTTCGCCGACCTCGACGGCACCGGCGAACCCGACATCCTCGTCAGCAACATCACGCTCCCCTACGCCCTGGAGGAGAGCAACTTCGTCTTCACCCGCAACGGCCCCGTCACCGACCTCGCCAAGGGCACGGCGCCCTACCGCGACCGCAGCGAGGACCTCGGCCTGGCCCGCTCCGGCTGGTCCTGGGACGTGAAGACCGGCGACTTCGACAACAGCGGGCACCCGCAGATCCTGCAGGCCACCGGCTTCACCCAGGGCGGCACCAACAAATGGCCCGAACTGCAGGAGCTCGCCATGAGCAACGACAGCCTGCTGCACTCCCCGCTGAGCTGGCCGCGCGTGAAGGCCGGGGACGACCTCTCCGGCGCCGCCGGCAACCGCTTCTGGGTGCGTACGGCCGGCGGCCGCTACACCGATCTCGGCGCGGCCGTCGGCCTGCGCCAGCAGGTGCCCACCCGCTCCTTCGCCCTCACCGACGCCGACGGCGACGGCCGCCTGGACATCGTCGTGGCCAACCAGTGGGGACGCTCCACCTACCTGCACAACACCGGCCCCGCCGGGGAGCGGCTCGCCCTGCGCCTGCGGGTGCCCACCACCGTGCCCGGCGGCACCGGCAGCACGCCGGCCGTCGGCGCGAAGGTGACGGTGCGCACCGCCGACGGGCGCGTACAGACCCAGCAGCTGCAGCCGGCCAACGGGCACACCGGCGTCAACGGCACCGAGCTCCTCTTCGGCCTCGGCGCCCGCACGGGAGCGCCGGTCACCGCCGAGATCAGCTGGCGCGACACCGCGGGGCAGCACCGGATCACCCGCACGCTGGCGCCCGGCGCCCACACCGTCGTCCTCTCCCCGGCCGCGGCAGCAGCAACACCGAGCTGACCGGGCCCGGACCCCCACGCGAAGAGGTGCTCCCGTGACGACCACCGTCCCCGCTTCCCCCGCCCCCACCACGCCCGTCCCCGCGGCGCCCGCCGGGCTCACCCCGCAGCAGCGCCGCAGCAAGGCCCTGCGCCGCTTCGCGCTGTCGATCACCGTCCTCAACGTCCTGGGCCTGACCTGGCTGGGCTTCGAGCAGGCGTGGGCCACGCCCTTCGTCGCCGTGGGCACCGCGTACGCCACCGAGCTGCTGCTGGAGACCACGGACGCCGCCGTCCACCGGCGCCGCCCCCGCTACCTCGGCCCGTTCGGGCAGGTGCTGGACTTCATGCTGCCCGCCCACATCACCGGGCTGGCCTGCTCGATGCTGCTCTTCGCGAACGACCGGCTGGCGCCCTACGCGTTCGCCGCCGCCGTCGGCATCGCCTCGAAGTACGTGGTGCGGGCCCGCGTGCGCGGCAAGAGCCAGCACGTCCTCAACCCGTCCAACACCGGCATCGTCGTGACCCTGTTGCTGTACGACTGGGTGGGCATCGCCCCGCCGTACGAGTTCACCGAGTACCCGCCCGGCCCGCTGCGCTGGATCATCCCGCTCGCCGTGCTCGGCGCCGGCACGCTGCTCAACGCCAAGCTGACGCTCAAGATGCCGCTGCTGCTGGGCTGGGTCGGCGGCTTCGCCCTGCAGGCAGTGATCCGCTCCCTGCTGACCGACACCTGGATCCTCGGCGCGCTCGGCCCGATGACCGGCGTCGCCTTCGTCCTCTACACCAACTACATGATCAGCGACCCGGGGACGACCCCCTTCGCCCCCCGCCGGCAGGTCGCCTTCGGCCTGGGCATCGCCGCCGCGTACGGGGCGCTGATGGCCCTGCACATCACCTTCGGGCTCTTCTTCGCCCTCGGCATCGTGTGCGCCGTGCGCTGGCTGGCACTGATCACTCTGCCCGCCACCCGGCCCCTGCTGGAGCGCCTGCGCCGCACCACCACCGTCGTCCGTACCGCCGGGGAGGCCCCGTGACATGCCGCGTCGCCGTCGTCGGCCTGGGCTGCCGCTACCCCGACGCCGACGACCCGCAGGCCCTGTGGCAGACCGTGCTCGCCGGCCGGCGCGCCTTCCGCCGCCTGCCGCCCGGACGGCTGCCCCTGACCGAGTACGCCGGCGGCGGCCCCGACGGCATCACCCTGGAGCGCGCCGCCGTCCTCGAAGGCTGGGCCTTCGACCGCGCCGCCTTCCGCGTCCCCGGCAGCACCCACCGTGCCGCCGACCCCGCCCACTGGCTCGCCCTCGACGTCGCCGCGGCCGCCCTGCGCGACGCCGGCGCGCCCGGCGGCGAGGGCCTCGACCCCGGCCGGGTGGGCGTCGTCCTCGGCAACTCCCTCACCGGCGAGTTCTCCCGCACCGGGCAACTGCGGCTGCGCTGGCCCTACGTCCGCCGCACCGTCGAACGCGTCCTCGCCGACCACGGCACCGCCCCCGGCGAGCGCCGCGCCGTCCTCCGCGATCTCGAAGCCGCCTACAAACAGCCCTTCCCCGAACCCGGCGACGAGACCCTCGCCGGCAGCCTCGCCAACACCATCAGCGGCCGCATCTGCAACCACTTCGGCTTCCACGGCACCGGCCACACCGTCGACGCCGCCTGCGCCTCCTCCCTCGTCGCCGTCGGCACCGCCTGCACCCTCCTCGCCCAGGGCGACCTCGACATCGCCCTCGCCGGCGGCGTCGACCTCAGCCTCGACCCCTTCGAACTCGTCGGCTTCTCCCGCCTCGGAGCCCTCGCCGACGGCCCCATGCGCATCTACGACCGCCGCCCCACCGGCTTCCTGCCCGGCGAGGGCTGCGGCATCGTCGTCCTCGCCCGCGAGGAGACCGCCGAGCAGCTGGGCCTGCGACCGTACGCCCGCATCGACGGCTGGGGCACCTCCTCCGACGGCCACGGCGGCCTCACCCGTCCCGAACGCACCGGCCAGGCCCTCGCCCTGCACCGCGCCTGGCAGCGCGCCGGCCACCCGCCCGGCACCGTCGGCCTCGTCGAGGGCCACGGCACCGGCACCGCCGTCGGCGACCGCGTCGAACTCGCCGTCCTCGACGCCGCCCTGCGCGCCGGCGACGCACGCCGCGCCCGCCCCGCCGCCCTCGGCAGCATCAAGGCCAACATCGGCCACACCAAGGCCGCGGCCGGCATCGCCGGACTCCTCAAGGCCGTCCTCGCCGTCCACCACGGCATGCTGCCCCCCACCACCGGCTGCGAGGACCCGCACGAACTCCTCACCGGCCCCGACCCCGTCGTCGAGGCCCTCGCCGCCCCCGAACCCTGGCCCACCGCCCTGCCCCGCCGCGCCTGCGTCAACTCCTCGGGATTCGGCGGCATCAACGCCCACGTCGTCCTCTCCGGTACGGACACCTCCGTCGCCCTCCCCTGGCCGCACCCCGCGGACCCGGGCTGCGAGATCCTCCCCCTCAGTGGCCACGACCCGGCCGAACTCACCGCACGCCTCACCCACCTCGCCACTCTCGCCGCCACCCTCTCCGAGGCCGAACTCACCGACACCGCCACCGAACTCGCCCGCCACGCCGACCCCACCGCGCCCCTGCGCGTCGCCGTCGTCGCCGCCACCCCCGCCGAACTCGCCACCCGCCTGCGGACAGCCGCCCGGTCGCTCGCCGGGGAAGCCCGCCCGGACCTGAAGAGCGGCGTGTGCATCGGCACCGGACCGGCCCTGGGACTGGGCCTCCTCCTCCCCGGCCAGGGCATCCCCGGCCACCGCACCGCGAGCCCCCTCCTGGCCCGCCTGGTCGACGGCGACGACCTCCACGCGGAAGTCCCCGACCCGCAGCCCGGCCACGGAACCGCCGACACCGCCGTCGTCCAGCCGGCCGTCGTCGCCGCCTCCCTCACCGGCCTGCGCTACCTCGAACACCTGGGCGTCCGCGCCACCGCCGCGGTCGGCCACAGCCTCGGCGAACTCACCGCCCTGTGCTGGGCCGGCGCCCTCGACCCCGCCGCAGCCGTCGCCCTCGCCCGCACCCGCGGCTCCCTCATGGCCCGCTACGGCGAAAGCGGCGGCGGCATGCTCGCGGTCGGCACCGACCCGGACACGGCGGAGCTGCTCCTGCGCGGCACGGGAGCGGTGATCGCCGCCGTCAACGGCCCCCAACGCGTGACGGTGGCCGGCCCACGCCCCGCCCTGTCCCGCTTCCGCGAGGAAGCCGACCGCCACGGCGGCATCCCCGTGGCCCCCCTGGCCGTCTCCCACGCATTCCACTCACCCGCGATGCGCCCGGCCCTTGCGGCCCTGGCGGACTGCTTCGCCCGGGCCGACCTGCGCACCCCCCTGACCGGAACGGTCATCTCCACGGTGACGGGCGCACCCCTGCCCCCCGACACCAACCTCGCGACCCACCTGACCGAACAAACCCTGACCCCCGTCCGCTTCGCGGAAGCGGTACGAGAACTGGCCACCCGGGTCGACATCCTCCTCGAAGTGGGCCCGGGCACCACCCTGACCCCCCTGGCCCGCACGACGACAACCCTGCCGACCCTGACCCTGGACACGACGACGGGCACGCCGAGAGACCTGGCAACGACCACGGCAGCCCTGTTCGCGGCGTGCGGGGCGAGCCCGTTGCTGTGGACGAAGACCCGCTTCACCCGCCCCATGGACCTGACGCGCCCCCGCAGCTTCCTGACGAACCCGTGCGAGGCGAACGCCGACCCTCCGGGGGCGACGCCCCCGGAGGGGCCCGGGGCGGAGCCCCAAGCGGGGCCGGGGGCGCAGCCCCAAGCGGGGTCCGGGGCGGAGCCCCGAAAGGGGGTCCGGGGGCGGAGCCCCCGGGAAACGGTGAAAGGGCGGGGCTGGGGCCAGCCCGCCGCAGGCGCCCCCACCACCGGCCCGCACCCAACCCCCACGCCTACCCCCACGACCCGCACCCTCCGCCACCTCCTTGCCACCACCCTCGAACTCGCCCCCGACACCATCCACGACGACGACCTCCTCCTCACCCACCTCCACATCAATTCCCTCCGCATCGCCCAAATCGCCGCCGAAGCCGCCCAGGCCCTCGGCCGCGCCGCCCCCACCGACACCAGCGCCCTGGCCGGCGCTACCGTGGCCGATCTCGCCGCGTACCTGGAGGCGCTGCCCGCAGCCGCCGCCGCGAACGACGACCGCACCCCCGACGGGGCCGGCGGCCCGTGGGTGCGGGCCTACACCCACCACCTGGCCCCCCGTCCCGCCCCACCCGGGGCCCCCGCGGCCCCGGTCACGTACGACTGGGCGTACCACCTCCCCGAGCAGCACCCCCTCGCCCCGGCCGTCCGCAAGGCGTTCCCCGCAGGCGGCGAGGGCCCGCGCGCCACGGTGGTCGCCCTGCCGCCCGGCGGGGGCGACGACACCTGGCTGGCCGCCCTCCGGACAGCGGCCCGCGCCCAAGGCCCGCTGCTCGTCCTCCATCGCCGCGGCCCCGGCCCCGCCCTGGCCCGTTCCGTCGCCGCCGAACGCCCGGGCCTCGACTGTCTGGTCGTCGACGTGCCGCCGCACCCCGACGGGCTGGACCTGGCCGCCGCCGAGGCGGCTCGCGGCATCCGCGGCTACGCGGAGGTCGTGTACGACGACGACGGCCGCCGCCACGTGCCCGTGACCGCGTACCACCCCCTCCCGCCGCCCGACGCCGCCGCCGTACCGCTCGGTCCCGCCGACGTGTGCCTGGTCACCGGCGGTGCCAAGGGCATCGGTGCCGAGTCGGCGCTGGTCCTCGCCCGGGCGACCGGCGTGCGGTGCGTCCTGCTGGGACGTTCCGACCCGGCCGCGGACGCGGAAGTGGCCGCCGTCCTGCGCCGGTTCGCCGCCGAGGGGCTCACCGCCCGCTACGCGGCCGCCGACGTGACCGACCCGGACGCGGTGCGCCGCGCCGTCGCGGCCACCGTCGCCGGGACCGGCCCCGTCACCGCCGTCCTGCACTGCGCGGGCCGCAACGACCCGGCCCGGATCGAGGACCTCACCCCCGCCCGCCTGCGCGCCGCGCTCGCGCCCAAGTGCGACGGCCTGGAGTCCGTCCTCGCCGCCGTCGATCCGCAGCGGCTGCGCCTGCTGGTGACGTACGGTTCCGTGATCGCCCGCATCGGTCTGCCGGGGGAGGCGCACTACGCCCTGGCCAACGACCGGCTGCGCCACCGCACCGAGGAACTGGCGGCCGCCCTGCCCCACTGCCGCTGCCTGAGCGTGGAATGGTCGCAATGGGAGGGCACGGGCATGGCCCACCGCCTGGGCGCCGTGGAGGCGCTGCGCCGGCAGGGCGTGGCGCCGATCCCGGTCGCGGCCGGCACCCGCGTCCTCCTGCAGCTCCTGGCAGCCGGTGACCTGCCCACGACCGTGATGGTGGCCGGACGCCTGCCGCGCACCCCGACCCTGCGGTACGCCGACGAGTCCCTGCCGTTGCTGCGCTTCCTGGAGCGGCCGCTGGTCCACCAGCCCGGCGTGGAGGTCGTGGCCGAGGCCCACGTGGGCCTGGGCAGCGACCCGTACCTGGCCGACCACGCCCTCGACGGCGTACCGCTGCTGCCGGCTGTCGTGGGCCTGGAGGCCATGGCCCAGGCGGCGGCCGCCGTGACCGGGCACGACACCGTCCTCTCCGTCACCGAGGTGGCCTTCGAACGGCCCGTCACCGTCCCCCTGGACGGCTCCCGCACCGTCCGCGTCGCCGCCCTGCGCCACGACGACGGCACCGTGGTCACTGTCGTGCGCAGCGACGAGACCGGTTTCGCGGCCGACCACTTCCGCGCCGTCCACCGCACCGGCGCCGAACCCGCCCGCGTACCCGCACCGCCCCCCGGCCGCGCGGACCCCTCCCGCTCACCGCACTACGGCGACCTGTTCTTCCACGGCCCCCGCTTCCGCCGCCTGGTGCGCTACCGGCACCTCAGCGGCCGCAGCTGCGTGGCCGAGGTGGCGGCGGGCGGCGCGGGGGAGTGGTTCGGCGGCTTCCACAGCCCGCACCTGCTCCTCGGCGACGCGGCGCTGCGCGACGCGTACGTGCACGTGCTGCAGGGCTGCGTGCCGCACCGGCGCGTGCTGCCGGTGGGCGTGGACGCCGTGCGGTTCCACGCCCCGGCACCCGCGGAAGGCACCCTGCTCGTGCACGCCCACGAGACGGCGCACGACGCCGACGGCTACCGCTACGACGTACGCGTCGAGGACACCACCGGCACCGTCCTGGAGACCTGGCACGGCCTGCGCCTGAAGGACGTGGGCCCCCTGCCTCGGCCCACCGGCGCGCCCTGGCCCACCGAACTCCTCGGCCCGTACCTCACCCGCAGCCTCGACCACCTGCTGCCCGACGCCCGCGCCGACCTCGCCGCCGGCGCCGCGGCCGACGGCCCGCCCGCCGCCGCGGACGGCTTCCGCAGCGCCGCCCACCTCGGCGACCGCGCCCTCGTCGCCCTCGCCGGCCGGCCCGTGGCCGTGGACTGGGCCCCCGTGCCCGGCACGCTCCCCGAGCGCTGGCGCGCCCTGCTCGGCCCCCGCGCGGCCGCCGTCGCCGACGAGGCGGACCGGGCGACGGGCAGCGAGCCCGGCCACGGGTACGCCCGCCTGCTCACCTGCCGCCAGACCCTCCTCGCCCTCGGCGCCCGCCCGGACGCGCCCCTGCGCGTGGAGCGCGTCACCGCCGACGGCTGGATCCTGCTGCGCGCCGGCGACCTGACCGTCGCCACCGTCGTCGTCCGCGTCACCGGCCTGCCCTCCCCGGTCGCGGTGGCGGTCGGCAGCGCGCCGCCCGTCCGCGTACCGCCGTCCGTCCGCGTACGGGTCGCCGGGGGCCGCGCATGACGCCCGACCGGCGCACCTACGTCCACCGCCACCGCGTGCCGTTCGAGGAGACCAACCTCGCCGGCAACGTCTACTTCGCCCACTACGTGCGCTGGCAGGGCCACTGCCGCGAAGCCTTCCTGGCCGACCACGCCCCCGGCACGGTCGCCGCCTTCGCCCACGGCCTCACCCTCGTGACGGTCTCCTGCGACATGGAGTACCTGCGCGAGTGCCGCGCACTCGACGAGATCGACATCCACATGTCCCTGCGCCACCTCGCCGGCAACCGCATCGAGATGGCCTTCGACTACGTACGCGCCGGCAGCCCCCCGGACCTCGTGGCCCGCGGCCACCAGACCGTCGCCTGCATGCGCCGCACCGGCGACGACGGCCTCATGGAACCGGCGCCGGTACCGGAGGAACTCCTCACCGCCCTCAAGCCCTTCAGCCGCTGACCGAGGGGGACACCATGGCCCGAACCGTCGCCACCACCACCGTCACCGACCGGCGCACCACCGCGTGCGCCGTCGCGGGCCTCGCGGCGGGCGTCCTGCTCGCCGTCCTCTGGTCGGCCAGACTCGTCGACGGTCTGGGCGTGGACACGGCCGACGGCCTCCTGGGCCGCGACTCCCTCAAGGACGACATCCCCGGCACCGGCGCCGGCGCCCTCTTCGCGTTCGTCGTGGGTCTCGCGGGCACGTTCACCGCCTGCAACGTGGCCGCGTTCGGCGCCCTCGCCCCCATGGCCGGCACGGCCGACACCCGCACCGGCCGCCTGGCGGCCGCGCTACGCCCACTGGCGTGGGTCACGGCCTCCGCCGTCACCGTGGCAGCGCTCTACGGCGGCATCTGCGCCGCCATAGGCCCCGGCATCCCG
The DNA here is from genome assembly GCF_039532865.1 of Streptomyces luteosporeus. Taxonomy (NCBI): domain Bacteria; kingdom Bacillati; phylum Actinomycetota; class Actinomycetes; order Kitasatosporales; family Streptomycetaceae; genus Streptomyces; species Streptomyces luteosporeus. Next base: position 73,197 of record NZ_BAAASL010000010.1, read on the forward strand.
CAACTCTCCCAGTCCACCGGCGGCAACGGCATACTCCCGCGCGCCCTGCAGGCCCTCATCGTCTTCACGCTCATCGGCCTGACCATGGCCTGGCTCGGCCTCTCCGCCCTCGGCCTGACCCCCGACCCCCTCACCAGCCGCACCCGGCTCCTCCTGATCGGCGCCCTCATAGGCGGCTTCGTCATCGGCCGCCCCTACCCCCTCTTCCGCAAGGCCTTCGCCTACGCCGCCGACACCCACAACCCCCTGTACGGCGCCCTGCTGTTCGCCCTGATCGCCCTCGGCAACGTCGTGGTCGTGGCCGTCCTCTTCCTCGTCCTCGCCCTGGCCGCCCACGGCCGCATCCCCCGCTGGCTCCACGCCACGCCGGGCCGCGCGGCGGCGTTCACGGGCACGACGCTGCTGCTGTTCGGCACGTTCACGATCGTCTACTGGGGCATCCGCCTCCCGGCCCGCTACGACTACTGGTGGTTCCCGACGATGCCGTGGAACGCGTCCTGAGACCGCCGACGAAGGCGGCGAACGCCGCCCAGGCGGCGCGGGGGACGGTGACGGCGGGGCCGTTCTTGACCTTCGAGTCGCGTATGCCGACGCGTGTCGGCAGGACGGCTATGGAGACGCAGCCCACCCCCGAGTTCTCGCCGCTGTAGGAGGACTTGAACCAGCTTTCCTCGCCCGCGATGCCGAGGGCCGTCCTGCGTATGTCAGTCATCGATCTCTCTAGCCAGTCGGTGCAGGAATTCTGCTGTCTTCGCCGGTGCCAGGGCGCCTTCGCGCATCGCGTCGAACTTCCTGGCGTACTTCCAGATTTCGCGCTGCTTGTCGGACACCGTCATCACGGTGGTATCGAGCATGACCACCGGGTCGTACCCGGGCTCGAAGTCCAACATGACGAAGTTCTCGCTGGCTCGGTATGTCGGAAGGCTCAGCGGAATGATCTGGACGGTGATGTGGTCGAGGGCCGCCAGCTTTTCGATTTCCTCGTACTGCTCGCGCATGACGGCCGGACTGCCGATCACGCGGCGCAGCGCCGCTTCGTCCAGGATCACGCGAAGCTCGATCGGATCCTCCCGGAGAATGATCTCCTTGCGCTTCATCCGGATGGCCACGTTCTGCTCGACGAACTCGGTGGTCCTTTCGTCGACCGGCTTGGCCGTGGTGAACATGGCGCGCATGTAGTTCTCCGTCTGCAGCAGTCCGAAGACGACCTGCGGGTGCCAGGCGCGCATGGCCACGGCATCCGTCTCGAGTCCCGCATAGAGCAACTGGCCGGACGGCAGGAAGTTCTGGTACGGGCGGTACCAGTCGGCGCTGAGCGACTCGCGGTGCAGTGCCAGCACGTGCTCGCGGTCCGCGCGGTCGGTGACGCCGTAGAAGTCCAGCAGGTCCTCCAGGTCCCGCACGCGCGGTAGCTGGTTGTGACCGGACTCCACCCGGTTCAGCTTGGTGTCCGAGCTCTCGATGGCTTCGGCCGCCTCCTTGGTGGTGTACCCCCGCCGCTCCCGCAGGCGACGGAGTTCCTTGCCCAGTTCCCTCCGGCGGAACGTGGGACCGCGTCGTGCTGCCACTCTTGCGCCCTTCTGATGCAGTACCCGTCGGCGCGCTCCTGTACCTCTTCGACGCGCCCCTGTTGGCGCCCGACGGCGCCCAGTTGCCCAGTCTTACAGCTCCTGTTGGGCGGCACGGAGCACATGCCCGGGTAAGGCATATGCCAATTTTCCCTACTTCCTTGGCGCTGGTTGCAGCGGGGGATTTTCCTGCGCGACTGTGGTTCAGTCACCCCTCCACCAGGAAACGCAGGAGCTTCGACATGCCCCCGTTCCCATTCACCGGCCACACCGGCGGTGCAGCAATCCGCACTGACACCGCAAATATCCGAACCATCGCCGAACTGATTAACGAAACCACCGCCACCGAACGCTGGCTCCCCGCCCCCGCAAGGGTCCGCACCCTCACCGCCCGCCTGCGCGTGTTCGTCGACAGGACGGCCGCCGACGTCGAGACGGCAGCGGGGCAGCGTCCGGCGGGCGACCCGGTGCGCACCGAGGCGCTGATCGCCGTACGGGAGGCGCGGCACCGGCTGGGGCTGGGCGCCGGGGCCGGCTACGCGTCGGCGATCACCTTCGCCCGCAGCCTCGGCCGCGTGGCAGAGGAACTCCTCCGCCACCAGGGCGCCATGGCGCAGGTTCCCGCTGTCACCGTGCCGGGTACGGCCGGCCCGTACGTGATCGTGCTGCCCCAGACCGAGACCTGCCCCCACTGCCTGACCCTGGTCGGCCGCCGCCAGGCCCAGGAGCTCCACCGCGACTGGTCCGCGGCCCGCCGCACGAACACGCAGCTCGCCGAGCACCGCAATGCGGCTCACGCCGCACTGTGCTGAACCACAAACGACCCGCAGCCGGACGGCCGGCCACGTACCCACGTGACACGAGCGGAGCGTCTCCACCGGCGCAAGCCACATCGCGGCAGCAGCCAGCTCCCCCTCAGCCACAGACGGACGGCGCGGTCTCCTCACGCGCCCGCATCCGCGACGGCACGAGAACGGCGGCCAACCTCCCACCCACCCGCAGCCCGGCAACCGGCCCGCGCCCCCCACCCCTCCCCTCGTAGCCAGCAAAAGTTCTGACCTGAGCCACGACGAAACCCGCAGTGGCGTCTCGCCCCTGTCGGGCGCGTACGTACCGGGCTCGCTCGGTCCGGGTACGAGCTGGAACGCGGGCGGAGGCGCGTCGTCCGCTGTCCTGTGCGTCCTGGCTCGGGTCAGAACGTTGGCTGGCTACGAGGGGACAGGTGGGGGGCGCGCCTCGGTTTCCGGGCTGCGGGCCGGTGGGGTGTTGGTCGCCGTTCTCCTGCCGTCGCCGCTGCGGCAGCGTGAGGAGATCGCGCCGTCCGTCCGTGGCTGAGGGGGAGCTGGCTGCTGCCGCGATGTGGCGGGCGCCGGTGGAGACGCTCCGCTCGTTTCACGTTCGTGGTGGCCGGGCGTTCGGCTGTCTCGCGTGGCTGGTTGCTGTTGGGGTGCCCTCGAAAGCATCGGTGCCGCGTTCGGTGGGAGTGAGGAAAGTGGGGGCAGGGCGCGCCGCCCATGCGGAGATGGGACTGGGGTGGTAGGGGAGGCCGCTGGGGCGCCGCGACGGCCGCGTCGCCGCCGGATGTTCGGTGCCCGCATCGACGGGGCACCGGGCCTGGACTGGAGGCGGCACTACGACCGCTATTGATGGGGGCCTCGCAGGGAACCGTGTGGTCCCTGCGAGGCGCCGGGTGTTGCTTGTCGGCAGGCTTACCGCGGCAGGCGTTCCAGGATCCAGTGGGCGAGCTCTTCGCTCACGTAGGCGTGAGCGTCGTTGCCGGCCGAGACCTTGAACTCGTCCAGGCCGCTCTCCTCGGGGTTGATCGCGTTGACGTCGGCGTAGACGTCCTCCTGCCGGTCGAGGTCGCGGATGTCCACCGCGCTGACTGAGGGGACGAAGCAGATCGACTCGCTGCTGGGCTCGATGTCGACGCCACCGATGAGCCGCAGCTGGCGTCCGGCGATGCCGAAGCTCTCCAGCATGCCGCCGGGCGCGCCGTCCAGCTCGGCCAGGTTGTCGGTGACCACCCTCACGTCCGTGTCCTGGACCTTGAGACGGGCCACTTCCTGCCGGGGGCCCAGGGTCTGCGTCCGCAAGGTGGTTTCATGGAGCGGGCCGGAGGTGACCTTGATGGCGTCGATTCCGGCCTTCGCACCGTTGCCGACCCCGTTTCCGCTGCCGCTGGCGACACCGATAAGCCGGGGGGCACTCGGCCACCAGCCGACCTCCCGAAGGGCGTCGAGGAACTGCTTGCGCAGTGGGTCCTGGCGGTGTTCGCCGTCGACGGTCTCGATGTGCTGGAACAGCAGCTGACGGGAGGCCGGGCTGTTGATCTGGTCCGACAGGCCGGGGAAGGCGGGATGGAGCAGGTGGGCCAGTCCCTGGAGGGCGATCGGCACCCAGGCGCCGCGGTGCGGGCTGTCGAAGGAGACGTACAGGCCGGTCTCGTGACGCTCCCCGCGGCTCTCCATCTTCGCGAGCGCGTAGCGGGTGACCAGGCCGCCCATGCTGAAACCGCCCACCGTCAGCGGCACATCGCCGCTACGCTCCCGGACCGCCCGCTTGATGCACTCCTCAGCGACCTCGGCGTTCGACAGGATGGAGGCGCTGCGCTCGTCGTAGCCGAGGAAGATCAGGTCGTGGCCGCGTTCGCGCAGCGTGGTGGCGAACGCGAATCCGGCGCGGTCCAGGTGGTCCCAGCTCTCGTTGAGATTCGACGGTCCAGTGGCGAAGCCGTCCGAGAGGATGACCGGCCTCTTCAGACCGCGGTGGCCTTTCCCGTAGAACACCCACGCCGTGCCCCCGGACAGATCCCACTGGGCGTCCGGATCGGGCGCGGACACGATCCCCAGCCGCGGCTGCGGCCCCAGCATGTTCCACGGCTGTAATGCGGACTGGTTCTGCTCAGTCAATGCTGCCCCCTGGCTCGGACGGAACGCACCTCGGTGATGACGCCCCGTCGGACAGTTGGCCGAGCCGGTGCCCGGCCGGACCGGGACTACCCACGATCACCGCATGGTCATGCAAGCGAGAACTGCGCGCGCCATCGGACCGGCAGGAACGAGACGAGAAGTCCCCGTTCATGCAAGCCGCTTGACTCCGGTGTGAGGGGCGCGCCTGGGTTGGCGGTCTGCGGGCCGGTGGGGTGTTGGTCGCCGTTCTCCTGCCGTCACTGCTGCAGCAGCGTGGCACGGCCGTCGCGTGATGGTGAAGACGGTGAGAAGTGGGGGCCGGGCGGGTAGGGCGGATCGCAGAAGGAGGCGGCCGTTCCCGGGTCCGGCTCGTTGGACGAGGCCGGTTTGGCGTGGACTACGCTCCGGCTAAGTGATCACTGATTCGCCGGAGTGCATACCGGCTGCTTCGACTTTCGCAGGGCGTCATCGTTCCCTCCTGCGTGCTTTGTTCGGTGTCCTGGGGGTGCCGTGGCACGAGGATGCCGGGGAGCGGGCGGCCGCGGCGGCGAGGCTTTGGATGGCGCCGGAGCACGGCAGGACCGTCATCCCCTGCACGCCCGCTCAAAGAGGCCGGGCGCTGGCTCTGGTCGGTGAGATGGGGTTGTTGGAGGCGGTGGGGCCCGAGGCGGGTGCGGTGTTCGGTGAGACGGTTCTCGTGGCGGGTCTGTGGACGGCCAACGAGCGCCGGCTGCGCCTGGTACGCCGCCTGCGGGAGGAGCACGGGTGCCGGCTCGGGCCGGTCACGTTGTGGTGCGGCCAGCGGCTGCGGGAGGAGCGCGACGGGAGCCTGGAGGACATCCTCGGCCGGCTGGCCGCCGCCGACCCGCAGTTGCTGCGCCACCCCTGGGTACGTGCCGAACTCGCCCGCGACCCTCAGGACGGCAACCGGTGGGAGCGGCCGTTCGCCACCGAGTACGAACTGGCCATCGCCGCCGCCCTGATCGTCTTCGGCCCCGCCCTGGTCTCAACCGCCCGCCACCCGGCCACCGGTCCGGCCACGGTGGCGGGCATTCCGCCCCGCACCGTCCTGTGGGAGCGACTGTCCACCGCCGAAGGGCTGGAGCTGACGGTGCTGAACGCCGCCGCCCGCCACCGGCCTCAGGGTCCGCCCCGGCACACCACCGCCAGCTGCGCCGAGGAATGGCTGGCGCACCTGCCCCCGGCCACTGGGACGCACGTCCTGGTCGTCACGGGCAATCCGCACACCGAGCGTACGCTGGGCGACATCACCCGCGTGGCCCGCGCTGCCGGGCGGGGCGATCTGAGCCTGCACCCAGCGGGGAACGGCGCGCCGGAGCGGCCTTGGCGGCTGGAGCTGTGCCTGGGTGAGGTTGCCCGCCTGCTGTACAACGACGCCGTTCACACCGGCGTGGTGCCGTTGGTTTCGGCTGCGGCACGGCGGGCGTAGTCGGCTTTGAGCTGGTCGAGTTCGTCCAGGCGGTAACCGAAGAGCAGAGCGCGGTCGTAGGGGGCGCCGAAGTTGTGCACGTTGTCCGGGTCGAGCCGCTGGTAGAGCTTCACCCTGGCGATGCGCTTGTCCAACGTGTCCCAGCCCGAATGCACCAACCGTATCCCGTCGACGTCCTCCAGGCGCCCGTGGTCGGTGAGGTTGAGCGGCCAGTGGTGGTTGTGCAAGGGCTTGCACCCGGCCTTCAAGCCGGGCCGGTACCGCCAGATGGCGCAGCGCATGCTGGTCGCCGCCCCCATCAGCGGCACCATGCGCGGGAACTGCGGATCGTTCCACGAGGACACCAGCGCACACCGCACACCGGCCACCTCGCCGGGCAGGGCTGCCAGGCGCGCCCGCAGGTCACCCTCGACGTCGAGGACCTGGTCGTCGTCGGCCATGACGACCCAGTCGGGCCGGCAGAAGTCCGCCATCCGGTACAGCAGCTCCAGCCCCGCCGACTCCGGTATCAGCCAGGGATCGCCCGGCAGGCTCGGATGGGCGTGCACCACGTTCGTCACCCGCGGATGGCTGCGCAGCACCTCGGCTGTCCCGTCAGTGCTGCGGTCGTCCACCACGTAGATGTCGTCGCACCACCGGGCCAGCCCGTCCAACACCCCCACCAGGCCCTGCCCCCCCATTACGGACCCGCATCAAGCCGAGAACACGCACCACAACCCCACCAGACAAGATCTACAAGATCGACGAGCTGCACTGTACGGTCGCCACGACGAGCAAGATCAACAGGGGGGGGCGGCCCCGGGCCGGTGGAGATACTCCGCTCGTTTCCCGTTCGTCGTGGCCAGGCGTTCGGCCGGCCCGCGTGGCTGCTTGCTGCCGGAGTGTCCCCGAAAGCATCGATGCCCGGTCTGGTGTGAGGAAGGAAAGTGGGGGCAGGCCGCGCCGCCCATGCGGAGGTGGGGCTGGGGAGGCTGGAGAGGCCCGATCGGCGAGGCGTACCCCGGGTCCTCGGCGGCCCCAGCCGGCGCACCAGGCGATCAGGCCCTCGTCATGGCCTCGATCCGGGTGCCGCGTAGCTAGGGGACGGTGCAGTCGGCCTCGGCGTTCATGACGTCGGAGAGGTCGGGGCTGGTGTTCGTCACCCGGAACTTCCAACCGTTACCCGAGGGAAGCGAGGCGCGCACGAAGGTGGTGAACCCGGCGGCGCCGCCACCACCGGTCACGACCTGACCGGCGGGGCACGATGCCGTCGCCTCCACGGTCTGCCCCGCGGGGACCGACAGGCTGCCGCTCCTGGGGTGGGAGTGTGCGGCCGGGGAACAGACCGCGTACGAGGTCAACTTCTGCGCGTCGCTCCCGGTGTTGGAGGCCGCCGCGAGCCAGCTGGTGGACTGAACGTCGACGACCGTGACGCGGAGCGAGTCCCCGGTGACGTCGTACCCGCCGCCGCTGGGCACCTGGCCCGCCGGACAGGGAGCGATCGCGGCTTCCCCGTTGCCCGGGAGCACGGAGACGTCGGCCGTGCCCCTGCCGTGCGGCGCCGTGGTGCAGACCACTTCGGCGTGGAGCTGCGCCGTCGGGCCGCCGGTGTTGAGGCCCCGCACCTCCCAGGTGTCCGAGGTGCCGGGTCGGGGGCGGGACCACGTGAGGAAGACCGAGCCGCCGGTGATCTCCCCGCCGCCGCCGGAAGCCACCTGGCCGGCGGGGCAGACCGCCGGGGGCGCCACGACGGCCTGCCCCGCCGGGACGTCGACGGTCGGGCCGACGTGGACGGTGTGCTGGGCCATGACGCGCGCCCGCTGGTGCGCGGGTACCGCGCCCTCCTGCACTCGCGCGGCGGCCGTGGTGGAACCGACCGCCAGAAGAGCGGCGGCCGCCATGGTCAGGCAACGTAGGTGTCTCATCTCGGCCTCCGAGGGTCACAGCGACAGTGGGAGACGAACGCGACGCGCCTACGAGCTGCCCAGGACCACCCGCAGGAATCCCTACATTCACCCGTTCAGCCCATGAACAGCGCTGCTGTCCCACTTCCTTGGCGAAAGGAACGTTTCCGTCGCGCCCGATCCATGGATCGCGAGGCGTGCAGCTGGTCATCGCGAAGCGGGCGGCTGTTCGCCGACATTGGTGACCGGCGACGGCCTGGGAGGCCGCAGGGCGGAGGCGGAGTACGACGCGATCATGGCCATGTGCGCCGTCCGGCGGTCCGCTGTCGTCGAGCGTTGTCAGCGCCCGTGGTCACCACAGGCGGCCCGCAGCCGGACGCCCGGCCACGTACCCACGTGACACGAGCGGAGCGTCTCCACCGGCCCCAGCCACATCGCGGCAGCAGCCAGCTCCCCCTCAGCCACGGCCGGGCGGCGCGGTCTCCTCACGCGCCCGCATCCGCGACGGCACGAGTACGGCGGCCAACCTCCCGCCAGCCTGCAGACTGGGGACCGGCCCGCGCCCCCCACCCCTCCCTCGTAGCCAGCCAAAGTTCTGACGCCAACTGGCTCGTCGCGGTGGTGGAGTGATGGCCTCCGCCCGCGTTCCGGCTCGTACCCGGACCCAGCGAGCCCGGTACGTACGCGCTCGACAGGGGCGAGACGCCGCTGCGGGTTTCGTCGTGGCTCAGGTCAGAGCTTTTGCTGGCTACGAGGGGAGGGATGGGGGGCGCGGGTGGGTTGGCGGTCTGCGGGCCGGTGGGTTGCTGGTCGCCGTTCTCCTGCCGTCGCCGCTGCGGCAGCGTGGGGAGATCGCGCCGTCCGTCTGTGGCCGAGGGGGAGCTGGCTGCTGCCGCGATGTGGCTCGGGCCGGTGGAGACGCTCCGCTCGTTTCACGTTCGTCGTGGCCAGGCGTTCGGCTGGCCCGTGTGGCTGGTTGCTGTCGGGGTGCCGTCGAAAGCATCGGTGCCGCGTTCGGTGTACGGGAGGAAAGTGGGGGCAGGGCGCGCCGTCATGCGGAGGTGGGGCTGGGGAGGCTGGGGAGGCCGCTGGGGGCGCCCCCCGCTACCTCGCCCTGGAACTGTTGATGAGGCTCTTTGGATTTCCCCACTCCACGCTCGGGCGCTCCTCGGACCTGCTCACACGATTCCCCACGTGCGGCGCCCGGACGTGGCGGGCGCTGCAGCGGCGTCGGCTACACGACGACGAGCGCGAAGGCGACGAAGCCCGCCACGGCGAGGACGAGGGCGGTGAGGACCTGTCCGGGGGAGTCGGCCTTGGCCGGGTAGAAGACTTCGAAGAGGTCGTCGAGGCCGACGAACGTGCCAAGTCCTCCGAAGAAGATCGAGAGCAACCACGTCCCCCCGTTCATCCCCCGGGGCGGGTCGCCGTGCCAGGCGTACCAGCCGGTGCCTCCGTAGACGGCGAGGCCGAGCAGGACGTAGCCGGCGCCCTGCACCGCTTTGTGGTCCGGCCGCAGGGCGGGTTTGCCGGAAGCCGGGGCTGTGCCGTCCGGGTCTGCCGGGTCGTCAGGGACGAGCGGTCCGGGTGGAGCCGGCGTTCGAGGTGCGTGAAGGGTTACCGGGTCGGAGCCGGCCGTGCCCGGGATCGGGGTAACCGGGGTTTCCGCTACGGTCGTAGAGTGCGGGGCGGGGTCGGCCGGTTCGGCCGCCGGGGTGCTGAGGGCGTCTGCCGCCGCGCGCAGGATGGCGGTCGTGACGGCGGGCGGCAGCCACCCGGCATCCGGGTCCACCTGTGTGCGCGGGACGGGCACCAGGGCGCGGGCAGCCGTGGCGGACGGGCGCACGTCCGGGTCCTTGGTCAGGGCGGCTTCGATGACGGGCAGCAGCGTGCTCGGGACCCCGTCGAGGTCGGGCGGCTGCGTGGAGAGGTTGCGCAGCAGCAACGGGAGGGTGTCGCCCGAGAACGGCAGGCGGCCGGTCGCCGCGTACGCCAGCACCGCGCCCGCGGCGAACACGTCGGCCGCGCTGCCGACGTCGGAGCGTTCGAACTGCTCGGGCGCCATGAAGCCCAGCGTGCCGATCGTGTTGCCGGTACGGGTGATGCCGGTCGCGTCGGCGAGCCGCGCGATGCCGAAGTCGATGACCTTCGGGCCGTCGACACCCAGCATGATGTTGGACGGTTTGATGTCCCGGTGCACCAGCCCGGTCGCGTGCAGGGCGGCGAGTGCCGATAACAGCCCCGTGGCGAGCACCGTCAAGGCATCCTCCGGCAGTGGGCCGAACCGTGTCACCGCTTCGCCGAGCGGGATCCCCGGAACGAACTCGGTGGCGAGCCAAGGGATTGCCGCGTACGGGTCGGCGGCCACCACCGCGGCGGTGAACGCCGCGTCCACACCCTGCGCCGCACTCACCTCGCGGATGAAGCGGTCGCGGAACTCGCCGCGGTCGGCCGACACCAGGTACGGGTGCACGATCTTCACCGCCACGGCGGCCCCGTCGGGCGCCCGACCGAGGAACACCCGGCCCATCCCGCCCGACCCGAGCACACCCACTAGCCGGAACCGATTCACCCGCTGCGGATCCCCGACGCCCAACGGCTGCATCCCACACGCCCCCCGTGTCGCTCCCCGGTCCGCTGAGACCGGATCCTGTGATCGTCCAGAACTTCGCACAGCAGAGGCCCGAGCCGCTAGGGGCCCTGTCGACCGAAGGCACGTTGGACGGCCGCAGCCGCCCGGCCGCACACGGCCCGGGGGCAGCGGGTGCAGTGAACGCAACGGGCGCACCGAACGCAGCAGAGATCGGGCCGCGGGCCGTCACTCCACCACCGCGAGGAGCGGGTCGGCGTCAGAACTTTGGCTGGCTACGAGGGAGGGGTGGGGGGCGCGGGCCGGTTTCCGGGCTGCGGGTGGGTGGGTTGCTGGTCGCCGTTCTCGTGCCGTCGCGGGTGCGGGTGCGTGAGGAGATCGCGCCGTCCGGTCGTGGCTGAGGGGGAGCTGGCTGCTGCCGCGATGTGGCTCGGGCCGGTGGAGACGCTCCGCTCGTTTCACGTTCGTCGTGGCCAGGCGTTCGGCTGGCCCGTGTGGCTGGTTGCTGTCGGGGTGCCGTCGAAAGCATCGGTGCTGCATTCGGTGTACGGGAGGAAAGTGGGGGCAGGGCGCGCCGCCCATGCCACCCCGCACCCGCACCTCGTGGGCCGGCACTCGCTCTACCGGTGGACCGCCGAGATCAGTCCGCCGGGCCGCTCCTCGTGCTGGGGCGGGGTGCTGATCGGGCGGCCGTAGGCGGCAGCACGCTCGCGCAGGGTGTGGCTGTCGGCCTCCCAGCCGTGTCCGGCCAGCCAGGCCACCGGGTCGTCGGGCATCTCCGAGACCCACATGGACGCCGCCGATCCCGGCGCGGCATCCGCGCCGAAGCGCTCGATCACGCCGCGCGAGCCCAACGTCAGCCCCATCCGACTGCCTGCCGCCGACTGCACGCTGATCCGGGCCAGCAGCAGTTCCACCGCATCCTCGGGCAGATAGATCAGCAGCCCTTCGGCGATCCCAGCACGACCTGCCGGATCCCGGACGCGGAGGCCTGCTGCAACAGGTCGTCGAGGAACCTCGTCCTGATGACGATGGAGAACGACACGGCCAGTCGGCGGCGGCGCGCGGCCTCGTCATCGGGCAGCGGCGGCGAGGAGGGCCACAGGCCGCCGGCGGCGGCGAAGGCCTGTGCCAGGGGGTCGCGGAACAGCGCGTTCTCCCGCTCGGTCTCCAGCGCCCGCACCCTGGCCACCCCCACTGCCGTGGCCCACACTCCCGGCGGCTGCACCCGCTCCTGCTCAGCAGTCACCGCGCCAGCCTAGAGGGAGCCGGCTGAGCCTTCCGCTGCGGCGCCGCGCCCCGCTACCTCGTCCCGGAGCTGTGGGTGTGCATCGGAAGCGTCAGTGTCGAGTCGGTGTGGAGCGTGATGCGCACCGGTGTGAAGGTGGTGGCGTCCACGGGGGAGTCCCCGTTGCCGGGGTTGCGGGCGTAGCGCGGGTGGGCGCCTGCGCTGATCTGCCAGCGTATGCGGTGGCCGACGGCAAATCTGTGGGCGGTCGAGCTCATCGGCACGGTGATGGGTGAGGGTTCCTGCCCGTCCGTCCGTAGTCGGCCCAGGCCGTCGCAGATGTTGATGGAGCGGCCTTGGGGGTCCACGTCGCACAGGCGGGTGAAGACGTCGGCGTGACCGGTGTCCGTGGAGATGTTCAGTCGTGCCGAGACCGGGCCGAGGATGTCCATGGGCTCGGTGAGTGGGGCGCTGGTGAACGTCAGGACGTCTTTCCGGGCCTCCAGGCTGCTGTTGTCGCGAGGACCGGCGGTACGGGAGAGCAGCGGGCCGCCGAGGGACGGGGTGGGGTCGTCCGGGTCGTAGCGGAACGACGTCAGCGGTGCGGAGTCCGTCGGAGCCTGCCGGATGAGATGCCCCTGGACGGTGGGGAACCAGGAGTCGGCGGCCGTGGCCGGCGGCCAGTCGTCGAGGTCCCGCCAGGCGTTTTCGCCGCCGACGTGGACGCGCACCCTTGTGGGGCGCAGGCCGGAGGGGTCGGCGTGCAGATGGGCGCGCAGCCAGGCGAGGCTTTCGGTGAACACCTCGGGCCATCCCTGTTGCAGGGCGGAGGTGTGGGTCCAGGGGCCGACGAGCAGGGCGGTCTCGCATCCGGCCCGACGCAGCCGGGCGTACTGCTCGAAGGTCTGGTCGGCCAGTGCGTCGTGCCATCCGGTGATCAGGCTCGTGGGCACGCTGAGCCGTTCCGCCACGTGGGCCAGGGATGCGCCGTGCCAGTACGCGTCCTCGGCGTCCGGGTGTGTCATCACGTCGTCCAACCAAGGCACTTCGCCTCCGAGGGCCGACGCGTACGCCCCGCGCAGTGGCTGCGCGGTGGTGGCGGCACGCAGACGGCGTTGCAGGCGCAGTGTTGCTCTGAGGAACGGTGCCATGCCCTGGTGCTGGTAGGTCATGCCTGCGCCGACGGCGAGTGCGGTCTCCAGGTGCAGTGCACCGTGCGCGTGGAACAGGGCGTGGGGATCGTGCAGGCCCACCTGCACCACCATTGCCTTCAGTTCCGGCGGCGGGTCCACGGCGAGGGCCCATTGCACGTAGCCCAGATAGCTGGGGCCGACGGTCCCGAGTGTGCCGTTGAACCAGGGCTGCTCGCGCAGCCAGGACACCGTGGCCCGGCCGTCGGCGGCCTCGTTGCACCACAGGTCGAACGCACCCCCCGAACCGCCGGTGCCGCGGCAGCTCTGCAGGACCACGTGAAAGCCCTGTTCGGCGAAGAGCAGGCCGTACATGGGGGACCACGGCAGGCCCCTGCCGTAGGGCGAGCGCACCAGCAGGGTGGGGAAGTCCCCCTCGGCGCGAGGGAAGTAGTGGTCCGTGATCAGCGGGCTGCCGTCGGCGGCCGGTACCGGCAGGCCCGGCTCCCACCCGACGTCGTGCCGTTTGGCCGGGAGGCCGCGCCAGGTCGCCCTCATCATCCGTGAGGAAAGGGGCGGTTTCGAACTGTGCGTGCGTGATGTCATCGTTTCCCCTCCTGTATTTCCGTACGATGTACGAGAATAGGGGATGCTTGACTGAGCCCCGCACGGCCACCGGAATCAAGGAAGGAGCGTGGACCATGCCCCGCGACGGAAGGGCCGGCACCCCGAGCGTCGACCCCCAGCAGCTCTGGCTGAGCTCCGACCAGCCCCGTAGAGGCCGCAAGCCGGCCTACAGCCGGGAGGCGATCACCGCGGCGGCCGTCGCCCTGGCGGACGCCGAGGGGCTCGAAGCGGTCACCATGCGTGCGGTGGCTGCACGGGTCGGGGCCGGTGTCATGTCGCTCTACAGCTACGCCCCCGACAAGGAGACGTTGCTGAACCTGATGGCCGACCACGTCAGCGGCGAACTGCCGACCACCACACACGTGCTCACCGGCGACTGGCGCGCCGACCTGAAGGCCATCGCCCACCTCCAGCGCGGCCTCATGCTGCGGCACCCCTGGCTGCCCGCCGCCCTGGCCACCCGTCGCATCCCCGGCCCCAACACCCTCGCCTTCCTGGAACACGCGCTCGCCGCCCTGCGGCCCACCGGACTGGACGGTGCGGCGAAGCTGGAGATCTTCGCCCAACTCACGGCCTTCGTGGCCGGACACGTCGCCCATGAGGCTGCGCAGGCCGCCGTCTCGCAGTCCCCCGACCGAGCCGCAGCGGAAGCCCGTTACCTCGCCGCTGTCGCCGCGGACGGCCACCATCCGGAACTCGCCGAGGCCCTCTCCGCCCCCGGGCGCCCCCTCACTCCGGAAGCCACCTTCGCCCGGTTCCTCGACCGCCTGGTCGGCGGACTCGACGCCGGCTGATCCCGCGAAACATCCGGTTGGCGGGCCACGGCGGCTGCTGCTACGTTTCCGCCAGGCCGTGCGAGAGAACCAGGAGGTGGTACCCGTGAACGCAGTATCGACATGGGTGCTCCCCTCCGGGGTCACGGTCGGGCGACAGGTCGTCCGGGAGCGCCGTTCATGAGCACTCCCGAAAGGCACGACCATGCACTTCACCTCTGAACAGCGTCTCGACGACGGTGTCCTCGAGCGCGAATTCACCCTCGGCGAGATCCCCGGCATCCTGTGGACGCCCCCGTCCGCCACCGCACCGGCGCCGCTGATCCTGATCGGCCCTCCCCCGCTCGGACTGCGCAAGATGTACCCCCGGCTGGCTGGACGGGCCCGGTACTACGCGGCGGAGTACGGCTTCGCCGCGGCCACCATCGAGCTCCCCGGGAGCGGCGACCGGCCCCGGTGGGCCGCCGTCGAGCAGGCCCGCGCCGACCTGCGCCGGGCGATGGAGGCCGGCGAGCCGGTCGGCGACGAGATCGTCGACGCCCTTGTCCTCCCGCTGGTCGAAAAGGCGGCCCCGGAATGGCGGGCCACCCTGGACGTCCTCCTTGCGCTGCCCGGGCTCGGCGGCCCCGTCGGGTACGAGGGAGGAGTGATCTCCATCGGCATCCGGCTGGCGCTGGCCGAGCCGCGCATTGCGGCCGCCAATCTGTTCGCCGGGAGTTTCGTGCCGGCCACCATGTTCGAGGAGGCCCGCCGGGTCACCATTCCGCTGCAGGTCCTGCTGCAGTGGGACGACGAAGGCAACGACCGGCAGGCGGCTCTGGACCTGTTCGACGCCTTCGGCTCCAAGGAGAAGACGCTGCATGCCAATTCGGGCGGGCACACCGGCGTCCCCCGGTTCGAGCTCGACGCCGGAGCCCGGTTCTTCGCCCGGCACCTGAAGTAGGCCCCGGCCGGCAGGGGGCCGCGCTGCCCGAAGCTGGACATGCAGGTGAAAACTTGCTTATTCCCCAGCGTGGCGGAGGATGTTTTCAAGGCACTCGCGAACCCCGCCCACGAGGGTGGCACAGACGCGCCCCCTGCCGGAGGCACCATGATCAGCATCCATGTGACCAGCGTGTTCGTCGACGACCAGGACAAGGCCCTGGCCTTCTACACCGACAAGCTCGGCTTCGAGAAGAAGACCGAGATCGATATGGGGCCGGCGCGCTGGCTCACCGTCGTCTCCCCGGCCGCCCGCGACGGCGTGGAGCTGCTGCTGGAACCGGACGCCCACCCCGTGGCCAAGCAGTACAAGGAAGGCCTGGTCGCGGACGGCATCCCGGCCACCTCCTTCGCCGTGGACGACATTCAGGAGGAGTACGAGCGCCTGACCGGCCTCGGCGTCGAGTTCACCCAGCCGCCGACGCCCATGGGCCCGTTCTCGACGGCGGTCCTCGACGACACCTGCGGCAACCTGATCCAGCTGACGCAGCTTCCGTAAGCCTGGACGGCAGGAGAACGGCGACCGGTCCTGCAGGGCTGCCGGCGCCTCCCAGCCGGGGTAAACCCCGTGCGCCTTGCCAGTGGTTACGCAAGGTTGGCCGACTCATCACTTAATGGGAGGGTTGTAGCGTTCGATCCGCTACTTTCCATTGCTGTCGGTGGTCTCCTGGGCTTGTTGTGCCGCGGGCCGGGGCGTCCGGTACCGCTTGGGCATTGGGGAGGAACCAGGAATGCTGCGATCGGTGATCAGACGTGCATGGAAGCCCTTGGCCGTGGCTGCGGCGGGCATGTGCGCTTTTGCGGGAATGACGGCGCCCGCCCCGGCCTCCGCGCAGCCCCGGCAGGCCCGGGCCGCCGCTTCGGGCTACCTGAACCTGCATCAGTGCGTGTACTACTCGTCCTCGGCCACCGACCACTTCACGACCGTGGTGACGGGTGGGGACGGGCGGTTCGCGACGGGGACGAACGTGTCCAGCACCGCTGACAGCCAGCCGTCGTGCGGTTCGGGGGACGGGAACTACTCGCTCGTCCCCCTCCTGTCGGGCGTCAAAGCACTGAACCTCGCTTCAGGGCGCTACCTGAACCTGCATCAGTGCGTGTACTACTCGCCCTCGGCCACCAATCACTTCACGACCGTGGTGACGGGTGGGGACGGGCGGTTCGCGACGGGGACGAACGTGTCCAACACCGCCGACACCCAGCCGTCGTGCGGTTCGGGGGACGGGAACTACTCGCTCGTCCCCCTCCTGTCGGGCGTCAAGGCACTTGACCTCACCTCAGGGAGCTACGCGAATCTGCATCAGTGCGTGTACTACTCGCCCTCGGCCACCGACCACTTCACGACCGTGGTGACGGGTGGGGACGGGCGGTTCGCGACGGGGACGAACGTGTCCAGCACCGCTGACAGCCAGCCGTCGTGCGGTTCGGGGGACGGGAACTACTCGCTCGTCCCCCTCCTGTCGGGCGTCAAGGCACTCTCGGTGGCCTGAGGCCGGCGGGGCGACCGCCTCGGCAGCCGCGCCGCTGGCGGTCGCCCCGCACCCGTACCCCCGTACCGCGACCCGTAGCGGCAATGGTCTGGGGGCCCAGCTGTCCTTGACGGATGCGCCAGGCGTGATGGTGTCGATCCGGGCCACCAGTGCGGTCGGGCCGGCGCCTGGCACCAGCGTCACCGCGTCGGGGTAGTACAGCGGCGTGCGGACGGGGGCGGCCCATGCCTGGTCCCCGAAGGCGCCCGTCGAGCCGTGCGACCGGCTCATCACTGCGCACCACTCGGCGTTGTTCCGGGCGGCGGCCCGAACCAGGAATCCCTTCGGTGTCGTCACGAGTGCGGATCATGTCCGGTCGCGGCCCGGCTGGTCGAAGGCTTTTGTGCGTCCTGATCGAACTGGGCCACCATGTATGGGTGACGTGACGTCAGCCCGTACGGCAAGCAGGCAAGCCTCTTACTGGATCCCTCTGCGGCTCATAGCGCCTGCTCAACAAGCCGTGCCGCGTACCGCCGTTGACGTTGCTGTTGCCGCGTACGAGCAGAAAGGGCCTGCCTTCCGCTCAGCATGCCAGTCGGGCGAGGGCCAGCGCGTGTGCCTGGGCGAGGGAGTCGGCAGCAGCGCAAGGGACGTCCGGCTGCACACCGGTGCCCTCCCAGTTCGTGCCGGAGACGGGGTTGACGGCGCGGCCGACGGGGACGGTGGCTTCCAGGTGTGGGTGCACCGTCCAGCCCTTGCACGGATGTGCGCCACCGCGGGTGCGCTCGCCGACGACCATGGCGCGGCCGAGCTGCTGGAGGTCGTACGCCAGCTCTTCGGCGGCAGAGAAGGTGCTGTCGCTGGACAGCACGTACAACGGCTTGCTGCCGCCGAAGCGCGCGCCGGGAACGTGCGGCAGGCTCCAGGACTGCTCGCTGCGCTCGCCGCCGTGCCAGTGCATGGTGTTGAGGTGGGTGCGCTCGTCGAGCAGGTAGCTGCAGACGAAGGCGACCGTGTCCGGGTCGCCGCCACGGTTGGCGCGAAGGTCGACGATCAGCGCCTGGGCGCGGGAGGCCAGGGTGAGCGCGGCGCTCAGCGGTTCGGCGGCCCACTCCAGCGGAAACAGCATCGGTGCCAGCTCCACCACGGCGACCCCTCCGTCGAGCAACTGCACCCGGGGCGCACCGCCCAGCGAGGCGTCGAATTCCCGGCGCATGGCGTCCCGGGTGGCCGCCCCCTCCTTCGGGGAGATCGGGTCGGCGTGGTGCTTCAGTCTCAGGTGCCGGTCGCCGTTGACGGACTGCAGGTCCGCGGTGACCAGACGGGCGAGCTCCTCGGCGTCGTCGACGTCGTAGGCGCCCTCGGTGAGGCGTCGTTGCAGCAGGCCGGCGAGCTGCTCGGCTATCTCGGGGAAGACATAGTGCTCCATCAGGAGCCGGACTGTTTCGTCGATGACAGGAGCCGACGAAAGTTTCGTTGGAGTCGTCATGGCGGGGAGTAGAACACTGCCCTTGCGAAAGCGTCAAAGGTCCGGCGGGGGGGGGCGCGCTGTGCTGTGAGCGGATGGCCTGCCCGTATGGCCTCGCTAACATCACCTGCCATGACTGCTGAAGCCGAGCCCCCGGCAGAGCCCGATGTCACGCTCACCAGCCCGGCCGAGTTGTTGGCCGGCTATCTGGATTTCTACCGTGACGCCGTGCTGCGCAAGCTGGACGGCCTGAGCGACGAGGAACTGCGGGGCAGCCGGCTGCCGTCCGGCTGGGCGCCGCTGGAGCTGTTGAAGCATCTGGCCTATGTGGAGCTGCGCTGGCTGCAGTGGGGCTTCGCCGGCCAGCAGGTCGAACAGCCGTGGGGCGATATGGAGGCCCGTGGCGGCAGATGGCGTGTCGAGGCGGGGGAGACCGTCGAGGACGTGACGGCATTCTTCCGCGCCCAGTGCGAGCGGTCCCGCGCGATCGTCGCCGGTGCGCGGCTGGAGGACCGGATGGCCACGCTCGGGGGCCGGGTCCCGCCCGAGGAGGAACGGCCGACGCTGATCTGGGTTCTGTTCCATTTGCTTCAGGAGTACGCGCGGCACGTCGGGCACCTCGACATCGCCCGGGAGCTTGCCGACGGCGCCACCGGCGAGTAGCCGGAGGGGTGTTGTCGCGGATTAAATCGAGGAGACGGCGACAGACCCCGCCTCTATGATGCGGCGATGGCATCGATCAGGCAGGTTCAGGTCACCTTTGACTGCGCAGAACCGGAGCGCGTTGCTCGGTTCTGGTGCGAGGTGCTGGGGTACGTCGTACCGCAGCCGCCGGAGGGGTTTGCCACGTGGGACGATTTCAACAGCTCACTGCCGCCTGAGCGCCGGGGCGCGGCGTTCGCCTGCATGGATCCCTCGGGCGTGGGCCCGCGGCTGTACTTCCAGCGTGTTCCGGAAGGCAAGGTCGTCAAGAACCGGGTGCATCTCGACGTGCGGGTCGGCACCGGGCTCGTGGGGGAGGAGCGGCTCGCCGTACTCAAGGCGGAATGCGCACGGCTGGTCGCGCTCGGAGCGGTATGCGTAGAAGTACTGCTTGCCGACGAGGAGAACGAGTCGTGCATCGTGATGCAGGACGTCGAGGGCAACGAATTCTGTCTCGACTGAGCCCGGCCCTCCTCCCGTGGCTGGTGGTACCCGTGGTACGAGATGTCGGCCGGCCCCTGCTCGTGCCCCGGCGCCGTCACCGCCAACAGCCCAACTTGAGAGAAGGCAGCCGCCCCCAGGTCGCATAACTTATCGATAGCGAGTTCTCCCTCTACCGGAAGGAAGCTCACACATGGCTATCGACTTGTGCAACAAGTCCCCGGCCTCCCTGGCCGAGGGCGACCCGGGGCCGTGGGCCGCGGCCGGGCCTGCCGACCCGGTGCTGCTGGAAGACCTCGGGACCGAGCAGCGCGACGCGCTCAACTTCGCGTACCGCACCACCCTCAGCAACGTCGATCCGCGCTTCGTCGCCGGTGACCCGGCCGCCTGGGCCAGCGACTTCGGGTACGCGCTGGACCGCGTGGCCATCCGGCTCGACAACCGTTCCAACGACGAGCTGCGCGAGCAGGCTCTGAAGCATCCCGACCCGGCCATGCGCGAGCAGGCGCTGTACGAGTACGCCGACCGCGATCACGCCGACGCCATCGAGCTGCTGGCCCAGGCCATCCGTGACGACACCGACCGCCAGGTGCGCTGGGACGCCCTGTGGGCCGTGGAGAAGCTGGGCGGGGCGCGGGCGGTGGCGACGCTGCAGACGTTCCTGAAGGACCCGGACCCCGAGATCGCCGAGTGGTCGCGGCTGTTCATCAGCGAGCTGCAGACCGGTGACCCGGCCTTCGACGGACGCGAGGGGAAGTCGACGCCCGGCCGGACGTTCGACGAGACGATCTTCCTGCTCATCCACTGCGACCTGTACGTGCGGCTGGACGACTCCAACCAGCACTGGGGCAAGTTCTCCCTCGCCCCGCAGGGCCTGGCGCGCGTCTACGGTCAGGCGCACGCCTGCCCCAACGTCGCGACCCGCGAGAAGCAGCTGGTGATTGCCAAGACGATCGAGGGCCTGCACGCCGACGGCTCCCCGCACGTGGACAACTACCTCTTCCGCGGTTTCACCGACCGCACGCGCCGCGACCGGGGCAACTTCTTCTTCGAGTCGCTGGTGCCCCGTCCGTTCTTCAAGTCCGGCCGGGCCGACGACCCCTCGCAGGGCGTGCGCCAGGCCCAGATCGGCTTCGCGCGCTACGGCACCTGGCACCTGGAGCCGCGGTTCACCGTCCACGACGAGTACGCCATCCGCTACGTGCGCGGCCGCTTCCAGGGCTGGGGCCACCTGAACCTCGCCCGGATCGCGGGCAAGCCGCTGGAGGAGGTCCTCACCCCGGGCAACGGCGTGCTGTCGACCCTGCACGACCCCGAGGTGGGCCCGATGACCAACGCCTTCATCCTCGGCACGTTCAAGGGCAAGCTCAACGACTGGGACGGCGACGGCGTCATCGACCTCAACTCCCGTCCCGTCTACTCCACCGTCGACGGCGAGATCGACTCCGACCAGGACGGCATCGCCGACGAGCCCGGCCTGACCTGCTGCGACTGGACGGCCCGGCAGCAGCTGCCGTGACCGGCGCCCGGCGCCGCAGCACCCGGTAACCCTGAGCCCTGAAAGGGGAGAGATGTCCGCTCCTACGCAGCGGCCGTCCGTGGTCTATGGCCGCCCGGTCACCACCGACGGTGTGCGCAACCTCTACTCGGGCACGAAAGTCGTGCCCTGGACCCCGCCCGTCCCGGGCATCGACAACCTCGGCATCACCTCCGTGGACACCTTCGCCGTGCCGGGCGTCGGCGAGTACACCGTGCCCTTCGACGGGTACGTGCGCGTGGTGCGCTCCCAGCCCACCTCCGAGGAGTGGTCCAAGGCCGAGGTCTACACCAACCTCATCGAGATGAAGATGGAGGGCTCCTGCGAGGAACTCGGCCACATCACCGTCACCCTCAACCCCGACTGCCTGTCCACCGGCCAGATCCGCACGCCCTTCGACCCGTACGCCGGCGAGGGCCCGGCCGCCAAGGCCTGCCGCATGGCCGTCGGCGCCATCTTCGACATGCCCAAGCTGGGCCTGCAGCTGGCCAACAAGGAACCGATCATCCTGACGATCGACGACGTCCGGCAGATCCCGCCGGCCGGTTCCCCCGGCAAGGGGCAGATCTACCGGATGCTGCCGCTGCACGACGTCAGGCGCATGGACGACTCGCCCGTCGCCTACGTCACCAGCCTGCGCTTCACCATGGGCGGCTACCTGCCCTGGGAGCGGTTCGGCGAGGAGCGCAAGGAGTACGGCAAGTAGCGAAGGAAGGTGCGCGGTGGGCCGGGGTGGGCCCGGCCCGCCGCCGTCACCGGGTCACTTGGTGAGGACCCACTTCGCGGTCTCCTTGGCGAAGCCGGAGTCCGGGGTGAACTGGACGCTCTGCGGTTTGGTGCCGTCCGGGACGGACACCACGACGTAGCCCAGGGCCTTCTCGCCCGGGGCGAGCTTGACCGTGGCGGGCATGTTGGGGCCCGAGGTGGTCTCGCCGATGGAGTGGGTGAAGCCCTGGCCCTGGGCGTCCAGGACCTTGACGCCGTTGGCGGGGCTGTCGTCGTAGACGGCCTTGCCCTTGTTGATGATCTCCAGCTGGGCGGCGACCCAGTGCTTGCCCGCCGCGGGCTTCATGAACTTGTTGTTGCTCTGGGCCGGGTCGACCCAGTTCTTCAACGTGACGGCGATCTCCACGCCGGCCTTGTTCCTGACCGTCACGGTGGCGCCGGAGGCCGGCGTGCCCTTGGGGGCGGGAGCCACCACACCACCGCCCGGCGTCTCCTTGCCCGGCGTCTCCTTGCCCGGCGCGGCGCTCGACGCGGCACCGGACGGTGCGGTGGCCGGGGCGGTCGGATCGGCGTTGTCGTTGCAGGCCGTGGCGGCGAACGCGAGCGTGCCGACGATCAGGGCGGTGCCGAGCTTGCGGCGCATGGTGGATCCCCCGTGGTTGATCTTTGGATTGACGTGCACATTCTTACTGCGCGTCGGCCCGCGATCCGCCGCCGGAAGCCCCTCCGGGACGTTCTGTGACAGGGCGGTGATCAAACCATGGCGCATTCCGATCAATCAGCCGCCGGAGGAAGGAAGCGGCGGGAAGGTGCGGTCCCCCTCACCGGTCAGTACGAGCGAGACGCCCCGGCCCGGCCCCGGCGGCCAGGCCACCAGACGTAGCAGGGCCGCCATGCCCGGCCCCAGCGGCACCGGAGCCATGCCCATGCGCCGCGCCTGCGGGACGGCCCCCATCGCGTGGGCCTGCCCCGCCCCGCTCCACACCGACCACTCCGCGACGACGGTCGCGCAGTGCGGCAGCACGGCCGCGCGGCGCAGGGCCTGCCGGCGCAGCAGCTCGTTGGCGAGCGCGTAGCCGCCCATCTGCCGGTGCGGCACGCGGGCGGTGATCGAGCCGAAGACGACCACCTGCCGCAGCGCGGTGACGTCGAGGGCGTCCAGGACGGCGTGCAGGCCGCCGGTCTTGGCCGCCTGCAGCCGGGCCAGGTCCGCGGGGTGCATGCCGGCCACCGGGCCGCCGTCCACCAGGCCCGCGCAGTGCACCACCGCGTGCACGGGCGCGCCCAGGCGCCACAGGGCGGCCGCCACGGCCTTGGGGTCGGTGACGTCCGCGGTGAGCACGCGGGTACGGGGCACGGCGGCCCGCAGCCGGGCCAGCAAGCGGGCGGAGGCGGCGTCCAGTTGCCCGGGTGCGGTCACGTCGAGCAGCACCGGCCGCCACCCGGCGCGGGCCGCGAGCACGCCCGCCGCCCGCAGGCCCAGCCCGCCCAGACCGCCGGTGATCAGCACGGTGCCGCCGGCCGGGCCGGGCGCGGCCGCCGGCAGGGCGGCCGGCCGCCAGACGGTACGGGTGGCCGTACCGTCCTGGGCGACGTGCACCTCGGCCCCGTCGCCGGCCGCCCGCACCAGGCGGGCGACGCGCTCGGCGGTGAGCGGACCGGCCTGCTCCAGCGCGGTGACCCTCAGGCCCGGCGCCTCCAGCGCCGCCGCCCGCAGCAGGCTCGCGCCGCCCGCGCCCCGGTGCACCAGCACCAGCCGCCGGCCGGGGGTGGCGGCCGCCCGGGCGACGCCCTCCAGCAGCAGGGCGTTGTCCCGCGGCCGGTGCCCGGCGCCGAGCACGACGGCGACGGCCTTCTCGCCGTCGGGCCGGGAGGCGTGCTGCAGGGCGGCGACGAGGCGGTCGGGCGCGGCCGTGCCGTGCAGCACGGACCAGCGGAAGGGGGCGGCGGCCGGGGCGGCGCCCTCGTCGGCCACTGCTTCCGGAGCCGTACGGAACGCCTGTACTCCTCGTACCGCTGCGGGGCCGTCCATGGGGGCTCCAGGAGGTCGAAGACGTTTAGGAGTTGAGGGCCGTGAGCAGGGTGGGAATGGCCTCCCCCTGGAAGTCGACGTCCACGTCGAACTCGTTGATCATTCCTTCGAGGACCAGCAGCGACATCAGCGGGAAGACGAACGCCGGCGCGGCCGCGATCCCCGAGCGCCGCTGCAGGTCGAACAGGCGGGTGGCGAACGGCGCCAGCCGGAACTCCCCGGCCCTGCGCCCGGTCGTGGCCGCCACCAGTGCGACGACGCCGGCCCGGAAGGCGTCCAGGTCGACGCCCGCCGGGATGTGCTCGGCGCTGCGCAGCACCACGTCGGCGCACTCCGCGCCCCGCCCCAGGGACATGTTCATGAAGAACTCGGCGAACAGCCGGCGCACCGGCGGCTCCAGCCGGATCACGAATCCCGCGTCCAGCAGCACCACCACCCCGTCCGGGGCGAGATAGAGGTTGCCCGGATGCATGTCGCAGTGCACCAGACCGTCGATGAACAGCATCCGGTACACGCCCTGCAGCACGTGCCGTACGACCTGCCGCCGCTGCTCGCGGTCCAGCTGCCCGGCCCGGAAGCGGTGCAGGGGCTCGACGAAGTCCATCACCAGCGCGCCCGGCCCGCACGCCTCCGGTACCGGGGCCGGCAGCCGGAAGTACGGCAGCGCGGCCAGGTTCGCCCGCAGCGCCGCCAGCGAACGCGCCTCCTGCTCCAGATCCAGCTGACCCAGCACTGCGCCGCCGACCTCCTCGACGATGCGCAGCGCCGGCACCTTGCGCAACGGCGGCAACCGCTGCACCAGCAGCGCACCCGCCCGCAGCAGCGCGAAGTCGGCGCGCATGCGGCGCTCGATGCCCGGGCGGCGCAGCTTGACCGCCACCCGGCGCCCGTCGGCCAGCTCGGCCCGGTGCACGCACGCGATGCTGCCGCTGGCCGTGGCCCGGTGGTCGAACACGGCGAACGGACGCGCCGCGGGCTCCGGCCCGTACGCCTCGGCCAGCGCCCGGTCCGTCTGCGCCCGCGTCATCGGCGCCACCCGGTCGTGCAGCCGGCCCAGCGCCGTGCACACCCGCGGCGGCAGCAGATCGCTGCGGGTGCTCAGCAACTGCCCGCCCTTGACGTACGTCGGCCCCAGACCGCACAGCAGCCGCGCCGCCCGGCGCCCGAGCACGTCCGGCACCTGCCGCGGCCCCGCCCGTACGGCGTCGAGGGTGCCGGCCGCGGCGTGCCCGGCGGTCAGGGCGGCGAGGCACGCGACCCGGGCCGCGAGCGCGGCCCGGCCGACGGGGGCAGTGCGTTCGGACACCTGCAACGTTCTCTCCTCTCGGCGGGCGAACTCGCCTGGAGAAACGCCGACTTGGAGCGTTGACAGTGCTGGGAGGCTACATAATATGGGAGCGATCTGCCCGGCGGAAGCGGCGACGGAGGACGACCATGCCGGAGGACGCACCGGGCCGGGACCCGGACCAGCTGCCGCGCACGACGGCCCGCGGGGCCCTCGGAGTGCCCGCCGGGGAGGCGGTGCCGGGAGCGGTGCGCCTCGCCGTACGCCTCGCCGCACCACCCGAGCACGTGTGGCCCGCACTGACCGAACCCGACCGGGTGGCCGAGTGGTTCGGCGACCTCGCCGCCCCGCTGCGCCCCGGCGAGGACAACCGCCTCGACTTCGAGGACGGCGACTTCTTTACCCTGCGCCCCACCCTCCTCGTCCCCGCACGCCGACTCGCCTACGACTGGCGCTTCCTGGGCATCGGCAAACAGCAACGCATCGCCTGGACCCTCGACCAGGACGGCACCGGCACCCTGCTGACCGTCACCGACCACGACACCACCCGCACCCCCGCCGAGGCCGGCCAGCTGTTGGAGGGCTGGCGCGACTTCCTCACCCGCCTCGCCACCCACCTGCACACCGGCACCGGCGCCCGCTACGCGCTGCGCGACGACATCGACGGCGCCGTCGACCTGCCCCCCGGCCCGTACCGGCCGCTGACCTACCCCGCGCTCCTGGACTGGCTGCCCGTCGCCGAGGACGGCTTCCGGCCCGCCTGGTTCTTCGTCGTCGACGACGAAGGACCCCGCCGCTTCCCCCTGCACGACTGGGAACTGCGCGACGGACAGCGCCTGGAGTTCGCCGTGGAGATCCCCGGCGCCCACACCCACCCCGGCGCACGCGTCACCCTCGCACCCGTCGCGGACGGCACCGGCCGCCGGCTGGCCTTCACCCACCGCGGCTGGACCCGCCTCGGCCTGCCCGAGGGGCGGGCCCAGGAACTGCGCCGCCGCTTCACCGCCACCTGGACCGCCTCGCTGGCCGCCGCCCGCGAGCGCGCCCACCGCGCCGCCGGCCCGGACTGACCGTGCGCCCGGCCGCGCCCGCCCCGCCGCCCCCCTCGGCCGGCCAGCTCGCCTCCGTCGAGCGCGCCATCCGCCGCATGCGCGACCACCTCGGCGAGGTCCAGTGCCTCACCGACCACGCCGAGGCTGGCCTGTTCAGCCCCTTCCACTTCCACCGCGTCTTCCGCAGCGTCACCGCCGTCACCCCCGCCCGCTTCCTGGCCGCACTGCGCATGGCCGAGGCCCAGCGCCTGATGCTGCGCGGCTCACCCCGCGTGACCGACGTGTGCACCGCCGTCGGCTACTCCAGCCTCGGCACCTTTACCACCCAGTTCACCCGGCTCGTGGGCATGTCGCCCAGCCGCTTCAAGGCCCTGGCCGAACGGTACGGCGACCGCCGCGTGGGCGACGTCGTCGGCGCCGCCCCCCTGCCGGCACCCGCGGACGGCATCACGGGCCACCTCACCGGCCGCGTCCCCGCCGACGGCATCGTCTTCGCCGGCCTCTTCCCCCACGGCGTCCCCCAGGACCTCCCCCTCGCCTGCACGGTCACCCCCACCCCCGCCCCCGTACGCCTGCACCCCCCGCCCGGCCCCGGCCACCAGGTGCTGGCCGTGTGCTTCGAGGCGACCACGCGCGTGAGCGACGCCCTCGACGACCCGGCCGGCACCCACCGCCTCCTGGCCGCCACCCCGGCCCCACCCCACGGCCCCTTCCCCCTCTACCTGCGCCCCCCGACCCTGAGTGACCCCCCGATCGTCCTGGCCCTGCCATTGCTGCTGGCCGCAGAAACCCGATGACACCCGGGCCGACGACGCGCCAACCTGGAGACATGGACGAACGACGCACCGTACGCATCTCCAAGTACCTCTCCAAGCACCTGCGCCACGAGCCCGCCCGCATCGGGATCGAGCTCGACGCGCACGGCTGGGTGGCCGTCGACGTCCTGCTGACCGCGGCCGCCGCGCACGGCTTCGCCGTGGGCCGTGCCGAGCTGGAACACGTCGTGGCCGCGAACGACAAGCAGCGCTTCGAGCTGGACGGCGACCGCATCAGAGCCCGCCAGGGCCACTCGGTGACCGTCGATCTCGCCCTGCCCCCGGCCCAGCCGCCCGCGTACCTGTACCACGGCACGGTGGCCCGCAGCGTCGCCGCCATCCGCGCCGAGGGACTGCGCCCCATGACCCGCCACCACGTCCACCTCTCCCCGGACCGCGAAACCGCCACCCGCGTGGGCGCCCGCCGCGGCACCCCGGTCGTCCTCGCAGTGGACGCAGCCGCAATGCACCGAGCCGGCCACGTCTTCCACGTGACCGGCAACGGCGTCTGGCTGACGGCAGCGGTGCCGCCGGAGTTCCTGCGGTTTCCTACGCGTAGCGCGGCAGGTTCTTCGTCGGGATCGTCCAGTCGCCGATCGTGACGTCCTCGCCGTACACGAAGTCCTTCCGCACCGCGTACCGGGGGCCGGACGGCGTCGGGTGGATGCCGGACAGGACGGCGCCCTCGCCCGTGCGCGGATCGAAGATTGCGTAGATGGGGATGCCGAGCACCGGGTAGTCCCGCATCTTGCTGACCCAGTCGTTGTCCGGATTGGACCGGGAGACGACCTCGATGGCGGCGATCAGAGTGCGTGGGTCGAAGGACCCCTGAACCTCCATGTCCACTTCCCGGATCACCATGACGTCGGGATGCCGCATGATGCTTTCGCCCACGTCCTCCACGTCGGGCGTGCCCGTGTGGGCGACCACGTCGTCCGGCAGAACCCTGTCCAGCTCACGCCTGACGCGGAACACCGTCAGCTCGTGCGGCCCCCCCGGCGACATCATGTCGTGAACGATCCCTTCCTTCGTGATCTCCAGCTTTCCGGGCACGTTGTCCTGTATCTGCCCGACGACGTCGCGCAGCAACTGGTAGTGGAGGGTGTCGTTCCCTGCCTGGTCAGGGGCGATCGGCATGGCGGCTCGCTCCTTTCGTTCAGCGGCCCGACAGCGCGGCCGGAGGTACCGGAATCATGCTAGTGCGGTCCGCGAGGCGCTCGGGTGGCGATGAACGCAACGGGGCGGGGACACGCAAGCGTGTCCCCGCCCCGGTGGCCGTGGGGGCGGATCAGCACTCGATGACGTTGACGGCCAGGCCGCCTCGTGCCGTTTCCTTGTACTTGACCTTCATGTCCGCGCCCGTCTCCTTCATGGTCTTGATGACCTTGTCGAGGGACACGTGGTGGCGGCCGTCGCCGCGCAGAGCCATGCGGGCGGCGGTGACGGCCTTGGCGGCGGCCATGCCGTTGCGCTCGATGCAGGGGATCTGGACGAGGCCGCCGACGGGGTCGCAGGTCAGGCCCAGGTTGTGCTCCATGCCGATCTCGGCCGCGTTCTCGACCTGCTCGGGGGTGCCGCCGAGGACCTCGGCGAGGCCGCCGGAGGCCATGGAGCAGGCGGAGCCGACCTCGCCCTGGCAGCCGACCTCGGCGCCGGAGATGGAGGCGTTCTCCTTGAAGAGCATGCCGATGGCGCCGGCGGCGAGGAGGAAGCGGACGATGCCGTCCTCGTCCGCGCCGGGCACGAAGTTCATGTAGTAGTGCAGGACGGCCGGGATGATGCCGGCGGCGCCGTTGGTGGGGGCGGTGACGACGCGGCCGCCGGCGGCGTTCTCCTCGTTCACGGCCATGGCGTAGACGGTGATCCACTCCATGGCGCGGGCCTGGGCGTCGCCCTCGGCGCGCAGCTGGCGTGCGGTGCTGGCGGCGCGGCGGCGGACCTTCAGGCCGCCGGGGAGGATGCCCTCGCGGGACATGCCGCGGGTGACGCACGCCTGCATGACGCGCCAGATCTCCAGCAGGCCCTCGCGGATCTCGGTCTCCGTGCGCCAGGCCTTCTCGTTCTCCATCATCATCGCGGAGATCGACAGGCCGGATTCGCGGGACATGCGCAGCAGCTCGTCGCCGGTGCGGAAGGGGTACTTGAGGACGGTGTCGTCGAGGACGATGCGGTCGGCGCCGACGGCGTCCTCGTCGACGACGAAGCCGCCGCCGACGGAGTAGTAGGTCTTCTCCAGCAGGGGGGCGCCGGTCTCGTCGTAGGCGGCGAGGGTCATGCCGTTGGCGTGGTACGGCAGGGCGCGGCGGCGGTGCAGGATGAGCTGGGTCGACTCGTCGAAGTCGATCTCGTGGTCGGTGCCGATCTCGGCGCCGAGCAGGCGCAGCCGCTTGGTGGTGCGGATGCGCTCGACCTCGTCGTCGGCGATCTCGACGTCGACGGTGCGGGGGGAGTGGCCCTCCAGGCCGAGGAGGACGGCCTTGGGGGTGCCGTGGCCGTGGCCGGTGGCGCCGAGGGAGCCGAAGAGCTCGGCCCGCACGGCGGTGGTCTGGGCCAGCAGGCCGTCCTTCTTCAGGCGGCCCACGAACATGCGGGCGGCGCGCATGGGGCCGACCGTGTGAGAGCTGGACGGGCCTATGCCGATCGAGAAGAGATCGAATACGGAGATGGCCACGGTGGCTGCTCCTCGGGTCGGTGGTGGTACGGGGGTGATACGGGGGTGGTGCGGCGGGCGTGGGGAGCGCAGGGGGTACGCGAGGGATGTCACGCCCTGTGACGCGTGGGGTGCGCCACGTGGTGCGGGGCATCCCGCCCACTTCTCCAGTGTGCGGGATGCCCCGTACCAACCGGTTAATCCGGCCTTAATGCGGTGCCGACGTCCTACTTCAGGCCGGGGTACAGCGGGTGCTTCGCGGCCAGGGCCGTGACGCGCCCGCGCAGGGCCTCGGTGTCGCAGGACGGCTTGAGGGCCTCGGCGATGATGTCGGCGACCTCGCTGAAGTCCTCGGCGGCGAAGCCGCGGGTGGCCAGGGCCGGGGTGCCGATGCGCAGGCCGGAGGTGACCATCGGCGGGCGCGGGTCGTTCGGGATGGCGTTGCGGTTGACCGTGATGCCGACCTCGTGGAGGCGGTCCTCGGCCTGCTGGCCGTCGAGCTCGGAGTTGCGCAGGTCGACCAGGACGAGGTGGACGTCCGTGCCGCCGGAGAGCACGGAGACGCCGGCCTGCGCCACGTCGTCCTGCATCAGGCGCTCGGCGAGGATCCTCGCGCCCTCCAGGGTGCGGCGCTGGCGGTCCTTGAACTCCTCGCTGGCCGCGACCTTGAAGGCCACCGCCTTGGCGGCGATCACGTGCTCCAGCGGGCCGCCCTGCTGGCCGGGGAAGACCGCGGAGTTGATCTTCTTGGCGAGCTCGGCCGTGGACAGGATCACACCGCCGCGCGGGCCGCCGAGGGTCTTGTGGGTGGTGGTGGTCACCACGTGCGCGTGCGGCACCGGGGAGGGGTGCAGCCCGGCGGCGACGAGGCCCGCGAAGTGGGCCATGTCGACCATCAGGTACGCGCCGACCTCGTCGGCGATCCGGCGGAAGGCCGCGAAGTCCAGCTGGCGCGGGTAGGCGGACCAGCCGGCGACGATCAGCTTCGGGCGGTGCTCCTTGGCGAGGCGCTCGACCTCCTCCATGTCCACCCGGTTGGTCTGCTCGTCGACGTGGTAGGCGACCACGTTGTAGAGCTTGCCGGAGAAGTTGATCTTCATGCCGTGGGTCAGGTGCCCGCCGTGCGCGAGGTTCAGACCCAGGATGGTGTCGCCCGGGTTGAGCAGGGCGAACATCGCCGCGGCGTTGGCCTGGGCGCCGGAGTGCGGCTGCACGTTGGCGTGCTCGGCGCCGAAGAGCGCCTTGATGCGGTCGATGGCGATCTGCTCGACGACGTCGACGTGTTCGCAGCCGCCGTAGTAGCGGCGTCCCGGGTAGCCCTCGGCGTACTTGTTGGTGAGGACGGAGCCCTGGGCCTCCATGACCGCGACCGGAGCGAAGTTCTCCGAGGCGATCATCTCGAGGGTGGACTGCTGACGGTGGAGTTCGGCGTCGACGGCGGCGGCGACGTCGGGGTCGAGCTCATGGAGGGAGCTGTTGAGGAGCGACATGAGTTCTTCCTGCACGAGGGAGGGGAGAGCGGGGTTCAGCCGGCGAAGGCCGTGTACTCGTCGGCGGACATCAGCTCCGCCGGCTCGTCCGTGACCTTCACCTTGAACAGCCAGCCGCCCTCGAACGGGGCGGTGTTCACCAGCGCCGGGTCGTTCACCACGTCCTCGTTGGCCGCGACGACCTCGCCCGTGACGGGGGAGTACAGGTCGCTGACCGACTTCGTCGACTCCAGTTCGCCACAGGTCTCGCCCGCGGTGACGGTGTCCCCGACCGCGGGGAGCTGGGCGTAGACGACGTCACCGAGCGCGTTGGCCGCGAACTCGGTGATGCCGACCGTCGCCACGCCGTCCTCGTCGGCGGCCGAGAGCCACTCGTGCTCCTTGGAGTAACGGAGCTGCTGGGGGTTGCTCATGGCTAGATTCTCCTGTACGCGCGTGAGTGCTTGTGCAAGGGGTCTTGACAGGTGAGATGAGAGGGTCTCAGCGTTCCCGCTTGTAGAAGGGGAGCGCCACGACCTCGTACGGCTCATGGGTGCCGCGAATGTCCACGGACACCCCTTCCGTACCCGGGGCGGCGTGGGCCACGTCGACGTACGCCATCGCGATCGGCCTGCCCAGCGTGGGGGAGGGGGCGCCGGACGTGACTTCGCCCACGACCTCGCCGCCCGCCACGACGGCGAAGCCGGCGCGCGGCACGCGGCGGCCGGTGGCGACCAGGCCCACCAGCTTGCGCGGCGGCGCGCTCTCGGCGCGCTCGGCAGCGGCGGCCAGCGCCTCGCGGCCCACGAAGTCGCCCGCCTTGTCGAACTTCACCACGCGGCCCAGGCCCGCGTCGAAGGGGGTCAGCGAGGTGGTCAGCTCGTGCCCGTACAGCGGCATGCCCGCCTCCAGGCGCAGGGTGTCCCGGCAGGACAGCCCGCACGGCACCAGGCCCGCGTCCGCGCCCGCCTCGGTCAGCGCCTGCCACAGCTTCTCGGCGTCGCCCGGGGCCACGAACAGCTCGAAGCCGTCCTCGCCCGTGTAGCCGGTGCGGGCGATCAGCGCCGGGACGCCCGCGACGGTGCCCGGCAGGCCCGCGTAGTACTTCAGCCCGTCCAGGTCGGCGTCCGTGACCGACTTCAGGATCGCCGGGGAGGCCGGGCCCTGGATCGCGATCAGCGCGTAGGCGTCGCGGTCGTCACGCACGACCGCGTCGAAACCGGCGGCCCGCTCGGTCAGCGCGTCCAGCACGACCTGCGCGTTCGAGGCGTTGGCGACGACCATGAACTCCTGCTCGGCCAGGCGGTAGACGATCAGGTCGTCCACGATGCCGCCGTCGGCGTTGCAGATCATCGTGTACCGGGCGCGGCCCACGGCGAGCGCGGAGATGTTGCCGACGAGGGCGAAGTCGAGGGCCCGGCCGGCCTCGGCACCCGTGAGGGTGATCTCCCCCATGTGCGAGAGGTCGAACAGGCCGGCGCGGGTGCGCACCGCCACGTGCTCGTCGCGCTCGCTGCCGTAGCGCAGCGGCATGTCCCAGCCCGCGAAGTCGGTCATGGTCGCGCCGAGCGCGCGGTGCAGCGCGTCCAGGGCGGTACGGCGGGGGGCGTCGGTCGTCATGGTCAGGCTCCCGGGCAAGAAGTCACGGAGGTACCGAGGAATCGGGGCCTCCCCATCTGTCATCGGAACCTGAGAGGTTCACCGGGAGCCCCTTGGAGAGCCCGGCTTGCACCTTGGGTGGGACCGCCGGGGCGGCCCGCTTTTCAGATCTGCCTCACCCTCGCGGTACGGGGCCTGAGAGATTCAAGGGAGGAACTTGCTCCTTCGGCGCCCGGTGCACGGCGCAACGCAGCACACCAGGACTCTCCCGCGCGGATTCGAGCGGCCAATATGCAGTTGGTCGTGCGATTGTCGAGCGTGCCGATGGCGCTTGGCGCGCACATCATTGCACGTACGGCCGTGCGACGGACCGCCCACCAGGTCCCGATTTGGATTACCTTTCCTTTGCGTACGAAAGGAGGGGGCGACGGTCACGGTGCGTACGGGGGGTGTGGCGGGCGTGATCGACCTGCGCGGTGGGACCGTCGAGGAACTGCGCTACCGGGCCGGAGACCTGGTCGTCGTCTCCGGGCTGCCCGGAGCCGGCAAGTCCACCCTGATGCGGCGGGTGGTCGGGCCCGGCGTGCACCGCGTGGACTCCCAGGACACCCGCCGCCGCATCGAACGCCGCGTACCCCGGCGGCTGCCGTACGCCGCCTACCGGCCGGCCGCCCGGCTCGCGCACTACGCCGCCCTGTGGCGCGCCCTGCGCTCCGGACACAGCGTCGTCGTGCACGACTGCGGACAGTGGGGCTGGGTGCGCCGGTGGCTGGCGCGCGAGGCGCGACGGCGGGGGCGGCGGCTGCACGTGGTGATGCTGGTCGTCGACGCGGCGCAGGCGCGGGCGGGCCAGCGGGCCCGCGGCCGCGGCGTCCCGCCGCGCTCGTTCGCCCGCCACCGCCGCGCGATGCGGCGGCTCGTGACCGATGCGGAGGCCGGCCGCGCGCCGCGCGGCGCCGCGTCGGCGACCCTCCTGGACCGCGGAGCGGCGGACGCGCTGCGGGCCCTGACGTTCGGCGGCAGCGCCCCGTAAGGGGCGCGGGGAACTGCGCGATCGACCACCGACGGCCTGCAGTCGACATACTGCGGGCGCGTCGTGGCTTGTCGCGCCCACGCGGCGGAGCCGCAGATCGACACTGCCCCGCGCCCCTTCGGGGGCGCCGTGCCGCCGGCCAGCGCCTGGCACCCCCGGGCCGGGGGGCCGCCGGGGCGGAGCCCAAGGCCACCCCCCGTACCACAGCTCAGGCGCAGCCGTTAAGGTGCGGGAGCGTGAGCATCCCTGCCTGGCCCGCCAATGAGCTCGAGGAAGTCCTCGCCGCCTCCCTCGGCGTCCCCGACGCCGCCCCGCGCATCCTCGACGTGCTCGGTCGCAGCAGCGTGTGGGTGCCGCTGCCCAAGGGCGGGGGGCCGCAGAGCCCCGATCTGGATCTGCCGGCGATCGAGCTGGACGGTGCCGCGTTCGTGCCGGTGTTCAGTTCGCACGAGCAGTTCCTCGCCGTCGCCGGGCCGGCCATGGCGTTCGCGGTGGCTCCGGCCGTGGAGTTCGCGCGGGGGCTGCCCCCGCAGGTCGGCATCGTGGTGAATCCGGAGGGCACGGTGGGGGTGCCGCTGCCGCCGCAGGCCGTCGCACAGTTGTGCAGGGTGGGGCGGGCGGCGTGGGAGGGGGATCCCACGGGGGGCCGGGTGCGGTTGTTCGAGCCGGACTGGCAGGACGAGCCGACGGCGTTCCTGGCGGCGGCGGGCCTGGAGTTGGCGGCCGCGGGTCCGGTGCGGACCGCGCGCCGTGCGCTGGCGAGCGTGGAGGGCGGCGATCCGGCGCTGTTCATCGGGGTGGAGCTGGACCTTCCGGACCCCGGCAGCCGGGGCGCCGCGATGGAGGCGGTGGGCAGGGCGCTGGCCACGGCGCCCGTGGCGTGGCCGGTGCAGCTGGTGTTCCTGGACGTGGCGGACGACCCGGTGGGGCACTGGATGCGGGAGAAGCTGCGCCCGTTCTACGACCGCGACCTGTGACGCCTCTCATGCCCGCCGCCGCGGGCTCGTAAGCTGGTGGCAACAGACGGCCAAGAGATAAGGCGGACCCAGGTGAGCGCGGGCGCGGAGAGCGGCGTCGAGCAGGTGCTGCGCCAAGTGGCGCCGGGCCGGTACGACGCGTACGAGGCGCTGCTGCGGGCCGTGGCCGAGGGCCGGGTGTGGATGCTGCTGTGGCACGGCGAGCCGGGCTCGCCGGAGGCGCAGTACGGCAACATGGAGGTCGAGGGCCTCGGTTACGCCCCGTGCGTGACCTCCGCCCAGGAGCTCGCCGCCAGCGGCTGGAACCGCTCCCACGAGGTCGTCTCCGGCCGTACCGTGGCCGCCTCCCTCTACCCCGACCGCTGGGGTCTGTGGCTGAACCCGCACGCGCCCGGTGGGGGCGTCGGCATTCCCTGGGCGGACCTGCGCCGCATCGCCGAGGGCATGGAGCGGCTGCCGGCCGGGCCGCTGCGCCTGAGCGAACCGGCCGTGGAGATCCCGCAGTTCTACGCCCTGCTGGGGCAGAACGCCCACCGTACGCCGGTCGTGCGCACCCTGCGCCGGGCCTGGGTGCAGCCGGCCCTGGGCACCCCGTACCTGTGCATCGGTCTGGACCTGTACGACAGCTCGCCGGCGGCCGTGGAGGCCGTGCGGCAGATGATGCAGCAGTCGGTCGGCGTGGTGCCGGAGGGGCTGCCGGTGTCGACGGTGTCGATGGCCGACGAGTACGACCCGGTCGCGCTGTGGATGCGGGCCCATGCCCGGCCCTTCTTCGACCGTGACGTCTACGGCGGCGGTGCCGCCGCGCCGGCCGGTCCCTCGGGTGCCTACGGCTACCCGCAGCCGCCCCAGGGCTGGCAGGCCGGGGCGTACTGACCTGCGCGCCCTGCGGGCGCGCACCGGGCAGCCGGCCGCGCTGTCCGGATAACGGAACCCTCCATCACACATCACGGTTGCGCATACATTGCGGGCGAGGGCTGGCGAGTGATCGCCGACGCGATGAAGACTCCCGCCAACAAGAGACGGCCCGGCCGGCAGCACGGCGCGTCATGGGCTCTCTTTTCAGAACCTCCGCTCCATCTGCACCACTTGCACATCACCCGTACATGTGAGTACCAGGCCGCAAGTGTTGCGGCGGGCGTGGGC
The DNA here is from genome assembly GCF_039532865.1 of Streptomyces luteosporeus. Taxonomy (NCBI): domain Bacteria; kingdom Bacillati; phylum Actinomycetota; class Actinomycetes; order Kitasatosporales; family Streptomycetaceae; genus Streptomyces; species Streptomyces luteosporeus. The sequence goes on from NZ_BAAASL010000010.1 coordinate 108,740, forward strand.
CGGTCACCTCCGGCCGAGAGGGGTCGTTGGCACAGTGACCGCACCTATCGAGACCACGGGGTCGGCCGCCGGGGCGCAGCCGGAAGCCGTTCTGGCCGGTGCCCGCAAGAGCCAGATCGAGGGTCGATCACTCACCCAGATCGCCTGGCTGCGCTTCAAGCGGGACAAGGTGGCCGTGGCCGGCGGCATCGTGGTGATCCTGCTGATCCTCCTCGCCGTCCTGGCCAAGCCGATCGAGGCGGTCTTCGGACTGGACCCCAACGAGTTCCACCAGGACCTCATCGACCCCAGCCTGCTCGCGCCCAAGGACGCCTGGGGCGGCATGAGTTGGGAGCATCCGCTGGGCGTCGACCCGCAGTACGGCCGCGACATCCTGGCGCGCATCATCGAGGGCTCGTGGGTCTCCCTGCTGGTCGCCACCGGGGCCACCCTGCTCTCCGTGGTGATCGGCACCGTGCTGGGCGTGGTCGCCGGGTACTACGGCGGCTGGGCGGACACCGTGATCAGCAGGATGATGGACACCTTCCTGGCCTTCCCGCTGCTGCTGTTCGCCATCTCCATCTCCGCGGCCCTGCAGGACGGTGCCTTCGGACTGTCCGGTCTGCCGCTGCGCATCAGCGTGCTCATCTTCGTGATCGGCTTCTTCAACTGGCCCTACATGGGCCGCATCGTGCGGGCCCAGACGCTCAGCCTGCGCGAACGCGAGTTCGTCGAAGCGTCGCGCAGCCTCGGTGCCCGGGGGACGTTCATCCTCTTCCGCGAGCTGCTGCCCAACCTGGTCGCGCCGATCCTCGTGTACTCCACGCTGCTGATCCCGACCAACATCCTCTTCGAGGCCGCGCTGAGCTTCCTCAGCGTCGGCATCGCGCCGCCGCAGGCCTCCTGGGGCGGCATGCTCAGCCAGGCCACGGATCTCTACCAGGCCGACCCGCAGTACATGTTCGTGCCCGGCCTCGCCATCTTCATCACGGTGCTGGCCTTCAACCTGCTCGGGGACGGGCTGCGGGACGCACTCGACCCGCGCAGCAAGTGACCCCGGACCACCGGACCTCTCCACAGCAAGCGATCAGCGGCGGCCCTTGCGGTCCACCGTGCCACGAAGACGAAAGAGGGGGCTTTCCTCAGGTGAAGACGAAGAGAACGACGGTTGCGATCGCCACGGCGGTGGTGCTGGCCCTGGGGGCGTCCGCGTGCGGCGGCTCCGACGACAAGAGCGACGGCGGCAAGGGCGGCGGCTCCTCGGCGGCCAACGCCGCACTGACCGGGCTCGCCAACAAGTCGGACAAGAAGGGCGGCACGCTCGCCTTCGAGATGGCGGACGCCGCCGACTCGCTGGACCCGGGCAACACCTACTACGGCTGGGTGCAGAACTTCGCCCGGCTCTACGGGCGCACGCTCACCATGTTCAAGCCGGCCCCCGGCAAGGAGGGCCTGAAGGTCGTCCCGGACCTGGCCGAGGGCCTGGGCAAGCCGAGTGCGGACGCCAAGACCTGGACGTACAGGCTCCGGGCGGGGCTGAAGTACGAGGACGGCTCGCCGATCACCTCGAAGGACGTCAAGTACGCGATCGAGCGCAGCAACTTCGCGCCCGAGGCCCTGTCCAACGGCCCCACCTACTTCAAGGCCCACCTGGAGGGCGGCGACAAGTACGAAGGCCCGTACAAGGACAAGTCGCCCGACGGGATCAAGTCCATCGAGACGCCGGACGACCAGACGATCGTCTTCCACCTCAAGGACGCCTTCGCGGACTTCGACTACCTGGCGACCTTCTCGCAGACCGCGCCCGTCCCGCAGAAGGCCGACAAGGGCGCGCAGTACGTCCAGCATGTCCTGTCCTCCGGCCCGTACAAGTTCGAGTCGTACGAGGAGGGCAAGGGCGCCACGCTGGTGCGCAACGCGCAGTGGGACCCCAAGACGGACCCCAACCGCCCGGCGCTGCCCGACAAGATCACCATCAAGTTCAAGGTCAACCAGGTCACGGTCGACAACAACCTGCTCAACGACAGCATCGGCGTCGACGCCGGCGGTGCGGGCGTCGCCCCGCAGACCCAGCCGAAGGTGCTGCGGGACGCGAAGCTGAAGAACCAGACCGACAACCCGTACGCCAGCGCCACCGGCTACATCGGCCTGAACCTGAAGGTGAAGCCGTTCGACAACATCCACTGCCGCAAGGCCGTGCAATGGGGCATCGACAAGGTCTCCGTCCAGGAGGCCATGGGCGGTGACCCGAAGGGCGACGTGGCCAGCACGCTGCTGCCGCCGTCCGTCGACGGCTACACCAAGTTCGACCTCTACCAGACGCCCGGCAGCAAGGGCGACATCGAGAAGGCCAAGGCCGAGCTGAAGGAATGCGGCCAGCCGAATGGTTTCTCCACCAACCTGACGGCCCGCTCGGACCGCCCGGCGGAGATGGCCATGGCCACGGCCGTGCAGGCCTCGATGAAGAAGATCGGCATCAACGTCGAGATCAAGTCCTTCCCGACGGGCAAGTACTTCACCAACTTCGCCGGCGTCCCGGACTACGTCCACAGCCACAACCTGGGCATGCTCATGACCGCCTGGGGTCCCGACTGGCCGACCGGCTTCGGCTTCCTGGACCAGATCGCCAACGGCTCCGCCATCAAGCCCTCCGGCGGCAACAACGTCCAGGAGCTCGACGACCCGCAGGTCAACAAGGCCCTCAACGAGGGCATCGCCAACACCGACGCCGCGGCCCGCGCCAAGGCCTGGGGCGAGGTGGACAAGCTGATCGCGGAGAACGCCTCCGCCGTGCCGCTGGTCTACCGCAAGAACCTGCTCCTGCGGCCGAAGTCGGCCACCAACGTCACCGTCGACCAGGCCTACCTCGGCACGTACAACTACCTGCTGATGGGCTCCGCCAAGTAGCCGCGGGCACAGTCCGCCGAAGAGTTTCGAAAGGCAGGTGAAGGCACCTGCGGCCGCCGGACCGAAAAGGCCCGCCCTTCTCGGTCCGGCGCGCCCGGCGCCGCACAACTGTGGCTGCGTACATCATCCGACGCCTGTTCGCCGCGGTACTGCTGCTGCTGGTGGTCAGCGCAGTCACCTTCGCGATCTTCTTCCTCGTCCCCCGCATCGCCGGGCAGACGATGGACCAGCTCGCGACCCAGTACGTGGGCAAGGACGCCAACCCCGACACCGTCGCCGCGGTCAAGAAGAACCTCGGCTTCGACCAACCGCTCTATCTGCAGTACTGGCACTTCATCAAGGCCCTCGTGGTCGGCGCCGACTACAAGTTCGGCCCCGACGCCGCGCACTGCTCGGCCCCGTGCTTCGGCTACTCCTTCAAGACCCACGTCGAGGTCTGGCCGCAGCTGACCTCCCGGATCCCCGTCACCCTGTCGCTGGCCATCGGCGCCGCGGTGATCTGGGTCGTCACCGGCGTGGCCATCGGCGTGCTCTCCGCGCTCAAGCGGGGCAGCCTGCTCGACCGCTTCTTCATGGGCGTGGCCCTGGCCGGCGTCTCGCTGCCGATCTTCTTCACCGGCATGCTCGCCCTGTCCGTCCTCACCGTGGACGTCGAGATCTGGCACGGCATCAACTACGTCCCCTTCAGCGACGATCCGCTCAAGTGGGCCTGGAACCTCCTCGTGCCCTGGTGCAGCCTCGCCTTCCTCTACTCCGCCCTGTACGCCCGGCTCACCCGCGCCGGAATGCTGGAGACGATGAACGAGGACTACATCCGCACCGCCCGCGCCAAGGGCCTCACCGAACGCAAGGTCGTCGTCCGGCACGGACTGCGCTCGGCCCTCACCCCCATCGTCACCATCTTCGGCATGGACTTCGGCCTGCTGCTCGGTGGCGCGGTCATCACCGAGTCGGTGTTCTCCTTCCAGGGCATCGGCCAGTTCGCCGTCAAGGGCGTGACCGAGAACGACCTTCCCAACGTCATGGGCGTGACCCTGGTCGCCGCCTTCTTCATCGTCATCTGCAACCTGCTGGTGGATCTGGTCTACGCGGCCATCGACCCCAGGGTGAGGTACTCGTGAGCGAGCAGGCCGAAGCCTTCCTCTCCGTGCGCGACCTGCGCATCCACTTCGACACCGACGACGGCCTGGTCAAGTCCGTCGACGGCGTGAGCTTCGACGTGCGCGCCGGCAAGACCCTGGGCATCGTCGGCGAATCCGGCTCCGGCAAGTCGGTCACCTCGCTCGGCGTCATGGGCCTGCACCGCACCGCCCGGGCGAAGATCTCCGGCGAGGTCTGGCTCGACGGCGAGGAGCTCATCGCCGCCGACCCCGACCGGGTGCGCACCCTGCGCGGCCGCAAGATGGCCATGATCTTCCAGGACCCGCTGTCGGCCATGCACCCCTACTACACGGTCGGCTCCCAGATCACCGAGGCGTACCGCACCCACCACAAGGTCGACAAGAAGACCGCCCGCACGCGGGCGATCGAGATGCTCGACCGGGTCGGCATCCCCCAGCCCGACCGGCGCGTCGACGACTACCCGCACCAGTTCTCCGGCGGCATGCGCCAGCGCGCCATGATCGCCATGGCGCTGGTCAACAACCCCGAACTGCTCATCGCCGACGAGCCCACCACCGCCCTCGACGTCACCGTCCAGGCCCAGATCCTCGACCTCATCCGGGACCTGCAAAAAGAGTTCGGCTCCGCGGTCGTCATCATCACCCACGACCTCGGCGTCGTCGCCGAGCTCGCCGACGACCTGCTGGTGATGTACGCCGGGCGGTGCGTGGAGCGGGGACCGGCCGAGAAGGTCTTCTCCTCGCCCCAGCACCCCTACACCTGGGGCCTGCTCGGCTCCATGCCGCGCATCGACCGCGCCCAGACCGAGCGGCTGATCCCGGTCAAGGGCTCCCCGCCCAGCCTGATCAACGTGCCGCCCGGCTGCGCCTTCAACCCTCGCTGCCCCTACGCCGACCTTCCCAAGGGCGGCATCACCCGCAGCGAGCGGCCCGAGCTGCGGCTGGTGCCGGGCACCGACGACGGCCGGCCGCACCACTCCGCCTGCCACCTCCCGCCCGAGGAGCGCATGCGGATCTGGACCGAAGAGATTGCGCCCAAGCTGTGAAGGACCACCAGATGACGATCCCCGAACAGCAGGCGCCCGCCGCCCCCGAGACCCTGCTGAAGGTCGAGGGCCTGGTCAAGCACTTCCCGATCACCAAGGGCCTGCTGCGCCGCCAGGTCGGCGCCGTGCGCGCCGTCGACGGCATCGACTTCGAGGTGCGCTCGGGGGAGACCCTGGGCGTGGTGGGGGAGTCCGGCTGCGGCAAGTCGACCATGGGCCGGCTCATCACCCGGCTGATAGAGCCGAGCGGGGGCAGGATCGAGTTCGAGGGGCGCGACATCAGCCACCTGGGCGTCTCCGGCATGCGGCCGCTGCGCCGCGACGTCCAGATGATCTTCCAGGACCCGTACTCCTCGCTCAACCCCCGGCACACGGTCGGCACCATCGTCGGCGCCCCCTTCCGGTTGCAGGGCATCACGCCCGAGGGCGGGGTGAAGAAGGAGGTGCAGGGGCTGCTGGAGCTGGTGGGCCTGAACCCCGAGCACTACAACCGCTACCCCCACGAGTTCTCCGGCGGCCAGCGGCAGCGCATCGGCATCGCCCGGGCCCTGGCCCTGAAGCCCAAGCTGGTGGTCGCCGACGAACCCGTCTCCGCCCTGGACGTCTCCATCCAGGCCCAGGTGGTCAACCTCCTGGACGACCTGCAGGACGAGCTGGGCCTGACATACGTGATCATCGCCCACGACCTGTCCGTCATCCGGCACGTCTCCGACCGCATCGCCGTGATGTACCTCGGCAAGATCGTGGAGCTGACCGACCGCAGCTCGCTGTACGAGCGGCCCATGCACCCGTACACCAAGGCGCTGCTGTCGGCCGTGCCCGTGCCCGACCCCAAGCGGCGCGCCAAGCGGGAACGCATTCTGCTCAAGGGGGACGTGCCCTCGCCGATCGCCCCGCCGTCCGGCTGCCGCTTCCACACCCGCTGCTGGAAGGCGACGGAGGTGTGCAAGCAGCAGGAGCCCCCGCTGGCCGAGCTGCGCACCGGCCACCGGGTGGCGTGCCACCACCCGGAGAACGCCCCGGAGGGCGCCGGTCCCACCGACGCAGTAACGGAAGGTGCGACCGGGTGAGGGCCGTGCCACGTTGGTGAAGACGTGAGTGCGGCGAGCGGGGAGGGTGCGGAGCCGGCTTGTTGCCGCAGGGGCCGGCAGGTTCGAAGGGACGGCTCATGGCACTCCCCCGCTCGATACGCCGGGCCCGCCCGGCCCGGCTGATACGCCCGGCCCACCTGGTACGCCCCGCCCGTCTGATACGCGCCGTGGGCGGGCGCCGGCGGACCATCCGGCTCCTGTCCCTGGCGGTGGCCGTCGCCGCCACCGCGGTCACGGCCTTCGCACCCGACGACGACGCGGCCCCCGGCACCCATGGCATGCCCACGGCCGGGGCACCCGGCATCGGGGACCCCTATTTCCCCGGGCTCGGCAACGGCGGCTTCGACGTCCGCCACTACGACCTCGACGTGGAGTACGCCCCGGCCTCCGGGCGCCTGGACGGCCGCACCACGATCACCGCCCGGGCCGTCCAGAGCCTGTACTCCTTCCACCTGGACCTGCAGCAGCTGACGGTGAAGTCCGTCGAGGTGGACGGACTCCCGGCCGCCTTCACCCGCAGCGGCGGCGACCTGCGCGTCCGCCCGGCCGTCCCGCTGGAGAAGGGCCGCACCTTCACCACCACCGTCGTCTACGGCGGCATACCCCAGCCGCTGAGCGGCCCCATCGTCTTCGGCTCGAAGTACGGCTGGATGAAGACCAAGGACGGCGTCTTCGTCGCCTGCGAGCCCAACGCGGCCTCCACCTGGTTCCCCTCCAGCGACCACCCTTCCGACAAGGCGACCTACGACATCCGCATCCGGGCCCCCAAGGGCCTGACCGCCGTCTCCAACGGCCGGCTCCTGGCCACCCAGGACCGCGGCGACACCACCGTGAGCCACTGGCGCGAGACCAGGCCCATGGCCACCTACGCGGTGACCGCCACCATCGGCAAGTTCGACGTCCGCCGCGGCACCACCCCCGGCGGCATCCCCATCTATGTGGCCACGGACCCGGCACTGCCCAAGGGCAAGCTCGACTTCTACGGCATCACCGCCGAGGCCACCGACTACTGGGCCGCCCTCTTCGGCCCCTATCCCTTCGAGGAGACCGGGGCCGTCGTCGACGACATGCCGCAGGCGGAGTTCTCGCTGGAGGCCCAGAGCAAGCCCGTCTACTCGGCCGTGCGCGACGAGTCGACGGTCGTCCACGAACTGGCCCACCAGTGGTTCGGCGACTCCCTGTCCATCGAGCGCTGGAAGGACATCTGGCTCAACGAGGGCTTCGCCACCTACGCCGAGTGGCTGTGGGCGGAGCACAAGCAGCACAAGAGCGCCCACCAGTCCTTCCTGGAGGCATACAACCAGCGCAACGCCGACGACCCCTTCTGGAAGGTCGACATCGCCGACCCGCAGCGGGACACCCTCTTCTCGCGCGCCGTCTACTTCCGCGGCGCCATGACCCTGCAGATGCTGCGCGAGCGCATCGGGGACCGGGCCTTCTTCCGGCTGCTGCCGCGGTGGACCAAGCTGCACCGCGACGGTAACGTGCGCACCTCCCAGTTCATCGGCCTCGCCGAAGCGGTCTCCCACCAGGACCTCGGCGACCTGTTCGACACCTGGCTGTCGCACCCGGGAAAACCCGCGCTGCCGAAGAGGTGACGGGGCTCCCCGCCGGTACGGGGCGTCCCACCCCTCGGGACGGGCACGGGGCATCGCCCGTGACGAGTAAGAATGTCGCGTGCTCACCGATCTGTTCACCCCCTCCGTCCAGCACTCGCTGGACCTTGCCGGGATCTTCGTCTTCGCGATCTCCGGTGCCCTCCTCGCCGTCCGCAAGAACTTCGACGTCTTCGGCATGGCGGTGCTGGCGGAGGCCACGGCCCTGGGCGGCGGGCTCATCAGGGACCTGATCATCGGTGCCGTACCGCCCGCCGCCTTCACCGACCTCGGGTACTTCATCACCCCGCTGGTCGCCACTGTGATCGTCTTCTTCCTCCATCCCGAGGTGGAGCGGATCACCAAAGCCGTGAACGCCTTCGACGCGGCCGGGCTCGGCCTCTTCTGCGTCGCCGGCACCGTCAAGGCCCACTCCCACGGCCTCGGCCTGACCTTCGCGGCCACGCTCGGCCTCACCACCGCCGTCGGCGGCGGCGTGCTGCGCGACGTCCTCGCCCACGAGGTGCCCAACCTCCTGCGCTGGGACCGCGACCTGTACGCCGTGCCGGCCATGGTCGGATCGACCATGGCGGCCCTGCTCATCCACTACGACGCGCTCAACGTCACCACCAGCATGATCTCCGCCGCCACCGCCTTCGTCCTGCGCCTGCTGGCCATGCGCTACAACTGGCGCGCCCCCCGCGCCTGGCACCGGCGCAGCGCGGCCACCGAGGACCCGGCCACCGGCAGCGGCGCGGTGTAACGTTCCGCTGCTTCCCGGGCCCGCGCGGCGTCAGACCGTACGGCCCAGCCACGCCGCCAGCCGCCCGTAGGCGTCCGCACCCTCCGGCGCCGGGCGCACCGGCTCGAACGGAACGCCCTCGCCCCGCCGCTCGGCCGGCAGGAACCGGTGCGCCCACTCCAGGGCCCGCTCCGCGAGCTCCTCGTCCAGCGCGACCGGACCGCCGAGGGCTATGGACAGGTCCCAGGCGTGCGTCGCCGACTCCAGCACGCATCCCGAGAACAGGTACGCCCGGCCCGGCATCTCGCCCCACGGCACGCTGATCGGCGCCTCCAGCTTGGCGTCGTCGGCCCAGGCCGCGAGCAGACGCTCGCGCCCCTCCTCGTACGCCTTGGCCCAGCCGTCGTCCGGCACGTCCGCGGCCGGCACCAGGCCCGTGCGCTCGCCGGTCTCGCCCAGCGCGGCCGCGGCCCGCACCCCCGCGACCAGGTGCCCCAGCAGGGCGCGGACGTCGAATTCCGTGCACGGAGTGGGGTCCGCCATCCGCTCGGCGGGCACCCGTGCGATCAGCTCGGCCACCTGGGCGGTGGCGCGGTCGAGCAGGGGGCGGGGGTCGGTGGTGCGCATGGCAGCTCCTTGTTCTCGGGTCCTCTTGGAATTCGCCGGCGCCGTTCCGTCGGCCGAGAACGAGCATGCCCGCTTAAGCTGACACCTGCCGTCAGGTTTTCCACAGGACCCCGAATAGGTGCGACAAGCGTGAAATCATCCCGGCTGCTGTCGATCCTGCTCCTCCTGCAGAACCGCGACCGCATGCCCGCCGCCGAGCTCGCGGAGCGCCTGGAGGTCTCCGTCCGCACCGTCTACCGCGACGTCGAGTCCCTCTCGGCCGCCGGCGTCCCCGTCTACGCCGAGCGCGGCCGGCACGGCGGGATCTCCCTCCTGCCCGGCTACCGCACCGACGTCACCGGGCTCACCAGCGACGAGGCCCGCGCCCTGTTCGTCCTCGCCGCCGGGGACACCCACAGCGCCCTCGGCCTCGACGCCGCCCTCGGCTCCGCCCTGCGCAAGGTCATGGCCGCGCTCCCCGCCCCGCACCGCCCGGCCGCCGAGGCCACCGGGCGGCGCATCCTGGTCGACCCCGTCCGCTGGATGCCCGGCCCCGGCCCCAACGGCGAGCTGGGAGAACTGCAGGACGCCGTCTTCACCGACCGCCGGCTGCGCCTGCGCTACCGCCACAGCGGCACCACGCGTCCCAAGGTGTACACCGTCGACCCCTACGGCCTCGTCGCCAAGGCCGGCGTCTGGTACCTCGTCGCCGACCACCGGGGCCGCCCCCGCCTGTACCGCGCCGACCGCACCGAGGCCGTGACCGTGCTGGACGAGCCCGTACGCCGCCGGCCCGGCGTGGAGCTGGCCGACGCTTGGGACGTCCTGCGCCGCGAGGTCGAACAGCGCCCCGCAGGCCTGCACGTCACCGCCCTCGTGCGCCGCACCCGCCTGGAGATGCTGCTGCGGATCCTCGGCCGGTTCGTCACCGGGCCGCCCGGCGACGGCGACCCCGCCACCGTGGAGTTCGCCTTCCCGGATCCGCGCGCCGCGCGCTCCCTGCTGGCCTACGGCCCGGACGTGGAGGTCGTCGCCCCGCAGGAGGTCCGCGACGACCTCGCCCGGATCGCGGCGGCCGTCGTACGGCAGTACGAGCGGGAGGGGGAGGAGGCGCCGTCGCCGGGCGAGGTGGGGCCGCCCGGAACGCCCCGCACGGGCGCGCTCCCCGCCTCGTAGAATCGGTGCCACCATGGCCTACCTCGACCACGCCGCCACCACCCCCATGCTTCCGGAGGCGGTGCAGGCGATGACCGCCCAGCTCCCGCTCGCCGGCAACGCCTCGTCGCTGCACGCCGCCGGACGGCGGGCCCGCCGCACCGTGGAGGAGGCGCGCGAGTCCCTCGCCGCGGCCCTCGGCGCCCGCCCCAGCGAAGTGGTCTTCACCGCGGGCGGCACCGAGGCCGACAACCTCGCCGTCAAGGGCCTGTTCTGGGCACGGCGTGCCGCCGATCCGGCCCGCACGCGCGTGCTGGCCAGCCCCGTCGAGCACCACGCCGTGCTCGACGCCGTCGACTGGCTCGCCACGCACGAGGGGGCCACCGTCGAGTACCTCCCGGTCGACGCCCACGGCCGCGTGCACGCCGACGCCCTCCGCGAGGCCATCGTCCGCAACCCCGCCGACGTCGCCCTCGCCACCGTCATGTGGGCCAACAACGAGATCGGCACCGTCATGCCGGTGCGCGAACTGGCCGCCGTCGCCGCGGAATTCGACGTCCCGCTGCACGCCGACGCCGTCCAGGCCGTCGGTCAGCTCGACGTGGACTTCGCCGCCTCCGGGCTCGCCGCGATGACCGTCAGCGGCCACAAGATCGGCGGCCCGTACGGCATCGGCGCCCTCCTCCTGGGACGGCAGTACGCGCCCGTACCGCTGCTGCACGGCGGCGGCCAGGAACGCCACGTGCGCTCCGGCACCCTCGACGTCCCCGCCGTCGCCGCCTTCGCCGTCGCCGGCACGCTCGCCGCCGAACGCCGCGCCGGCTTCGCCCGCGACATCGGCGCCCTGCGCGACGAACTGATCACCGGCGTGCGGGAGGCGGTGCCGGACGCGGTCCTCGGCGGCGACCCCGACCCGGCCGGGCGGCTGCCCGGCAACGCGCACTTCTCCTTCCCCGGCTGCGAGGGCGACTCCCTGCTGCTGCTCCTGGACGCGCAGGGGATCGCCTGCTCGACGGGCTCGGCCTGCACGGCGGGCGTGGCGCAGCCCAGCCACGTCGTGCTGGCCACCGGGACGGACCCGGACCTGGCGCGCGGCACGCTGCGCTTCTCCCTGGGGCACACCTCGACGCGCGAGGACGTCGCGGCGGTCGTCGAGGCGATCGGCCCGGTGGTGGAGCGTGCACGCAGCGCGGGGCTGAGCTAGCCCGCCGTACGCGCCCGGCGCACCAGCCCTACGTACCGGTCCCAGTCCCAGTGCGGGCCGGGGTCCGTGTGGTCGGTGCCCGGCACCTCGGAGTGCGCCACGATGTGCTTCCGGTCCGCCGGGATCCCGTAGCGGGCGCAGATCCCCGCCGCTAGGCGGGCGGACGCGGCGTACATCGCGTCCGTGAAGTCGCCCGGCCGGTCCACGTACCCCTCGTGCTCGATGCCGACGCTGCGCTCGTTGAAGACGCGGTTCCCCGAGTGGAACGCCACGTCCAGCTCGCGGACGGTCTGCGCCACGTGTCCGTCCCGGCGCACGACGTAGTGGGCGGCGGCCTTGTGCAGGGGGTCGCGGAAGACCTGCAGGGCCTCCCCGTAGTCGCCCTCGACGACGTGGACGACGATCCGGTCGATCGCGTAGTCGTCGGGGCGGGAGGCCCGCCGCCAGTTCGCCGACGACGCGGCCACCCACTCGGCGCCCGGGTGGTCGACGGCCCCGTCGATCCGGGGCCTCTCCCGTCCCGTGACCCGCCACCACCAGCGCGCCAGCTCGTCCCGCTCCAGGTACCCCGCCGTGGCCGCCACGGCGCCCGCGGCCCCGATCAGCAGCCCGCGCCGGTCGATGCCGGGCCGTCTCTCCCGTTCCGTCCCCACCACGACCCACCCCCTTCCGCCCCTTCCGCACCGGACACGCGTGCGACAGCCGTCCGGTTCCGGGCACCCCGTACCCTGGGAGGGCTATGACTGACTTCTCCGGTGCACCTTCAGGCCCCCGCGACGGACGTCGCCTCCGTGTGCTCGCCGCCATGTCCGGCGGCGTGGACTCCGCCGTCGCCGCCGCGCGCGCCGTCGAGGCCGGGCACGACGTGACCGGCGTGCACCTCGCGCTGTCCGCGAACCCGCAGTCCTTCCGCACCGGTGCCCGCGGCTGCTGCACCATCGAGGACTCCCGCGACGCCCGCCGCGCCGCCGACGTCATCGGCATCCCCTTCTACTGCTGGGACCTCGCCGAGCGCTTCCGCGAGGACGTCGTCGAGGACTTCATCGCCGAGTACGAGGCCGGCCGCACCCCCAACCCGTGCCTGCGGTGCAACGAGAAGATCAAGTTCGCGGCGCTGCTGGACAAGGCGCTCGCCCTCGGCTTCGACGCGGTGTGCACCGGCCACTACGCCACGATCGTCCTCAAGGAGGACGGCACGCGCGAGCTGCACCGGGCCTCCGACATGGCCAAGGACCAGTCGTACGTCCTCGGTGTCCTCGACGAGCGCCAGCTGGCGCACGCGCTGTTCCCGCTGGGCGACACGATCACCACGAAGGAAGAGATCCGCGCCGAGGCGGAGCGCCGCGGCCTGGCCGTGGCGAAGAAGCCCGACAGCCACGACATCTGCTTCATCGCCGACGGCGACACCCAGGGCTTCCTGGCCAAGCGCCTGGGCAGGGCGGAAGGCGACATCGTCGACGAGTCCGGCGCCAAGCTGGGCACCCACGAGGGCGCGTACGGCTTCACCATCGGCCAGCGCAAGGGCCTGCGCATCGGCCACCCCGCCCCGGACGGCAAGCCGCGCTACGTCCTCGACATCTCGCCGGTGAACAACACGGTGACGGTCGGCCCGGCCGAGGCGCTGGACGTGTGCGCCCTCACCGCGATCAAGCCCCGCTGGTGCGGCGTCGCCCCCGAGGGCCCCGGCACGTACACCGCGCAGCTGCGTGCGCACGGCGGCGAGACCGAGGTGACGGCGGAGCTGGTGGACGGCGAGCTGCGCGTCCGCTTCGCCGAGCCGGTGCGCGGCGTGGCACCGGGCCAGGCGATCGTCCTGTACGACGGCACGCGCGTCGTCGGCTCGGCGACGATCGCGTCGACGGAGCGGGCGACCACCTCGTCGGCGGCCGCCCGCTAGACGTCCCTCCGGGATCAGGGCGCGATCGTCCGCGTCACGTTCGTGACCTCGCACTTGCCGCCGGTGCTCGGCGAGCCCGCCTTGGGCACGTACGGGGTCGAGACGTCGAGGTTCTCCGTCTTGCCGGGGGAGACGTAGGGGATCGAGGGGTTGCGGACGGTGACCTTGCCCGTGGGGTCGGTGAACTGCACCGTGAGGCGGTAGGTGTACTTCAGCGTCGCGCTGCTGTTGGTGGCGCTGAGCTTCGCCGTGATGCCGAGGCGGTCGCTGTAGGCGCAGTCGTTGATCTTGATGTCGCGCATGGCGTCGTTGCGGCTGCCGCCGATGCCGCCCCCGGTGGTGGAGCCGGAGGACGTGCTGCCCGTGCCGCTGGTGGTGCCGCTGCCCGTGCCGCCCGAGGTGAAGCCGCCCGACGAGGAGTCGCTGCCCGTGGAGCCGCCGGTGGTACCGCCGCTCGTCGACGTGCTGCCGCTGTCGGAGGACGAGTGGTGGCTGCCGCCGTGGCTGGACCCGCCGCAGCTGCCGCCGTGGTGACCGCGCGCACCGGTCAGGGCCACGACGCAGACGCCGAAGACCGCGGCCGCGCGGACATGACGAAGCTTCACGCTGGAACTCCCCCGTTGGAGTGACTGGATCTATGACTGGATTTTGCCGTCTCTTGACGAGCGCACGTCACGCTAACAACGTCCTTACACCCCGCCAAATCCAGGAGTGTTCTGTGACACCCCCGCGACCGAACGGGTTCCGAACCGCTACCGGGGGTGGCTGAAAACGGGTCATATGCGCGAGGCTGCAGGGGTGGTACGACCCGCGTACCGTGATGCCATGCACATCACCGTCTTCTGCTCGGCCGCCGACCTGGACGAGCGTTACACCGCCCCCGCCCGCGAGTTCGCCGAACTCATCGGCAAGGGAGGACACACCCTCGTGTGGGGCGGCTCGGAGTCGGGGCTGATGAAGGTGATGGCCGACGGCGTGCAGGAGCACGGGGGCCGGCTGGTGGGGGTCTCGGTGGAGTTCCTCGCGGCGAAGGCCCGGAAGAACGCCGACGAGATGGTCATCGCCAAGGACCTCGGCGAGCGCAAGGCCCAACTGCTCGCGCGGGGCGACGCGATCGTGGTGCTGGTCGGCGGGACGGGCACGCTGGACGAGGCGACCGAGATCCTGGAGCTGAAGAAGCACGGGCTGCACGACAAGCCGGTCGTGCTGCTGAACGCGGCGGGGTTCTACGACGGCCTGCTGCAGCAGTTCCGCCGGATGGAGGCGGAGGGCTTCCTGCCGCGCCCCCTGGCGGACCTGGTGTTCTTCGCCGAGGACGGCGCCGCGGCGATGGCGTACCTGGAGGAGTCCGCGGCCCCGCGCCAGGCCTGACGTAGGGCAAGCTGGGGGCATGGCAACACATCTGATCACCGGTTCCGGGTCGGGCATCGGCGAGGCCGTCGCCCGGCGGCTGCACGAGCGGGGGGACGAGCTGTGGCTCGTGGCCCGGGACGCCGGGCGGGCCAAGGAGCTGGCCGCGCGCTTCCCCGGTGCGCGCACCCTCGTGGCCGACCTGGAGAACCCCGACCGGCTGTCGTGGGCCCTGGGCCACCAGGAGCTGCCCGACCGGCTGGACTCCCTGCTGCACGTCGCCGGCGTCGCTGACCTGGGCGCGGTGGGGGAGCTGACCACCAAGACCTGGAACCGCACCCTCGCGGTCAACCTCGTCGCCCCGGCCGAGCTGACGCGACTGCTGCTGCCGCAGCTGCGCGTCTCCAAGGGGCACGTGGTCTTCGTCAACTCCGGTGCCGGTCTGCGCGCCAACCCCCAGTGGGGTGCGTACGCGGCCAGCAAGCACGGCCTGAAGGCGCTCGCCGACTCGCTGCGCGCCGAGGAGCACACCAACGGCGTGCGGGTCACCAGCGTCTACCCGGGCCGCGTGGCCACGCCCATGCAGGTGCGCGTGCGCCAGCAGGAGGGCGCCGCGTACGACGGCGAGAAGTGGATCGACCCCCAGTCGGTGGCCGCCACCATGCTGCTCGCCCTGGACCTGCCGCGGGACGCGGAGGTCCACGACCTGTCGGTGCGCCCGGGCTACTCCGGGAGCTAGTGCAGCGCCCCGTAGGGGCGCGGGGAACTGGGCGACAAGCCACGACGCGCCCGCGCGGCGGCAGCCGCAGATCGACACTGCCCCGCGCCCCTTACGGGGCGTCGTAGGCTTCCCCGGTGAGCCACAACAGCGAGAACAGTAAGTCGAAGGTGTGGGGCGCCGGGGCCGCCACCGGCGTCGGTTCGATGCCGGGGGAGGACGCCCGCGAGGCCGCGAAGACCGTCACCGGGTCGCTGGAGGCGCTGCCCCACCTGCCGGAGCTGCCCGCGCGCGGCCCGGGCGCCGACATGATCGGGCGGACGGCCGGTCTCCTGGTCGACGTGTACGCGCACGTGGAGCCCAGCGGCTGGCGGATCAGCGACCGGCCCGGGCGCGACACCCGGCGGGCCCGGGCCTGGCTGGGCGAGGACCTGGACGCGCTGGAGGAGTTCGCCCAGGGCCACGAGGGCGCGCTGAAGGTCTCCGCCGTCGGGCCCTGGACGCTCGCCGCCTCCCTGGAGCTGCGCGGCGGCGAGGCCGCCCTGAGCGATGCCGGCGCCTGCCGGGACCTCACGGCCTCGCTCGCCGAGGGCCTGCGCGCCCACCTGGCGGACGTGCGCCGCCGGGTGCCGGGCGCGCGGCCGGTGCTGCAGCTGGACGAGCCGTCGCTGCCGGCCGTGCTGGCCGGGCAGGTGCGCACGGCCAGCGGCTACCGCACCCACCGGGCGGTGGACCGGGCCGTCGTCGAGGGCGCGCTGCGGGAGCTCGCGGCGGTCGCGAAGGAGGCCGGGGCCCCGCTCGTCGTGCACTCGTGCGCCCCCGGCGTGCCCTTCCAGCTGCTGCGCAGGGCGGGCGCCGATGCCGTGTCGTTCGATTTCTCGCTGCTCACCGAGCGTGAGGACGACGCGCTGGGCGAGGCGGTGGAGGCCGGCACCACGCTGTTCGCGGGCGTCGTGCCCGGCGTGGACGGCCGATTGTCGGACCCTGCCGGTAGCGTCATGGGTGTCAGGACGCTGTGGCGCAGGCTGGGGCTGGCCCCGGGGACTTTGAGCGAGTCCGTGGTGGTCACTCCCGCGTGCGGGCTCGCGGGCGCTTCGCCCGCCTATGCCCGCGCGGTGCTCGCCCATTGCGTCCGGGCGGCGAAATCACTCGCAGACAACCCTGAGTGACGGTGCTCGGGGGCGCAACGGGAGGAACGAGACGGTGGCGGTCGAACGGGACGGCAAAGAGCTCGCGGGCAGTACGAGCACGAGCACGACGCCCGCGGAGGCGCGGGAGAAGCACGCCCTGCTCGCCGAGCAGATCGAGGAGCACCGCTTCCGCTATTACGTGAAGGACGCTCCCGTCATCAGCGACGCCGAGTTCGACAAGCTGATGCGCTCCCTGGAGGAGCTGGAGGAGCGCCACCCGGAGCTGCGCAGCCCCGACTCGCCCACGCAGAAGGTGGCCGGGCAGTACGAGACGGAGTTCGCCGAGGTCGCCCACCGCGAGCGGATGCTCTCCCTCGACAACGCCTTCGACGACGAGGAGCTCACCGTCTGGGCCGAGCGCGTCGCCAAGGACATCGGCGAGGGCACGCCGTACCACTTCCTGTGCGAGCTCAAGGTCGACGGTCTTGCGGTCAACCTCACCTACGAGCACGGCCGGCTCACCCGCGCCGCCACCCGCGGGGACGGCCGTACCGGCGAGGACATCACGCCCAACATCCGCACCATCTCGGACGTGCCCGAGCAGCTCAAGGGCAAGCGGATCCCCGCCCTGGTCGAGGTGCGCGGCGAGGTCTACTTCCCGGTGGAGAAGTTCGAGGAGCTCAACGCGCGCCTGGTGGAGGCCGGCAAGCCGCCCTTCGCCAACCCGCGCAACGCCGCCGCGGGCTCCCTGCGGCAGAAGGACCCCAAGGTCACCGCCTCCCGCCCGCTGCACATGGTGGTGCACGGCGTCGGCGCCCGCGAGGGCTTCGCCATCGAGCGCCAGTCGCAGGCGTACGAGCTGCTGCGCGAGTGGGGCCTGCCCACCGCCGCGCACGCCAAGGTGCTGGACTCGCTGGCGGAGGTCCGCACGTTCATCGCGCACTACGGCGACCCCGACGTGCGGCACTCGATGGAGCACGAGATCGACGGCGTGGTCGTCAAGCTCGACGAGATCGCGCTGCAGGGCCGCCTCGGCTCCACCTCCCGCGCGCCCCGCTGGGCGATCGCCTGGAAGTACCCGCCGGAGGAGGTCAACACCAAGCTGCTCGACATCCGTGTGGGTGTCGGCCGCACCGGCCGGGTCACGCCGTACGCGGTGGTGGAGCCGGTCACGGTCGCCGGCTCGGAGGTGGAGTTCGCCACCCTGCACAACCAGGAGGTCGTCAAGGCCAAGGGCGTGCTCATCGGCGACACCGTCGTGCTGCGCAAGGCGGGTGACGTCATTCCCGAGATCCTCGGCCCGGTGTCCGACCTGCGCGACGGCACCGAACGGGAGTTCGTGATGCCCGCGCAGTGCCCCGAGTGCGGGACAGAGCTGCGCCCGATGAAGGAGGGCGACATCGACCTCCGCTGCCCCAACGCCCGGGCCTGCCCCGCCCAGATCCGCGAACGACTGTTCTATCTCGCCGGCCGCAAGTGCCTGGACATCGAGAACCTCGGCTACGTGGCCGCCACCGCGCTCACCCAGCCGCTGGAGCCCTCCGAGCCGCCGCTGCGCAACGAGGGCGACCTGTTCGACCTGACCATCGACGAGCTGCTGCCCATCAAGTCCTACGTGGTCGACCCGGACTCCGGTCTGCCCAAGCGCGACCCGGAGACGGGCGAGCCGAAGGTCGTCACCTTCTTCGCCAACCAGAAGGGCGAGCCGAAGAAGAACACGGAGTCGATGCTCGCCAACATCGAGGCCGCCAAGCAGCGGCCGCTGGCCCGCATCCTGACCGGCCTGTCCATCCGGCACGTGGGCCCGGTCGCGGCCGTCGCGCTGGCCCGCGAGTTCCGCTCGATCGACCGGATCGCCGAGGCGGACGAGGAGGAGCTGGCCGCCGTCGAGGGCGTGGGCGGCATCATCGCGGCCTCGGTCAAGGAGTGGTTCGCCGAGGACTGGCACCGCGAGATCGTGGCCAAGTGGAAGGCCGCGGGCGTGCGGATGGAGGAGGAGGCCGCCGAGGACGAGGGTCCGCGTCCGCTGGCCGGACTGACCGTCGTCGTCACCGGCACCCTCGCCGGCTACACGCGCGACGCGGCCAAGGAGGCCCTGCAGCAGCGCGGAGCGAAGGTGACCGGGTCGGTGTCGAAGAAGACCGACTTCGTGGTCGTCGGCGACAACCCCGGCTCCAAGTTCGACAAGGCGATGCAGCTGAAGGTTCCCGTGCTCGAAGAGGACGCCTTCGTCGTACTCCTGAACGAAGGGCCGGAGGCGGCGCGCGCGGCGGCCGTGCCCCAGGAGGCCACCCCCGCGGAGTAATGCCCGCATAGTCAGTGGGCATTACCCCTACAGCGCGTACCAGATGGCTACAGAACGCCGGATCGCATTCGGGCAACCGCTGCCGATCGCTGCCCGCCGTAGCCTTCTGCGGCCTACTGTTGAGATGTGCGCCTGCCGTGACGCGGGCACCGCCGGCTGTGAGAGGGACGGGCATGAAACCCACCGACAGCGCCGAACCGGCATCACGGTTGCGCCGGCTCTCCCCACCCACGCTGCCCACGGTCTGCGTGACCCTGGCCGCGCTCACCCTCGCCGGCGGCGTCCTCGGCGAGCTCGCCGGCGGACACGCCCTCTTCCCCGGCGGCACCGCCGGCTGGGCGCTGGCCGCGCTGACCGCGCTCATCGTCGTCCACCTCGTCGCCCTCGGCAGGGACCGCTGGTGGGGCGGCACCGGATCCGGTGCCGCCCTCACCCTCGCGGTGCTCCTGCTGTACGGCTGGGTGCCCGCCGCCCTCGCCGGCGTCGCCGTCGTCACCCTCGTCACCGCCGCCCGCCGGCACCGATGGCGCCAGGCATTACTCCACGGCGCGGTCGACGTCCTCGGCATCGCCGCCGCCGGGCTCGGCCTCGCCGCCCTGGGAGCGGGCCCCGGCGTCGACGCCCCCTGGCTGCCCGACACCTGGACCCCCGCGGCCGTCCCCAAGATCGCCGCCGCCGCGTTCTGCTACCTCGCCGTCACCCGCGCCCTGCTGTGGCGCTCCATGGCCCCGCGCGCCGCGCTCACCTCCATCGCGCGCACCGCACTGCTGCGCCAGGCCCTTGTCGGCGGCGCCCTGCTCGGCATCGCCCCGCTCATCGCCGTCGTCGCCGACCACTCGCCCGTCCTGCTGCCCCTGTTCGCCGTCCCCCTCGTCGCCCTGGACTCCACCCTGTGGATCGCCCGCGCCCGCGCCGAGGAACAACTGCGCGACCCCCTCACCGGCCTGCCCAACCGCCAGTGGCTGCTGGAGCGCACCTGGACCGCCCTCGACGAGGCCGAACAGGCCGGTGCCCGCACCGCCCTCGTCCTGATCGACCTCGACCGCTTCCGATCGGTGAACGACACGCTCGGACACCTCGCCGGCGACCGGCTGCTGCTGCAGATAGCGGAACGGCTGCGCCTGGCCCTGCCGCGCGACGCGGAGGCCGCCCGCCTCGGCGGCGACGAGTTCGCCGTCCTGCTGCCCGTCACCGACTCCCTCACCAGCGCCCAGCGCGTCGCCCGCTCCCTCGTCGCCGACCTCGGCTCCCCCCTCGACCTCGACGGGCTCACCCTCGTCCTCGAAGCCAGCGCCGGCGTCGCCGTCTACCCCGACCACGCCCTCGACGCCGAGGGGCTGCTGCGCCGCGCCGACGTCGCGATGTACCAGGCCAAGCGCGACCGCAGCGGCGTGGAGGTCTACGAGGCCCGCCGCGACGGCAACACGCCCGACCGGCTCGGCCTGCTCGGCGACCTGCGCCGCGCCCTCGAAGCCGGCGACGTCGAACTGCACTACCAGCCCAAGGTCGGCTTCGACGGCCACGTCGAGGGCCTGGAGGCGCTGGTGCGCTGGGTCCACCCCGAGCGCGGCCGGGTCTCGCCGGACGAGTTCATCGCCATCGCCGAGTCCTCCGGGCTGATGCCCCGCCTGACCGAGTACGTCCTGGAGACCGCCCTCGGGCAGGTCGCCAAGTGGCGGGCGATGGGCCTGGAGGTGCCCGTCGCCGTCAACGTCTCGCCGCGCGACGTGCACACCCCCGGCTTCGCCGGCTCCGTCGCCGCCCGCCTCGCCCGGCACGGCGTCCCGCCGGGAGCCCTGCAACTGGAGATAACCGAGCACGTGCTCCTGGAGGACCCCCAGCGGGCGGCCGACACGCTGGCCGGGCTGACCGGGCACGGGGTGAAGATGTCGCTCGACGACTTCGGCACCGGCTACTCCTCCCTGGTCCACCTGCGCCGGCTGCCGGTCAGCGAGCTGAAGATCGACCGCTCCTTCGTGGCCCGGCTCGCCATCGACAACGAGGACGCCGAGATCGTCCGCTGCACGCTGGACCTCGCGCATTCCCTGGGCCTGCTCGTCGTCGCCGAGGGCGTCGAGGACGACGAGACGTGGGAGCGGCTGCGCGACCTGGGCTGCGACGCGGTGCAGGGGTGGCTGGTGGCGGCCGCGATGCCGCCGGACGAGACGACGGCGTGGCTGCGGCTGCGCCACGAATCCGGCTGGCGCCGGGTGCCCCTGGCCACGGAGGCCGTTCCCGCCCCGGACCCCGACGCGGCGGACCAGCCGGTGACGTAGCGCTGTCCCGGCTCCGCCACGGAAACGCATTTCGCGGGCAGGGGTCGCTGAGCCATAGGATTGGGCCGAAACCCAATACATCCCACCCTTGAGGATCGCTGCATGCCTGGCATCACGCGCGAGGAGGTCGCCCACCTCGCCCGGCTGTCGCGTCTGGAGCTGAAGGACGAAGAGCTCGACCACTTCGCCGGACAGCTCGACGTGATCATCGGCGCGGTCGCCCGCGTTTCCGATGTGGCCGACGAGGACGTACCCCCGACCTCCCACCCGCTGCCCCTGACCAACGTCATGCGGGCGGACGAGGTCCGCCCGTCGCTGACCCCCCAGGAGGCGCTCTCCGGCGCCCCCGCCCAGGAGCAGCAGCGTTTCAAGGTGCCGCAGATCCTGGGGGAGGACTGAACCGCGATGACTGACATCATCAAGCTCACCGCGGCCGAGATCGCCGAGAAGATCGCCTCCGGCGAGCTCACGGCCGTCGAGGTCACCGAGGCCCACCTGGCCCGCATCGACGCCGTCGACGAGAAGGTGCACGCCTTCCTGTACGTCGACCGCGAGGGCGCGCTCGCCCAGGCCCGTGAGGTCGACGCCAAGCGCGAGCGCGGCGAGAGGCTCGGCCCGCTGGCCGGCGTCCCGCTGGCGCTGAAGGACATCTTCACCACGAAGGGCGTCCCGACCACCGTCGGCTCGAAGATCCTCGAAGGCTGGATCCCGCCGTACGACGCGACGCTCACCAAGCGCCTGAAGGACGCCGACGTCGTCATCCTCGGCAAGACCAACATGGACGAGTTCGCCATGGGGTCCTCCACCGAGAACAGCGCCTACGGCCCCACCGGCAACCCCTGGGACCTCACCAAGATCCCCGGCGGTTCCGGCGGCGGTTCCTCCGCCGCCCTTGCCGCCTACCAGGCGCCCTTGGCCATCGGCACCGACACCGGTGGCTCGATCCGCCAGCCCGCGGCCGTCACCGCGACCGTCGGCGTCAAGCCCACCTACGGCGCGGTCTCCCGCTACGGCATGGTGGCGTTCTCCTCCTCCCTCGACCAGGGCGGCCCGTGCGCCCGTACGGTCCTGGACGCGGCCCTGCTGCACGAGGTGATCGCCGGCCACGACCCGCTGGACTCCACCTCCATCGACGCCCCGGTCCCGCCGGTCGTCGAGGCGGCCCGCAACGGCTCGGTCGCCGGCATGCGCGTCGGCGTCGTCAAGCAGTTCCGCGGCGAGGGCTACCAGGCCGGCGTCCTGCAGCGCTTCGACGAGTCGGTCGAGCTGCTCAAGGAGCTGGGCGCGGAGATCGTCGAGGTGGACTGCCCGTCCTTCGACCTCGCGCTCGCCGCGTACTACCTGATCGCGCCCTCGGAGTGCTCCTCCAACCTGGCCCGCTTCGACGGCCTGCGCTACGGCCTGCGGGCCGGTGACGACGGCAGCCGCTCGGCCGAGGACGTCACCGCCCTGACCCGCGAGGCCGGCTTCGGCGCCGAGGTCAAGCGGCGCATCATGCTGGGCACGTACGCCCTGAGCTCCGGCTACTACGACGCGTACTACGGCTCGGCCCAGAAGGTCCGCACGCTCATCTCGCGCGACTTCGACAAGGCGTTCGAGCAGGTCGACGTGATCGTCTCGCCGACGACGCCGACCACCGCCTTCGCGATCGGCGAGCGCGTCGACGACCCGATGGCGATGTACCTGGCCGACCTGTGCACCATCCCGACCAACCTCGCGGGCAACGCGGCCATGTCGCTGCCGTGCGGCCTCGCGCCGGAGGACGGGCTCCCGGTGGGCCTGCAGATCATCGCCCCCGCCATGAAGGACGACCGGCTCTACAAGGTCGGTGCCGCGGTCGAGGCCGCGTTCACCGAGCGCTGGGGCCACCGACTGCTGGAGGAGGCACCGTCGCTGTGAGCACCGACAAGAAGAGCGCGCTGAAGAAGGCCAAGGGCTTCAAGAAGTCCAAGGCCGGCACGTACCTGTCCATCGGCACCACGCTGTTCGGCGCGGTGAGCGTGATCAAGCAGGTGAAGTCCGCCCGCACCGAGCAGGACACGCTCCAGCTGGTCGACGCGGTCGTCTCCGCCGCCGCCATCGCCACCGGCGTCGCCCTGCTCGTCCGCGAGCTGCGCCGCATGAACAGCGACGACGTCCTCGCGGGCTAGCCGGGACTGAGAGGTAAATTTCCGTGACCGTCACTGAACTGGTGTCGTACGAGGACGCGCTGGCGACCTACGAGCCCGTCATGGGCCTCGAGGTGCACGTCGAGCTCGGCACCAAGACCAAGATGTTCTGCGGGTGCGCCACCGAGCTGGGCGCCGAGCCCAACTCGCAGACGTGCCCCACCTGCCTCGGCCTGCCCGGCTCCCTCCCGGTCGTCAACGCCACGGCCGTGGAGTCCGCCGTGAAGATCGGCCTCGCGCTGAACTGCGAGATCGCCGAGTGGTGCCGCTTCGCCCGGAAGAACTACTTCTATCCGGACATGCCGAAGAACTTCCAGACCTCCCAGTACGACGAGCCGATCGCCTTCAACGGCTACCTGGACGTCCAGCTGGAGGACGGCGAGGTCTTCCGCGTGGAGATCGAGCGCGCCCACATGGAGGAGGACACCGGCAAGTCCACGCACGTGGGCGGTGCCACCGGCCGCATCCACGGCGCCCAGCACTCCCTGCTGGACTACAACCGCGCCGGCATCCCGCTCATCGAGATCGTCACCAAGCCGATCACCGGTGCGGGCGAGCGCGCCCCCGAGGTCGCCAAGGCGTACGTCGCCGAGCTGCGCGAGCTCATCAAGGCGCTCGGCGTCTCCGAGGCCCGCATGGAGATGGGCCAGATGCGCTGCGACGTCAACCTGTCGCTGATGCCGAAGGGCTCCTCGACGTTCGGCACCCGCTCGGAGACGAAGAACGTCAACTCCCTGCGGTCCGTCGAGCGCGCGACCCGCTACGAGATCATGCGGCACGCGGCGGTACTGTCCTCCGGCGGCACCATCGTGCAGGAGACCCGGCACTTCCACGAGGACGACGGCAGCACGACGTCGGGCCGCATCAAGGAAGAGGCCGAGGACTACCGCTACTTCCCCGAGCCGGACCTGGTGCCGGTGGCCCCCGCCCGCGCGTGGGTCGAGGAGCTGCGGGGGAGCCTGCCCGAGCTGCCGCGCGTGCGCCGCAACCGGCTGCGCGAGGAGTGGGGCATCTCCCAGCACGACATGCAGTCGATCCTCAACGCGGCCGCGGTCGACCTGATCGAGGCCACCATCGAGGCCGGCGCCGACTCCGCGGCCGCCCGCAAGTGGTGGATGGGCGAGCTGGCCCGCCGGGCCAACGAGGAGGGCGTCGCCCTCGCGATGCTGCCGGTCACCCCGGCGCAGGTCGCCCGGATCGCGGCGCTGGTCGCCGAGGGCTCCCTCAACGACAAGCTGGCCCGCCAGGTCTTCGAGGGCGTGCTGGCCGGCGAGGGCGAGCCGGACGAGGTCGTCGAGAAGCGCGGTCTGAAGCTGGTCTCCGACGACAGCGCGCTGGGCACGGCCGTGGACGAGGCCATCGCGGCCAACGCGGCCATCGCCGACAAGATCCGCGCCGGCAAGGTCGCGGCGGCCGGTGCGCTGGTCGGCGCGGTCATGAAGGCCACCCGCGGCCAGGCGGACGCGGCTCGTGTGCGCGAGCTCATCCTGGAGAAGCTGGGCGTCGAGGGCTAAAGGCCCGCTCGTCAAAGCACGTGAACGGCCGTCCCTCCTGTGAGGGGCGGCCGTTTTCGTGTCCGGGCCTGGCCCGCCGTCAGGTGCTGGCCGGAATTCGCCGATACGTCCCCCGTGCGCCGAAACGGTCCGGCATGATCCCTGGCAGCGGGCCGGTCCAGGAGCCCGCACCGAAAGGCTGGGGGTAGACATGCGACGGTTGCATGCCGGGCTGGCGGCGCTGCTGCTGGCGGGGGCCGGGCTGACGGCGGCCGCGGTACCGGCGGGGACGGCCGTGGCGGCCGGGGGCGTGGCCACGGCGGAGGCACGGTGCACGGCGGGCTGGGGGAGCCTGCCGAAGGTGAGCACGGCCACCGAGTACAAGCCGCTCCGGGACATCAGGACCGGCCGGCACGAGTGCTACGACCGCATGGTGTTCGACATCCTGGGCCCGGGAACGGGCCCGGTGGGCTACCACGTGCGCTACGTGGACAAGCTGCAGCAGGACGGCTCGGGCGACGTGATCCCCGTGAGCGGCGGCGCGATCCTGGAGGTGCGGGTCGCCGCCCCCGCGTACGACCCGGCCACCGGCCAGGTCAGCTACGACGGCAAGGCTCGCCAGCCGCTGCCGGAGGTGGACCTCACCGGCTACCGCACCTTCCAGGACGCCCGCTTCGGCGGCAGCTTCGAGGGTGACACCCAGGTGGGCCTGGGCGTACGGGCCCGGCTGCCGTTCCGGGTGTTCCAGGACGGCAACCACCTCGTGGTCGACGTCGCGCACAGCTGGCAGGGATTCCGGTGACCAGGGGGATCACCCCCGGGCAGCGTGTGGCATAACCCACAAATACGACAAAGGATCTTATCCTGCTGTCACAGTGGTCGGTCAGGGGCCCCGAGGGGCCTTTGACCATGCTCACCTTGCCCAGCGGTCGTCATGCACGGGTCGCTCCCGGCGAGATCGACGCGATACCCGGGAAGCACGCCATGACCGCACTCGCCCGGTGGTGCCTGCGCCGCCGCTTCGCCGTGATCGTGCTCTGGCTCGTCGCCCTCGCCGGCACCACGGCGGCCGCCACGATCGGCGGCCCGGCCTACTCCAACGACTACTCCGTCCCCGGCACCGAGTCCTCCCGCGCCACGGCACTGCTGCAGAAGGCGTTCCCCGGCGAGGACGGCGACGACAAGATCGTCTGGCACACCGACCGCGGCACCGTCCGCGCCCCCGCCGTCGAACAGCGCATGCGCGACGTCCTGCACCAGATCGCCGCCCTGCCCGGCGTCGCGGCCGTCGAGAGCCCCTACGCCGGCGGCGGCGCCGACCGCATCAGCCCCGACCGGCACACCGCCTACGCCACCGTCGCCTTCACGAGCAAGGGCGGCGACCCCGACCGCGCCCAGGTCGCCCGTGTTGTCGACACCGCCCGCGGCGCCGCCACTGGCAACCTGCACATCGCCCTCGGCGGCAGCGGCATCGCCGTTACCGAGGGCTCGGACAGCCACCTCAGCGAGGCCATCGGCGTCGCGGTGGCGGCCGTCGTCCTCTTCCTCGTCTTCGGCTCGCTCGCCGCCAGCCTGCTGCCCATAGGAACGGCCCTGGTCGGCGTCGGCACCGCCGCCATGGCCACCCAGCTGCTCGGCCACCTGACCAAGGTCGCCGACTTCGCCCCCATGCTGGGCACCCTCATCGGCCTGGGCGTCGGCATCGACTACGCGCTGTTCATCGTCACCCGCCACCGCAAGGGCCTGCGCCAGGGACTGCCGGTGGCCCTCGCGGCCGAGCGGGCCGTGGCCACGACCGGGCGCGCCGTCGTCTTCGCCGGCGGCACCGTGTGCGTCGCCCTGCTCGGCATGCTGGTGCTGCGCCTGAGCTTCCTCACCGGCGTGGCCGTGGCGGCCTCCCTGACGGTCGTGCTGACCGTCGCCGCCTCCGTCACCCTGCTGCCCGCCCTGCTCGGCCTCATCGGCCACCGCGCCCTCAGCCGCCGCGAACGCCGCAGCCTCGCCGCCGGCGGGCCCCGGCCGGAGACCCCGACGAGCCTGGCGGCCCGCTGGTCCGCCTTCGTCGAGCGGCACCCCAAGACGCTGGGCGCGCTGGCCGCCGCCGTGATGCTGGTGCTGGCGCTGCCCACGTTCTCCCTGCACCTGGGCACCTCCGACCAGGGCAACAACCCGTCGCAGTCCACCACCCGTCAGGCGTACGACATGCTCGCCCGCGGCTTCGGCCCGGGCGTGAACGGCCCCCTCACCCTCGTCGCCCCCCTGGACAGCGCCGCCGAGAGCCTGGCGTTCAACAAGCTCCCCGACACCCTGCGGCACACCCCCGGCGTCGCCGCCGTCAGCCCCTCGGTGCTCGACCGCAGCGGGGACACCGGCGTCATCACGGTCGTGCCCACCAGCGCGCCGCAGTCCGACGCCACCAGCGCACTCGTCCAGCGGCTGCGCACCGACGTGCTGCCGCGGGCCACCGCCGGCAGCGGCCTCGAGGTGCGCGTGGGCGGGCTGACGGCCGCCTACGACGACTTCGCCGGCGTCATCCTGCACAAGCTGCCGCTGTTCGTCGGCGTCGTGGTCGGCCTCGGCTGCGTCCTGCTGCTCCTGGCCTTCCGCAGCATCGGCATACCGCTGAAGGCCGCGGCCATGAACATCGCCGCGGTGTCCTCCTCGTTCGGCCTGATCGTGGCGGTCTTCCAGTGGGGCTGGGGCAGCGACCTGCTCGGCCTGGGCGGCGCGGGCCCCATCGAGCCCTTCCTGCCCGTGGTGATGGTCTCGGTGCTCTTCGGCCTGTCGATGGACTACCAGGTCTTCCTCGTCAGCCGCATGTACGAGGAGTGGCTGGCCACCGGCGACAACCGGCGGGCGGTGCGGGTCGGGCTGGCCGAGACCAGCCGGGTGATCAACTCTGCGGCCGTGATCATGATCTCGGTGTTCCTGGCGTTCCTGCTCAGCGGCGACCGGGTGATCGCCATGTTCGGCATCGGGCTGGCCACGGCCGTCGCCCTGGACGCCTTCGTGCTGCGCACCCTGCTGGTGCCCGCGCTGATGCACCTGCTCGGCGGGGCGAACTGGTGGCTGCCGGCCTGGCTGGAGCGGCTGCTGCCGCGCATCAGCATCGAGCCGCCGGAGGCGGCCGTGCCGCAGCAGGCGCAGGAGCAGCTGGTGGACGCGGGGCGGCCGTAGGCCGCGTCCGGTTCTGCGGCTGCCGCCGCGTGGGCGCGACAAGCCGCGGCGCGCCCGCAGAGGGGGTGCCGGGTGGCGCGTCGGCTGCGGGCCGTCGGTGGCCGATCGCGCAGTTCCCCGCGCCCCTGACGGGGCGCTGTGGTCCGCCCGGTCTACCCCCGGGCCTGGCGGGGTCGGATGACGACCTGGCCCGAGTCGAGGTCTATGGGGCCGCGGCCCGGGTCGCCGTCACCGATGTCGTCGACGGTCAGCTCCAGCCGGTTCTGCTCCTCCTCGGTGTGCTTGCGCCCGGGTGAGAACAGTTCTTCGATCACATTGAACATTCCCTGTCCTTCCGTCGTCCCTCTCAGGTCACCTTCAGCAGCAGCAACCGGTCGTCCTCGGGGCCGGGGCGCCCCCGGCCGTCGGTGTTGCTCGTGGTCAGCCACAGACCGCCGTCGTCGGTGGCCACAACCGTGCGCAGCCGGCCGTACTTCCCCTGGAGGAACGCCTCGGGCGGCCCGGAGGATTCCGTTCCGCGCAGCGGGATGCGCCACAGCCGCTCGCCGCGCAGGCCCGCCATCCACAGCGAGCCCTTGGCGCAGGCCAGGCCGCTGGGGGAGGCGTCGGCCGGGTGCCACTGCTCCAGCGGGTCCGTGAGGCCCGGCTTGCCGGCTTTTCCCTCGGCCCCGGGCCAGCCGTAGTTCGCGCCCGGGCGGATGAGGTTGAGCTCGTCCCAGGTGTTCTGGCCGAACTCCGACGCCCACAGGTGCCCGGCCGCGTCCCAGGCCAGGCCCTGGACGTTGCGGTGGCCGTAGCTGTAGATCAGCGAGGACGAGCCGGGGTTGCCGGGCGCGGGGCGGCCGTCCGGCGTCATGCGCAGGATCTTGCCGCCGAGCGACTCCAGGTTCTGCGCCAGCCCGCCCCGTCCGCTCTCGCCCGTACCGGCGTAGAGCATCCCGTCGGGACCGAAGGCGATGCGGCCGCCGTTGTGGATCTCGCCTTTGGGGATGTCGCGCACGAGGGTGTCCGGCGCGCCGAGCCGCTGCCCCTCCGGGCGCCGCTCGTCGACCTGCATGCGGGCGATGCGGTTGTCGGAGTCGGTGGTGAAGTACGCGTAGAGCGTGTGGTCGTCGGACCAGCGGGGCGAGACGGCCAGGCCCAGCAGCCCGCCCTCGCCCTTGGCCGCGACGCCCGGCACCGTGCCCAGCAGGGTCTGCCCGCCGTCCTTCGCCGAGATCCGCACGATGCGGCCGGTGTCGCGCGAGCCGGCGAGCAGGTCGCCGCCGGGGAGCGCGGCCAGGCCCCACGGCGAGTTCAGCCTGGTGGCCACCGTACGGACGACCTCGGCCGAGCCCTTCGCCGGGGCGGCGGAGGCCGCCCGCGAGTCCGAGGCCGCCGGCCCGCCGGTACGGCCGGGGGAGGAGCCGCCGGAGCAGCCGGCGAGGGCCAGCAGCAGAAAGAGGGCGGCGGCGAGGACCGGGGAGGTCCGGGGAGTGCGTCCTGCGGCGGGGACGGGCACGGCACGGTGCTCCTCTCGGGCGGATGCCTGACAAAGGGTATATCCCGGATGAGCGGGACACCCCTCCTTGATACACCCGCGGTCAGTCCCAGGAGCCCATCGCGGGCGGAAGCGCCGCGATTTCGGCGAAGTCCTCGGCGGTCAGGCGCAGTCGCGCGGCCTCGGCGTTCTGCGCCGCCCACTCGGCCTTCTTCGTGCCCGGCACCGGCACCACGTGCCGGCTGCTGGCCAGCACCCAGGCGAGCGCGACCTGTGCCGGCGTGGCGCCGTGGCGCCGGGCGACGCGCCGCAGGCCGGCGACTATTGGCTGGTTGGCGGCCATCATCTCGGCGGTGAAGCGCGGGTGCCGGGCGCGGACGTCCTCCGGTTCGAAGCCCTGGCCCGGAGTGAGCGTGCCGCTGAGGAAACCGTTCCCCAGGGGCATCGCCGCCAGCACTCCCACCCCCCGGGAGGCGCACCAGGGCACCAGCCGCTCCAGTGCCTCGCGCGACCACACCGACAGTTCGGCCTGGACGCAACTGACGGGGAAGACCTGCTGGACGCGCTCCAGCTGGCGTATCGTCGCGTCGTACATCCCGGAACCCGCGCCGTAGCCGCTGCGGGCGCGGGCGCCGACCGCGCACCAGCCCAGCGCGCGCACCTTGCCGGCGGAGACCAGTTCGGCCATCGCGCCCCAGGTCTCCTCCACGGGCACCTCGGGGTCGGGGCGGTGCAGCTGGTAGAGGTCGATGACGTCGGTCTGCAGCCGGCGCAGCGAGGCGTCGCAGGCCCGCTTCACATAGCCGGGGCGGCCGTTGGCGACGATGTGCTGATCGCCCACCAGTAGGCCGCACTTGGTGGAGACGAACGCCTCGGCGCGCCGCTCCCGCAACACCCGCCCCACCAGCAACTCGTTGGTGAACGGGCCGTACATGTCGGCCGTGTCCAGGAGGTTCGAGCCCGCGTCCAGTGCGGCGTGCACCGTGCGCAGCGCGTCCCCGCCGTTCTGCTGGGAGGCGGAGTACGCCCAGTGCATCGGCATGCACCCCAGGCCGATCGCGCCCACTTCGAGCGCCGTCGCACCGATTGTCCTGCGCTCCACCGGCCGTTTCCCCTCCCGTTCCCCTCCTGTGCGGCGGACCCAAACTAACGTCTGCACCTGTGGCCCCATCGCATAGCCTCCAGACATGAGCGCAGATCACAGCGGTTCCACCGGTCCTGCCGTCGCCTGGTTGCCGATACGGCCCGAGAAGATCGACGGCCTGCCCGGGGGCCTGGAGTACGCCCACTGGGACGGCGGCCCGGACTTCCCCACCGACCCGGCGCGGTGCGTCTTCTACGCCGTGCCCTACCTCAAGGGCACGGCGGTGAGCCTGCGGCCGCTGCCGCGGATGCCGCGCCTTCGCGTCATGCAGGCGCTGACCGCGGGCGTGGACGACCTGCTGCCCGCCCTGTCCGTGCTGCCGGCCGGCGCCCGGCTGTGCAGTGCGCGCGGGCTGCACGACGCGAGCACCGCCGAACTGGCGCTCACCCTCGTGCTGGCCGCCCTGCGGGACGTCCCCGGCTTCGTGCGCAACCAGGATGCAGGCCGGTGGCGGCAGGAGTTCCGGCCGGCGCTCGCGGACAGGTCGGTGCTCATCGTCGGCTACGGGGCGATCGGCGCCGCCGTCGAGGACCGGCTCGCGCCCTTTGAGTGCGCGCGGGTCGTGCGCGTCGCGCGCTCGGCGCGCACGGTGGCACGCGGCCCGGTGCACGCGGCCGCCGACCTGCCCGCCCTGCTGCCGGACGCCGACGTGGTGATCCTGGTGACGCCGCTGACCGAGGAGACCCGGGGGCTCGTCGACGCGGGCTTCCTCGCCCGGATGAAGGACGGCGCCCTTCTGGTCAACGTCTCCCGCGGCCCCGTGGTGGACACCGCGGCGCTGCTGGCCGAGCTGGAGCGGGGACGGCTGTGCGCGGCCCTCGACGTCACCGACCCCGAGCCGCTGCCGCCCGGTCATCCCCTGTGGACGGCACCCGGCGTGCTCATCACCCCCCATGTGGGTGGCCCCTCTTCGGCCTTTCTGCCCCGGGCCAAGGCACTGCTGCGCGATCAGCTGGCCAGATTCGTACTGGACGAGCCTCTGCGGAATGTCGTAGCCGTTGTGGACTGAAGCCACGCAGAGACAGCATTTGGATGCACTGCGTATCCGTAATCCCGTCGCTAGTTACGCTATGTATATGAGCTATGTCCCTGAGTGACGAACCTGGTGTATCGTCCCGACGGGGGCTGCTCCGGGCACCGTACGGGCGCAGCGAAGGACCGGAACTCGAGGGGGGCGACGGGCGATGCACGGCCAATGGACGATCTACCCGACGCGGCTCAACCACCCACCACGACCCCGGACGGCGACGCGGTGAGCGCCTCCGGAGCGGCACTCCCCCGCCGGCCCGCGCCGGCCGGGGGTTCGGGCATGCTCTCCCAGTTCCTGCTCGCCCTGGTCTGCGGCGGCTACGCCACGGGTGCCGCCCTCGGGTGGGGTTCGCCCGAGCTGGCCAACACCATGGGCGACTTCGGCCTCGGCGGCGCGGCCGGCCTGGCCGCGGTCTCCTGCTTCTGGTACGGGCGCACGCGCAGCACGCGCTTCCGGCCCGCCTGGCTGCTGTTCGCGGCCTCCTCGGCGATGGCCGGCTTCGGCAACTTCTTCTGGGGCTGGTACGAGGTCGTGCTCGCCGAGCGCGTGCCGAGCCCCTCCCCGGCGGACTTCTGCTTCCTGCTGTTCGCGCCGCCCGCCATCATCGGCCTGCTGGTGCTCGCCCGCCGTCCGGTCACCCGGGCCGGCTGGGTCTGCCTCGCCCTGGACTCCTGGCTCATCGGCGGCTCGCTGCTGACCCTCTCCTGGAGCCTGGCCCTCGCGCACACCGCGCACTTCGCCGGCGAATCCGTCGCCCACGCCGCGCTGTCACTGGCCTACCCGCTGCTGGACATCGTGCTCGTGTCCATGGTGCTGGCCCTGCACTTCAAGCGGTCCTCGGCCAACCGCTCGGCGATCAACACGGCCATCGCCGCCCTCGCCCTGACCGTCCTGTGCGACGCGCTGTTCACCTCGCCCCTGCTGCGGGCCAACTACCGCTCCGGGCAGATCCTGGACGCCGGCTGGTTCGCGGGCTACATGCTCATGGCCTACGCGCCCTGGGTCGCCCGCGAGGAGGGCGGCGAGGACGCGCCGCGCCGGGGCAGGACGGCGGCGCACTCCAGCCGGCCCATCGCCGGCTCCCTCGCGGCCCTCACGCCGTACCTGGCGGCGGCCGTGTGCACGCTGGGCATCCTCTACAACGTCCTCGACGGCCACCACGTCGACCGCGTCGTGCTCTTCACCGGCTGCACGGTCGTCCTGGCGCTCGTCGTCCGCCAGGGCATCATGCTCCTGGACAACATCTCCCTCACCCAGGAGCTGGCGCAGAAGGAGAACCACTTCCGCTCCCTGGTGCAGGGCTCCAGCGACGTCATCATGATCGCCGCACCCACCGGGATACTGCGCTACGTCAGCCCCGCCGCCGCCGGCGTCTACGGGCGCGACGCCGAGGAGCTGGTCGGCTCCGAACTGGCCTCGCTCATCCATCCCGAGGACCTCGGCCGCGTGGTGCACGAGGTGCGCCGCTTCCTCGCCGCACCGCCCGCCGAGGAGCCCACCACCCGCATCGAGTGCCGCTTCCGCTCCGGCAGCGGCGAGTGGCTCAACGTGGAGTCCACCGTCAACCGTCACCACGGCGGGCTGATCTTCAACAGCCGCGACGTCACCGAACGCGTCCGGCTGCAGGCGCAGTTGCAGCACACCGCCGAGCACGACCCGCTCACCGACCTGCCCAACCGCGCCCTGTTCACCAAGCGCGTCCAGCAGGCCCTGGCAGGGCGCAGAGTGACCGACGCGGGCACCGCCGTGCTCTTCATCGACCTCGACGGCTTCAAGGCCGTCAACGACACCGTCGGCCACCAGGCCGGTGACGAGCTGCTGGTCCAGGCCGCCCGCCGGCTGCAGGACTCGGTGCGCGCCGGGGACTCCACCGCCCGCTTCGGGGGCGACGAGTTCGCCGCCCTCATCATCGGCGACGGCAGCCGCGACGCCGCCGCCCGCGAGTACCGCATCCTGGAGATCGCCGAGCGCCTGCGGGTCACCCTCTCCCAGCCGTACCTGGTCGAGGGCGGCACCGAGGTGCGGGTGAACGCCAGCATCGGCGTCGCCTTCGCCGAGGCCGACATCACCCCCGGCGAGCTCATGCGCAACGCCGACCTCGCCATGTACCGGGCCAAGCAGGCCGGCAAGGGCCGCGTCGAGCTGTACGCGCCGCAGATGCAGCACGACGTCGTACGCCGCACCGAGGCCGTCAGCCGGCTGCGCAGCGCGCTGCACGACGGGCAGTTCGCGCTGCTGCACCAGCCGGTCGTCGAGCTCGCCACCGGCCGGGTGACCGCCGTCAGCGCCCAGGCCCGCTGGCGCTCCGCGCAGGGCATCCTCTTCACCCCCGACGAGTTCCTTCGGGTGGCCGAAATGGAGCGCTGCGACGAGAGCGCCCGCACCGCCGAACTCGGCCGCTGGACGCTGGAGAAGGCCGCCGAGCAGGCCGGTGAGCGGCGCCGCGCCGGGCACCTGGTGCCCGTCCACGTCCGCATCCCCGCGGCCCGGCTGCTGGACCGCTCGCAGGCGCCGAAGAACATCGAGGAGCTCGTCCTGCGCCACAGCCTGGCCGCGGGCACGCTGGTCCTCGAGCTCTCCGGCAGCGATCCGCGCCTGTGCCTGGAGGAGCTGGAGCGGCGCCTGGCGGCCCTGCGGCGCTTCGGCGTGCGCATCGCGCTGGACGGCCTCGGCAGCGGCTACGCGGCCATGAGCGCCCTGCGCCGGCTGCCCGTCGACGTCCTCAAGCTCGACCGCACCCTCGTCGACGGGGTGACCGAATCCGCGCGGTTGCACAAGATCACCGCAGGCCTGCTGCGCATCGCCGGCGACCTGGGCATGGAGTCGGTGGCCGACGGCGTGGACACCCCCGAGCAGGCCCACGCCCTGATGGCCATGGGCTGCACCCACGGCCAGGGAATGGTCTTCGCCGGCGCCCTCGACGAACACCGGCTGCGCCACACCCTCGACAGCGGCCCCTACGTCCTGCCGAACACCCTGCCGGGTGATCACACGGACGGGGGGCAACAGGTGCTCGTGGGCGGCGCGCTGCCCGTACGATCCGGCGTCGTGGGCGGGGCCGGAGCCCTCGCCCATGCTCCATTGCGCTCAAATAATGAGACGCCCGTCCCACCCACTTGACACTTCAGGTGCGGCGGGGGGAGGGTCGGTCCCATGCGCACCCGAATTCTCGTACTTGGACAGCGCGTCGGCTGAAGCA
Source organism: Streptomyces luteosporeus (assembly GCF_039532865.1). Classification (NCBI taxonomy): domain Bacteria; kingdom Bacillati; phylum Actinomycetota; class Actinomycetes; order Kitasatosporales; family Streptomycetaceae; genus Streptomyces; species Streptomyces luteosporeus. Next base: position 143,553 of record NZ_BAAASL010000010.1, read on the forward strand.
GGCCGTCCCCTCCGGACCTGCCGACCACCCCGACGCGCTCCCCTCGCTTGCCTTACGGCACGAGGGGTTTTTTGTTTCCTGTTTTCGTTCGTTCCTGTCTCCGAGAAGAGAAGAGTCGATGACAGAGCAGGCCCCCGGCGCTCACCATCATCCGCACCCGCGGCCCCGCGGTGGTGCGGCCTCCCAGCAGCCCATCACCGAGCACGTCACGGGTGCGCAGTCCCTCATCCGCTCCCTGGAAGAGGTCGGCGCCGAGGTCGTCTTCGGCATCCCCGGCGGCGCGATCCTGCCCGCCTACGACCCGATGATGGATTCCACGAAGGTCCGCCACGTGCTGGTGCGCCACGAGCAGGGCGCCGGTCACGCGGCCACCGGCTACGCGCAGGCCACCGGCAAGGTCGGGGTGTGCATGGCGACCTCCGGCCCGGGCGCGACCAACCTGGTCACCCCCATCGCGGACGCCCACATGGACTCCGTGCCGCTGGTGGCCATCACCGGTCAGGTCGCCTCGAAGTCCATCGGCACGGACGCCTTCCAGGAGGCGGACATCTGCGGCATCACGATGCCGATCACCAAGCACAACTGGCTGGTCACCGACCCGGCCGAGATCCCGCGCACGATCGCCGAGGCCTTCCACGTCGCCTCCACCGGCCGCCCCGGCCCGGTGCTGGTCGACATCGCCAAGGACGCGCTGCAGGCGCAGACGGTCTTCTCCTGGCCCCCGCACACCGACCTGCCCGGCTACCGGCCCGTCACCAAGCCGCACGCCAAGCAGATCCGCGAGGCCGCCAAGCTCATCACCCAGGCCCGGCGCCCGGTGCTCTACGTCGGCGGCGGCGTGCTCAAGGCCGGGGCCACGGCGGAGCTGCGGGCCTTCGCCGAGCTGACCGGCGCCCCCGTGACCACGACGCTGATGGCGCTCGGCGCCTTCCCCGACACCCATCCGCAGCACCTGGGCATGCCGGGCATGCACGGCTCGGTCGCCGCGGTGACCGCGCTGCAGAAGGCCGACCTGATCGTGGCGCTCGGCGCCCGCTTCGACGACCGCGTCACCGGCAGGCTGGACTCCTTCGCGCCGTACGCGAAGATCGTGCACGCCGACATCGACCCGGCGGAGATCGGCAAGAACCGCACCGCCGACGTGCCCATCGTCGGCGACGCCCGCGAGGTGCTGACCGACCTGATCGCGGCCGTGCGCGCCGAGCAGGCCGAGGGCCACGCCTGCGAGTACGGCCAGTGGTGGGAGGACCTCGAGCGCTGGCGGCAGACGTACCCGCTGGGCTACGACAAGCCGGAGGACGGCAGCCTGGCCCCCCAGCAGGTGGTCCAGCGCATCGGGCAGCTCGCTCCCGAGGGCACGATCTTCACCGCCGGCGTGGGCCAGCACCAGATGTGGGCCGCGCACTACATCGACTACGACCAGCCCCAGACCTGGCTCAACTCCGGCGGCGCCGGGACGATGGGCTACGCGGTCCCCGCCGCGATGGGCGCCAAGGCCGGCATGCCCGCGCGCACGGTGTGGGCGATCGACGGCGACGGCTGCTTCCAGATGACCAACCAGGAGCTGGTCACCTGCGCGCTGAACAACATCCCGATCAAGGTCGCGATCATCAACAACGGGGCGCTGGGCATGGTCCGCCAGTGGCAGACGCTCTTCTACAACCAGCGCTACTCCAACACCGTCCTGCACGCCGGCCCCGAGGCCGCCGGCACCGAGCCGTGCGCCGGCACGCGCGTCCCGGACTTCGTCAAGCTCTCCGAGGCGATGGGGTGCGTGGGCCTGCGCTGCGAGGACCCGGCGCAGCTGGACGCGGTGATCGAGCAGGCCAACGCCATCAACGACCGCCCGGTCGTCGTCGACTTCATCGTCCACCAGGACGCCATGGTCTGGCCGATGGTCGCCGCCGGCACCTCCAACGACGAGATCCTCGCAGCCCGCGGCGTGCGCCCGGACTTCGACGGCATCGACGACGACTGACGGACGACCGACGGCCATCACCGCACGGCACACGCCGAGGAAACGGAAGACCGATCCCATGACCAAGCACACGCTCTCCGTCCTGGTGGAGAACACGCCCGGCATCCTCGCCCGGGTCGCCGCACTGTTCTCCCGCCGCGGCTTCAACATCGACTCCCTCGCCGTCGGGGTGACCGAGCACCCCGACATCTCCCGCATCACCATCGTCGTCAACGTCGAGAAGCTGCCGCTGGAGCAGGTCACCAAGCAGCTCAACAAGCTCGTCAACGTGCTGAAGATCGTGGAGCTGGAGGACAGCGCCGCCATCCAGCGCGAGCTCGTCCTGGTGAAGGTGCGCGCCGACAACGACACGCGCTCGCAGATCGTCGAGATCGTCCAGCTCTTCCGCGCCAAGACCGTCGACGTCTCCCCGGAGGCCGTCACCATCGAGGCCACCGGCGGCAGCGACAAGCTCGGCGCCATGCTCAAGATGCTGGAGCCGTTCGGCATCAAGGAACTGGTGCAGTCCGGCACCATCGCGATAGGGCGAGGCGGCCGCTCCATCACCGACCGCAGCCTGCGCGCCCTGGACCGCTCGGCCTGAGCGGGCACAGCAAACCCCCTACCCCCGGACCGCCCCGCGACCGCCCGTCATACGGTGGGACGCGAACCGGGATTCGACCCACACCGGAAACAAGGAGATACCCCCAAGTGGCTGCCGAGCTCTTCTACGACAACGACGCCGACCTGTCCATCATCCAGGGCCGCAAGGTCGCGGTCCTCGGCTACGGCAGCCAGGGCCACGCCCACGCGCTGTCCCTGCGCGACTCGGGCGTCGACGTCCGCGTGGGCCTGCCGGAGGGCTCGAAGTCCCGGACGAAGGCCGAGGAGCAGGGCCTGCGCGTGGTCACCCCCGCCGAGGCCGCGGCCGAGGCCGACGTCATCATGATCCTGGTGCCGGACCCGGTCCAGGCCAAGGTCTACGAGGAGTCCGTCAAGGACCACCTCAAGGACGGCGACGCCCTCTTCTTCGGCCACGGCTTCAACATCCGCTTCGGCTTCATCAAGCCCCCGGCCGGTGTCGACGTGTGCATGGTCGCCCCCAAGGGCCCGGGCCACCTGGTGCGCCGGCAGTACGAGGAGGGCCGCGGCGTCCCGTGCATCGCGGCCGTCGAGCAGGACGCGAGCGGCAGTGCCTTCCCGCTCGCCCTCTCCTACGCCAAGGCCATCGGCGGCACCCGCGCCGGCGTCATCAAGACGACCTTCACCGAGGAGACCGAGACCGACCTCTTCGGCGAGCAGGCGGTGCTCTGCGGCGGTGCCTCCGCCCTGGTCAAGGCGGGCTTCGAGACCCTGGTCGAGGCCGGCTACCAGCCGGAGATCGCCTACTTCGAGTGCCTGCACGAGCTGAAGCTCATCGTCGACCTGATGTACGAGGGCGGCCTGGAGAAGATGCGCTGGTCGGTCTCCGAGACCGCCGAGTGGGGCGACTACGTCACCGGTCCGCGCATCGTCAACGACGCCACCAAGGCCGAGATGAAGAAGGTCCTCGGCGAGATCCAGGACGGCACCTTCGCCGAGAACTGGATGAAGGAGTACCAGGCCGGCCTGCCCAAGTACAACGAGTACAAGAAGGCCGACGAGGACCACCTGCTGGAGACCACCGGCAAGAAGCTGCGCAAGCTGATGAGCTGGGTCGACGACAAGGAGTGACCTCCTCCGGGCGGGGCCGCGGCGCTCGCCGCGGCCCCGCCCGCCGCTGTCGCCCCGCCGCCCGGCTGTGATCCTTGCGAGAAGGCGGAAACGCCACCCGGAAGTGCCGATACACTGCTTCGCACAACGCGTCAGGCTCACAGCGTCGTGCGTCTTCCACGCGGCTGCCCCCCTTCACCGCCTTCGGCCGTCGGGACGGCCGTCTGCGAAGGAACAGTGAGGACTGAGTCACCGTGAGCCCTGCTGCCTCGTCACGCAAGCCCGTCGTTCTGATTGCCGAAGAGCTCTCGCCCGCGACCGTCGACGCCCTCGGCCCCGACTTCGAGATCCGGCACTGCGACGGCGCCGACCGCGCCCAGCTGCTGCCCGCCATCGCCGATGTCGACGCCGTGCTGGTGCGCTCCGCGACCCGCATCGACGCCGAGGCCGTCGCCGCGGCCAAGCGCCTGCGGGTCGTCGCCCGGGCCGGCGTCGGCCTGGACAACGTCGACGTCTCCGCCGCCACCAAGGCCGGTGTGATGGTCGTCAACGCCCCGACGTCCAACATCGTCACCGCCGCCGAGCTCGCCTGCGGCCTGCTCCTGGCCACCGCCCGCAACATCCCCCAGGCCAACGCCGCGCTCAAGCGCGGGGAGTGGAAACGGTCGAAGTACACCGGCGTCGAGCTCGCCGAGAAGACCCTCGGCGTGGTGGGCCTCGGCCGCATCGGCGTCCTCGTGGCCCAGCGGATGGCCGCGTTCGGCATGAAGATCGTCGCCTACGACCCGTACGTCCAGCCGGCCCGCGCCGCGCAGATGGGCGTCAAGCTCGTCTCCCTCGACGAGCTGCTGGAGAGCGCCGACTTCATCACCGTCCACCTGCCCAAGACGCCCGAGACCCTCGGTCTGATCGGCGACGAGGCCCTGCACAAGGTCAAGCCGGGCGTGCGCATCGTCAACGCCGCCCGCGGCGGCATCGTCGACGAGGCGGCCCTGGCCAGTGCCCTCAAGGAGGGCCGGGTCGCCGGCGCCGGCCTGGACGTCTACGCCGTCGAGCCGTGCACGGACTCGCCGCTGTTCGACTTCGACACCGTGGTGGCCACCCCGCACCTGGGCGCCTCCACCGGCGAGGCGCAGGAGAAGGCCGGCATCGCGGTCGCCAAGTCGGTGCGCCTGGCGCTGGCCGGCGAGCTCGTCCCGGACGCCGTCAACGTCCAGGGCGGCGTCATCGCCGAGGACGTCAAGCCCGCCCTGCCGCTCGCCGAGCGGCTCGGCCGGATCTTCACGGGCCTGGCGGGCGAGGTCGCGGTGCGCCTCGACGTCGAGGTGTACGGCGAGATCACCCAGCACGACGTCAAGGTGCTCGAACTGTCCGCGCTCAAGGGCGTCTTCGAGGACATCGTCGACGAGACGGTCTCCTACGTGAACGCCCCCCTCTTCGCCCAGGAGCGCGGCGTCGAGGTGCGGCTGACCACCGGCTCGGAGTCCGCCGACCACCGCAACGTCGTCATCGTGCGCGGCACGCTCTCCGACGGCTCCGAGGTCTCGGTCTCCGGCACGCTGGCCGGCCCCCGCAACATCCAGAAGGTCGTGGCCGTCGGCGAGCACGACGTGGACCTCGCCCTCGCCGACCACATGGCGTTCCTGCGCTACGCCGACCGGCCCGGCGTGGTCGGCACGCTCGGCCGCATCCTCGGCGAGGCCGGCATCAACATCGCGGGCATGCAGGTCTCCCGGGCCACCGAGGGCGGAGAGGCCCTGGTCGCGCTCACCGTCGACGAGTCGATCCCGGCGCCGGTGCTGGCGGAGATCGCCCAGGAGGTCGGAGCGAACTACGCCCGCGCGGTCAACCTGGCCGACTAGACAGGGCGTACGGCGAAGGGCCCGGTCCGCACCTGTGAGGGTGCGGACCGGGCCCTTCGCCCTGGCGTGCCCTGCAGTGCCCCGAAGGGGCGCAGGGAACTGCGCGATCGGCCACCGACGGCCCGCAGGCAACGCGCCACCCCGGCGGCCCGGCCGAAGCACGGCACTTCGTCTGCGGGCGCGTCGTGGCTTGTCGCGCAGTTCCCCGCGCCCCTTACGGGGCGCCCTGGTGCCGCTAAGCGAGGGGCTCGGCGGCGCCGCCGAGCCCGCGCAGGGCGCGGACCGTGAAGGCGGCCGCCAGGACGAAGACCGCGGCGCCGCCGAGTGCGGCCAGGTGCATGCCGTGGGTGAAGGCCTCGCGGGCCGCGTCCAGCACCGCCTCGCCCGTAGCCCGTGGCAGCTGCCGCGCGGCCCCCGCCGCCGCGCCCAGCGTCTCGCGCACCGCGCCGGCCACGCCCTGCGGCAGCGTGGCGGGCAGGGCGCCGGGGACCTCGTCGCGGTAGACGGCCGTACCGATCGAGCCGAAGACCGCCATGCCCAGGGCGCCGCCGAACTCCTGGCCCGTCTCCATCAGGGAAGAGGCGGTGCCGGCCTTCTCCAGCGGGGTGGCGCTGAGCGCCATGTCGGAGACCAGGGACATCACCGTGATGATGCCGCAGCCGATGACGGCGGCGGCGATCAGGACGGTCCACAGGGCGTGGGTGCCGGCCACCGCGAGCAGGGCGAAGCCGGCCGCGGCGACGACGAACCCGCCGGCGATGACGTACGCCCGGTCCACCTTCTGTGCGAGCGCGGTGGACAGCGGTCCGGTGGCGCCGATCACCAGCGACGGCGCGATGCTCCACAGCGCCGCCTCCAGCGGGCCCTTGCCGAGCACGCCCTGCAGGTACTGCGTGGTGAAGTACGTCGAGCCCATCATCCCGAACGCGGCGAGGGTGTTGACGGTGATGCCGGCGCCGAAGACGCGGTGCCGGAAGAGCTCGGGGCTGATCATCGCGTGGCGGCAGGTGCGCTGGCGGCGGACGAAGAACCAGCCCACGACGAGCCCGGCGGCGATCGACAGCAGCGGGACGGCGCTCACCGCGTTGTCCGCGGCGATTTCCTTCATGCCGTACGTCACCGGCAGCACCGCCGCCATCGACAGCGGCACGCTGAGCAGGTCGAAGCGGCCCGGGGCCGGGTCCTTGGACTCCGGTACCAGCAGGGGCGCGAGGATCAGCAGCAGCACCATGGCGGGCACGTTGACCAGGAAGACCGAGCCCCACCAGAACTGCTCCAGCAGCAGGCCGCCCATCACCGAGCCCAGCGCGATGCCACCGGCCATGGCGCCCGACCAGATGCCGATGGCCAGGGTGCGCTGCTTGTCGTTGCGGAACAGGGTGCGCACCAGCGCCATCGTGCTCGGCATCAAGGTGGCCCCGCCGATGCCGAGTACGGCCCGGGCGGCGATGAGCATCTCCGCGTTCTGCGCGTAGGCGGCGGCCACGGACGCGGTGCCGAAGGCGGCGGCGCCGAGGAGCAGCAGTTTGCGGCGGCCGATGCGGTCGCCGAGCGAGCCCATGGTGATCAGCAGCCCGGAGAGGGCGAAGGCGTAGATGTCGAAGACCCACAGCTGCTGTGTGCCGGTCACGTGCAGCGACTCGCTGATCGCCGGGATCGCGAAGAACAGGACGGAGACGTCCATCGAGACAAGGAGGAGGGGCAGCAGGAGGACGACGAAGGCCGTCCACTCCCTGCGCCCGGCCAGAGGTGCGCCGGAGTTCGTCATGGCCACGACTATACGGTTGTCTTAAACGCTTGTCTATGACGGTCGTATAAGACGTCCGTCTTGGACGTTCGTATGGGCGCGCGACTACGCTGCGGACGCATGGGACACCGCGAAGATCTGCTGGCAGGCGCCAAGCACTGCCTGCTGGACAAGGGCTGGGTGCGCACCACCGCGCGCGACATCGTGGCCGCCTCCGGCGCCAACCTCGCCTCCATCGGCTATCACTACGGCTCCAAGGACGCCCTGATGATGGAGGCGTTCATGGCCCTGACCGAGGAGTGGGGGGAGGGGGTCGGGCGGTCGCTGACCGGCATCGCGACGGACGCCTCGGTCCCCCGCGAGGAGCGCGTCGCCCTGGTGTTCGAGCGCATCAAGGAGAGCTTCGCGCAGGACGGCGCGTTCTGGGCCGCCCAATTGGAGGTGGTGGGCCAGTTGGCCAAGCATCCGGAGCTCAAGGAGCGGTTCGCCGGCGTGATGCCGGAGGGCCGGCGCGGCATGGTGGCCATCTTCGAAGGGGTGGACGACCGGGACGTTCCCGATGAGGTGGCGCGCACCGCCGGCGCCCTCTACCACTCCGTGTTCATCGGCATGTGGGTGCAGTGGACCATCGATCCCGCGGCGGTCGGCAGCGGAGCCGACCTCGTCGAGGGGATGCGCCGGATCCTGGAGGGTACGGTGCTGGGCGCGGCCGGGGAGTGAACGGGCGGGCTGCAGGAGGCTGGACGGCGGGCGCGGCGCGGGGGTCTACTTGATTGCCTGAGGACACTAGTCAGTGCCGACCGGGAGGTTGCCCATGACCGCCGCAGGATCCCGCGCCACCGCCCCCTCCGACGCCCCTGCCTTCCCGCAGGACCGCACCTGCCCCTACGCCCCGCCCGCCGGCTACGCCGACGTGGCCGCCGGCGGACCCGTCACCCGCGTCACCCTCTACGACGGCAGCCTGGTGTGGGCCGTCACCGGCCACGCCGAGGCCCGCGCCGTCCTCGCCGACCAGCGCTTCTCTTCCGACCGCCAGGACCCCCACTTCCCCGTCGTGGTGCCCCGGGCGGAGCAGCAGGCCACCATCCGCACCCCGCTCCTCGGCGTCGACGACCCCCGGCACGCCGAGGAACGCCGCCCGCTCATCCCGCACTTCGGCCACCGCACCATCGCCGCCCTGCGCCCGCGCATCCAGGAGATCGTCGACGGCCTGATCGACACCATGCTCGCCGAAGGCCCCGGCGCCGAACTCGTCTCGGCCTACTCCCTGCCCGTGCCGTCCATGGTCATCTGTCATCTGCTCGGCGTGCCCTACGCCGACCACGAGTACTTCGAGGCCCGCTCGCGCGAGCTGCTCGCCTCGATCACCGCGGACGACGCCGTCAGGGCCCGCAACGCGCTGCTGGACTACCTGCGCCGGCTCGTCGAGGACAAGCAGCGGCAGCCCGGCGGCCCCGGCCCGGGCCTGCTCGGCGAACTCATCGAACAGGGCCGCAAGAACGGCGGCACCGACCGGGACCAGCTCGTGCTCATCGCCCTGATCCTGCTGGTCGCCGGGCACGAGACCACGTCCAACATGATCGCCCTCGGCACGTACACCCTGCTGCGTCACCCCGACCAGCTCGCCGCCCTGCGCGCCGACCCCGCCCTGATGCCCGGTGCCGTCGAGGAGTTGCTCCGCTACCTGACGATCGCCGACGCGCTCGTGCGCGTCGCCACCGAGGACGTCGAACTCGGCGGCCACACCATCCGGGCCGGCGACGGCGTCGTCGTCGTGCCCTCCCTGGCCAACCGCGACACCGCCGTCTACCCCGGGCCCGAGACCCTGGACGTACGCCGCTCGGCCCGCCATCATCTGGCCTTCGGCTTCGGGCCGCACCAGTGCCTCGGGCAGAACCTCGCCCGTGCCGAGATGGAAATCGCCCTGTCCACCCTCTTCGCCCGTATCCCCACCCTGCGCCTGGCCGTTGGCCCGGACGAGCTGCCCGCCAAGCCGGGCGGCACCCTGCAGGGTCTCTACTCACTCCCGGTCACCTGGTGACCGGAGAACGGAGGACCGCCATGCGCGTGACCATCGACTCCGAGGTGTGCATCGGCTCGGGCATGTGTGCCCTCAACGCACCCGGCGTCTTCACCCAGGACGACGACGGCTTCGGCACCGTCCTGCCCGGCAAGGAGGACGGCGCCGGCGACCCCATGGTCCGCGAGGCCGTGCGCGGCTGCCCCGTGCAGGCCATCACCGTGCAGGAGTGAGCCGTCAGGGCCGCCGCAGACGGGCGGCCTTGAGCGTCATGTGCAGCAGCAGGCGGTCCTCGCCCTCGTCCAGATCGAGGCCCGTCAGCTGCTCCACCCGGCCCAGCCGGTAGTACAGCGTCTGCCGGTGGATGCCCAGGGCCGCCGCCGCGCGGCCCGCCTGGCCGGCGCAGTCGAGGTACACCTCCGCCGTGCGGGCCAGCTCCGTGTACGCCGGCGCCAGCAGCGGCGCCACCGCCGGATCCGCGGCCCGCCCGGCCGGCAGCCCGGTCAGCACCCGGTACGGCCCGATGTCCGCCCACTGCGCCACCGGGCCCAGCCGCTGCTCGGCCCCGGCCGCCCGGGCCGCCGACAGCGCCTCCTCCCAGGCCTGCGGCAGCTCCGCCAGGCCCCGGCGCGGGGTGCCGATCCCCGCCGCCGGCACCGCCTGCGGCCCGGCCGGCAGGCCCGCCCGCGGCGAGCGCAGCAGCCGGTCCGCCGCGGTCAGGGCCGGGGCGGGGGAGGAGGCGGCCCGCAGCCGCACCAGTGCGGCCAGTGCCGCCGAGCCGTCCGGCAGCGCCTCCGGCACCGCGCACAGCGCCGCCACACCCGACTGCGCGGCCAGCGCGGACCCCGCGCCCTCCGTCCCCGCCGGCTCGTCCCCGCCCGCGCCGTCGCCCGCCCGCCAGGGCGTGACCGCCACCAGCGCCAGCGGCCCGTCGGCCGCCGCACCCAGCGCCTCGCGCAGCGCCCCGGCCGCCGCCTCGCGCGCGGCCGGCCGGGCGGTCAGCAGCTCCCGCAGCAGCTCGCCCAGCTCCGCACCGGAGCGGGCCTCGGCCGCCAGCAGTGCCCCGATCCGCGCAGCGGTCTCCATCGCATGGGCCAGCCGGGGGTCGGCGAAGGGCTCGGCGAGGTCCAGCTCGGCCAGGTGCCCGTCGTCCAGCAGCCACACGTAGCCGTGCACCACGCCGCCGTGCCGCACCGGCAGGCAGATGCGGCCCTTGAAGACGCCCGCGGCGGGATCCGGCGGGATGCGCAGCGGCGCCTGGGCCCGGGCGATGCCGAACGCCTCGAACCACGCCCGTACCGCCGCGGTCGACCGCCGCTGCAGGATCGAGCGCGTGCGCACCGGGTCCATCGTCAGCTCGAGGTCGTCGTCCCCGCCGTGCGCGCCGAAGGCGATCAGGCCGAAGTCGCGGTCCTCCAGGGTCGCCGGAGCGCCCAGCGCCGCCGAGATCTCGTCCACGAGCTGCTGATACTCGCCACGCATGCCGCGCTGCGCTCCTTTCTCCATTCGTCGGTCATCATTGTCATACAGATGTCTGAGATCCCGGCCACGAATGCGTGACAGCTGTCGATGGCCGTCAATATGGCGTGAACCCTACGTTTCACGATGAGTTTCTTATGCCGTCCCCCCAGGTGGGAACGGCCGTCATCGTGGAGGTGCCCGTGCTGGGTCCCGTGATCCTCGCTGCGTCGCGCAGCGACAAGATGCGCCGCTTCGTCTCGGCTGCCCCGGGCACCAAGCAGGTCGTCGACCGCTTCATCGCGGGCGAGACCGTCGACCAGGTCATTCCCGTCGTCGAGGACGCCGCGGCCAAGGGCCTCGAGGTCACCCTGGACGTGGTGGGCGAGGACATCACCACCGTCGAGCAGTCCTACGCCGCGCGCGACGCCTATCTGGAGCTGATCGGGCGCCTGAAGGAGCTGGGCCTCGGCACCCGCGCCGAGATGTCCGTCAAGCTGTCGATGTTCGGCCAGGCCCTGGAGGGCGGCCACGAGCTCGCCCTGGCCAACGTCCGCCCCGTCGTCGAGGCCGCCGCCGCCATCGGCACGACGGTTACGCTGGACGCCGAGGACCACACCACCCTCGACTCGATGTTCGCCATCCACGAGGAGCTGCGGAAGGACTTCCCCGACACCGGCTGCGTCATCCAGGCGTACCTGTTCCGCACCGAGGACGACGCCCGCCGCCTGGCCGAGGCCGGCAGCCGCGTGCGCATCGTCAAGGGCGCCTACAAGGAGCCCGCCTCGGTCGCCTACCAGGACAAGGCCGAGATCGACAAGGCGTTCGTCCGCATCCTCAAGATCCTGATGGCGGGCAAGGGCTACCCGATGATCGGCTCGCACGACCCGCGGCTGATCGCCATCACCAAGGAGCTGGCCCGCCAGGCCGGCCGCGCCATGGACGAGTACGAGTTCCAGATGCTCTACGGCATCCGCAGCGACGAGCACCTGCGCCTGGCCGCCGAAGGCCACCGGATGCGCGTCTACACGGCCTACGGCACCGACTGGTACGGCTACTTCATGCGCCGTCTGGCCGAGAAGCCCGCCAACCTGATGTTCTTCGCCCGCTCGATCCTCACCAAGGGCTGAGCCTCCCCCCGACCCCCGTAACCCGTTAGGAGACATGGCACCCATGGACGCTGTGACCCAGGTCCCCGCGCCGGTCAACGAGCCGGTGCACGGCTACGCCCCCGGTTCCGCCGAGCGCGCACGCCTCGAGGCCAAGCTCAAGGAGCTGGCCGCCAACCCGATCGCCCTGCCGATGACCATCGGCGGCGTCAAGCGCATGGGCGGCGGCGAGCCGTTCAAGGTCGTCCAGCCGCACAACCACGCCGCCGTGCTGGGCACCTTCCACCACGCGACCCGGCAGGACGCCCAGGACGCCATCGACGCCGCCCTGGCCGCCGCCCCGGCCTGGCGCGCGATGTCCTTCGACGACCGCGCCGCGATCATCCTGCGCGCCGCCGAGCTGCTGGCCGGCCCCTGGCGCGAGACGCTGGCCGCCTCCACCATGCTGGGCCAGTCCAAGACCGCCCAGCAGGCCGAGATCGACACGCCCTGCGAGCTCGTCGACTTCTGGCGCTTCAACGTCCACTTCGCGCGCCAGATCCTGGCCGAGCAGCCGGTCGCCAACTCCGCCGGCGTGTGGAATCGCAGCGACCACCGCCCGCTCGAGGGCTTCGTCTACGCGATCACGCCGTTCAACTTCACCGCCATCGCCGGCAACCTGCCGACCGCCCCGGCCCTCATGGGCAACGTGGTCGTCTGGAAGCCGTCCCCCACCCAGACCCACTCCGCCGTGCTGCTGATGCAGCTGCTGGAGGAGGCGGGCCTGCCCAAGGGCGTCATCAACCTGGTGACCGGCGACGGCATCGCCGTCTCCGAGGTGGCCCTGAACCACCCCGAGCTGGCCGGCATCCACTTCACCGGCTCGACCAAGACCTTCCAGTACCTGTGGAAGACGGTCGGCAACAACATCGAGAACTACAAGTCCTACCCGCGCCTGGTCGGCGAGACCGGCGGCAAGGACTTCGTCGTCGCCCACCCGAGCGCCGACCGCGCCGTGCTGAAGACCGCGCTGACCCGCGGCTCCTTCGAGTTCCAGGGCCAGAAGTGCTCGGCCTCCTCCCGTGCCTACATCCCGCGCTCCATCTGGGAGGACGGCTTCAAGGAGGAGTTCGCCGCCGAGGTCGACGGCATCACCATGGGTGACGTCACCGACCTGTCGAACTTCATCGGCGCCGTCATCGACGACCGCTCCTTCGCCAAGAACAAGGCCGCGATCGACCGCGCCAAGGCCGACCCGTCCTGCACGATCGTCGCCGGCGGCACGTACGACGACTCGGTCGGCTACTTCGTGCGCCCGACCGTCATCGAGTGCACCGACCCGGAGAACGAGGTCTTCACGACCGAGTACTTCGGCCCGATCCTGGCCGTCCACGTCTACGAGGACGACCAGTACGACGCCATGCTGGAGCAGATGGAGTCGGTGTCCGCCTACGCGCTGACCGGCTCGGTCATCGCCGCGGACCGCGCCGCGGCCGCGCACACCATGGAGAAGCTGCGCTTCGCCGCCGGCAACTTCTACATCAACGACAAGTCGACCGGTGCGGTCGTCGGCCAGCAGCCCTTCGGCGGCGGCCGCGCGTCCGGCACCAACGACAAGGCCGGTGCCGCGACCAACCTCCTGCGCTGGGTCTCGACCCGGTCCATCAAGGAGACGCTGGTCCCCCCGACGGACTACCGCTACCCCCACATGGGCTGACGCCCCCGTGAGCACCGCCCCCCGCCCCGGCCCCCCAGCCGGGGCGGGGGGCGGTTCCATGTGGCGCACGGGCCGTCTCAGATAGTAGGAAGTCCGAGTAATAGGCGGGACATCGTGCACCCGCTGCCTTAGCGTTGAGAACAGCCGAACGCCCGCTCCATCGAGCGATCCGCGGTCGCGGCCGCGTGCCACCGCGCAGGTGACCCCTGCGGCACCGCAGGCCCCCGCCCCTGACGGCGCTTATCCCGCATCCCCTCCAGGACTCGCGAAGGAGACGTGCCCATGCCCGAGACCACCACCGCCCGCCGCCCCCGTCGCCGCACGACCGAGCGCGCCCAGCGCGAGGCCGACCGGATGAACGCCGCCGCCGCGCTGCAGCGTGCCCTGGACCGCCGAGACAACGGCGGCGTCACCGGTCACTAGCGCCCCATTGGGGCGCGGGGAACTGCGCGACAAGCCACAACGCGCCCGCAGATGCGGGCCGTGCCTCGGCTGCAGGCCGTGGGTGGCTGATCGCGCAGTTCCCCGCGCCCCTTTGGGCCCTACCGGGCCGGCTCCTCCGAGCGCACGATGTCGAAGTGGTCGACCCGGGCCCCGCTCTCGGCCAGCGCCGTCACGCGCATCCGCGGCCGGCGGCCCGGTTCGCACTCCACCGCGAGGAACGAGTAGCCGGTGTAGCGCACCCGCGACCACTCCACCTGCTCGGTGACCTTCTCCTTGCCCTTGCGCCAGTAGTAGCTGGACACGCTCTCCACGTCGTGGACGTGGCCCTCGTAGCTGTCCGGCACGGGGAAGTCGTACAGCGACTTTCCGGCCCCGCCCGCCGTGACGTACACGATGCCGTCGCGCACCGGGTCGGTCGTACCGCCGAGCGGCACCGTGCGCTGGACGCGCCGGTGCCGGATGGCGTCCGTGCGCTCGTAGACGTGGTTGTGGCCGTTGACGACCAGATCCACCGTGTACTTCTCGAACAGCGGCACCCACACGTCGCGCACACCCCCGTCCGAGGCGTGGCCCTTGGTGGTGGAGAAGGCGCAGTGGTGGAAGAAGACCACGATGAAGTCGACGTCGTCGCGCTCCCGCAGCTCCCGCAGCCGCCGCTCCAGCCAGCGGGTCTGCCGCCCGCCGCTGTAGCCGGTGTTGGCGGTGATCTCGTACGAGACGTCGTTGGCGTCGAGGGCGACGACGCCGACGTTGCCGTGGACGAAGGAGTAGACGCCGGGGGAGTGCCAGGGGTCGAAGCCGTTGTCCGGCAACGTCCAGCGGGCGCTCTGGCCGCCGTAGCCGTTGGGGGAGTACCACGCCTCCATGTCGTGGTTGCCGGTCGTCACCATCCACGGCACCCGGGCGGCCACCGACTCGGTCTGGGCCAGGAACTGGTCCCACACGCGGGCGTCGTAGACGTCCTCCGGCTTGCCCGCCCCGCTGTCGTCGGCGTAGCAGATGTCGCCCGCGTGCAGGTGGAAGGCCGGGTTCTGGCCCAGGATCAGCTGGTCGTTGGCCAGCGCGTGGTAGCTGACGCCCTGGTCGCCGAAGGCGGTGAAGACGAACTTTTCCGGATGCGCCGGGGCGGTGCGGAAGGAGCCGACCGTGCCCAGGTGGCGGGCGTCGGCCGGGTCGAAGCCGTCGTGCCCGACGCCGTAGTAGTACGTCTGCCCGGGGACGAGCCCGTCGAGGGCGGCGTGCAGGAAGACCTGGTCGACGGCGGGCAGCTTCTTGCTCAGCGGCGGGGTGTGCAGGGCGCGGACCTCGGCGGGGATGCGCCGGTCGAGCTCCCAGGGCTTCAGGCCCACCCGGACGAACGGCCGCCGCACCGCGAAGGGCACCTGCCAGGAGATGCGCATCTGGGTGCGCGGGTCCGCGCCGAAGGCCAGGTGCCGGCCGAAGGGGGCCACGAGGGAGCCGTCCACCCGGCCGGTCGCGGGCGCGGTGATCAGGGTGGGGGCCGGTGCGGTCGGTGCGGGGGTGGGCCCCGCCTGCCGTGCGACGGCGGCCCCCGCGCCCGTCGTCAGCAGCCCGGTGCCGGCGAGCGCCCCCGTGGCCGCTCCGGCCCGCAGCAGGCCGCGTCTGGTGAACCTGGCGCGAAGGTACTCGTGCTGCTCGGCCATCGTCATCCGGCGCGCCAGCCGGTCCGGGATGCCTACGCGTGGTGTGTCCATGCCCGTGTCCATGTCCCGCACGGTGCCAGGACCGGGAGGACGGCACACATATTTTCGGCGAATTCAAGGGAAAGACGCCTGACCGGCTCGCACACCGGTCCGCATTCTGGACGGTGCGTGTCATCAGGCGGGACAAGGAGTACGGTCCCTTCCATGTCCCGCAGCATTCGCCTCGCAGTGATCCCCGGTGACGGCATCGGCCCCGAAGTCGTGGCCCAGGGCCTCAAGGTCCTTGGCGCAGCGCTCCCTTCGGACGTCCGGCTCACGACCACCGAGTACGACCTCGGCGCCCGCCGCTGGCACGCCACCGGCGAGACGCTGCCCGACGCCGAGCTCGCGAGCCTGGCCGGGCACGACGCGATCCTGCTGGGCGCCGTCGGCGACCCGTCCGTGCCCTCCGGCGTGCTGGAGCGGGGCCTGCTGCTCAAGCTGCGCTTCGCCTTCGACCACTACGTCAACCTGCGCCCGGCCCGGCTCCTGCCGGGCACCGCGACGCCGCTGGCGGGCGACCCGCGCATCGACTTCGTCGTCGTCCGCGAGGGCACCGAGGGCCCCTACACCGGCAACGGCGGCTCCCTGCGCACCGGCACCCCGGCCGAGGTGGCCACCGAGGTCAGCGTCAACACCGCCTACGGCGTCGAGCGCGTCGTCCGCGACGCCTACGAGCGCGCCCAGGCCCGCCCGCGCAAGAAGCTGACCCTCGTGCACAAGAACAACGTCCTGGTGCACGCCGGGCACCTGTGGAAGAACGTCTTCGACGCCGTCGGCCGCGAGTACCCCGAGGTCACCACCGACTACCTGCACGTCGACGCGGCGACGATCTTCTTCGTCACCCAGCCGGAGCGCTTCGACGTCATCGTCACCGACAACCTCTTCGGCGACATCCTCACCGACCTGGCCGCGGCCGTCACCGGCGGCATCGGCCTGGCGGCCTCCGGCAACATCAACCCGGCGGGCACGTACCCCTCGATGTTCGAGCCCGTCCACGGCTCCGCGCCCGACATCGCCGGCAGCGGCAAGGCCGACCCCACCGCCACCGTGCTCTCCGTGGCGCTGCTGCTGCGCCACCTCGGGTACGAGGCGCAGGCCGCCCGCGTCGAGGACGCGGTCGCCGCGGACGTCGCCGCCCGCGACGGGAGCGTACGCAGCACCGACGAGGTGGGCGACGCGCTGGTCGCGCGCGTCACGGCCACCGCCCCCGGCGGGCCCGTACCGGCCTGAGCCCGGCCGTTGCCGCAGCGCACGGCCGGCTGCCACCATCCCTACCGGCCGCGCGCGTTTTCCGTGGGGCCCCTCACGAGCGATAATCGAACGAGGGGCCGCGACATGGCGAAGAAGCTCTTCAGTCCCCAGGCCCCCTTGCGGGGCAGAGCGAGCGCGGTCCGCCACACACGAGGTGAAGGACACGCATCCATGACGACGCCCACGATCGAGCTCATGCCCTCCTCGCACCCGCTGCCCGAGGCGGAGCGCGAGCGCATCCTCGCCGCTCCCGGCTTCGGCCGGCACTTCACCGACCACATGGTGACTATCAAGTGGACCGAGGGCCGCGGCTGGCACGACGCCCAGCTCGTGCCGTACGCGCCGCTGTCGATCGATCCGGCGAACATGACGCTGCACTACGCCCAGGCCATCTTCGAGGGCCTGAAGGCCTACCGGCAGCCCGACGGCTCCGTCGCCACCTTCCGCCCCGAGGAGAACGCCAAGCGCTTCGCCGCCTCCGCCCGCCGCCTGGCCATGCCCGAGCTGCCGGTCGAGACCTTCATCGAGGCCTGCGACGTGCTGGTGCGCCAGGACAAGGAGTGGGTGCCCGCCTCCGGCGAGCAGTCGCTGTACCTTCGGCCGTTCATGTTCGCCACCGAGGTCGGCCTGGGCGTGCGTCCCTCGAACGAGTACCTCTTCGTCGTCATCGCCTCGCCCGCCGGCGCCTACTTCCCCGGTGGCGTGAAGCCGGTGTCGGTGTGGCTGTCCCAGGAGTACGTGCGCGCCGCTCCCGGTGGCACGGGCGCCGCCAAGTGCGCGGGCAACTACGCCGCCTCCCTCGTCGCCCAGGCGCAGGCCGCCGAGCACGGCTGCGACCAGGTGGTCTGGCTGGACGCCGTGGAGCGCAACTGGATCGAGGAGATGGGCGGGATGAACCTGTACTTCGTGTACGGCAACCGCATCGTCACCCCGAGCCTGACCGGCACCCTGCTGCCCGGCATCACCCGCGCCTCGCTGCTGCAGATCGCCGCCGACCTCGGCTACGAGGTCTCCGAGGGCCGCATCTCGGTCGACGACTGGAAGGACGGCAACGCCGACGGCACCCTCACCGAGGTCTTCGCCTGCGGCACCGCCGCCGTCATCACGCCGGTCGGCTCGGTGAAGTCCACCACCGGCAACTGGACGGTGGGCGACGGGAAGCCGGGCGAGGTGACCATGCGGCTGCGCAAGGCCCTGCTGGACATCCAGACCGGCGCCGCCGAGGACACCCACGGCTGGATGCACCGCCTGGGCTGAGCCCATACCCCCCGCCGCGTACGCAACGCACGCAAGTACGCGGGATCGTTGCCGGCCGGGCCCTTGTCGCCGCAGTGCCGTTCCAGCACCGTGATCGTCCATGGAACAGCACTGGAAGAAGATATGGATCGGCTCGGCCGGCAACATGGTCGAGTGGTTCGACTGGTTCGTCTACGCCAGTTTCGCCACTTACTTCGCGGGTTCCTTCTTCCCCGCGGGCAACGACACCGCCAAGCTCATGAACACCGCCGGCATCTTCGCCGTCGGCTTCTTCATGCGGCCCGTCGGCGGCTGGCTGCTGGGCAGGGTGGGCGACCGGCGCGGCCGCAAGGCGGCGCTCACGCTGACCGTCACCTTGATGTCGGCGTCCGCCGTGCTGATCGCCGTCGCCCCGACATACGCGGTCGCCGGGTACGGCGGCGCGTTCGTGCTGCTGGTGGCCCGGCTGCTGCAGGGGCTGTCGGTCGGCGGCGAGTACGCGGCCAGCGCCACCTACCTCACCGAGGCGTCGGCGCCCGGCCGGCGCGGCTTCGCCTCCAGCTTCCAGTACGTGTCGATGACGGCCGGCCAGCTGCTGGGCCTGGGGCTGCTGATCGTCCTGCAGCACACCCTCACCAGCGCCGAGCTGCACGACTGGGGCTGGCGCGTCCCCTTCGTCGTGGGCGCGCTCGGCGCCGCGGTCATCTTCTACCTGCGGCGCTCGATGCTGGAGACGGACGCCTACGAGGCGAGCGGCGCCGAGGCGGACGAGGAGCGCGGCACCATCCGCGCCCTGCTGCGGCACAAGCGCGAGGCGCTGCTGGTCATCGCCCTGACCATGGGCGGCACGGTCGCCTACTACACGTACACCACCTACCTGACGAAGTACCTGTCCAACTCCGCCGGGCTGCCCAAGCAGACGGCGACGCTGGTGAGCTTCTGCGCGCTGCTGGTCTTCGCCTGCCTGCAGCCGCTGGCCGGGGCGCTGTCGGACCGGATCGGCCGGCGCCCGCTGCTGATCACCTTCGCGGTCGGGGCCACCTTCCTCACCGTGCCGATCATGGCCATGCTCAAGCACGCCGGGTCCTTCTGGCCGGCGCTCGGCCTGTCCCTGCTGGCGCTGGTCGTGGTCACCGGCTACACGTCGATCAACGCCTGCGTGAAGGCCGAGCTCTTCCCCACGGCCGTGCGCTCCCTGGGTGTGGCGCTGCCGTACGCGATCGCCAACGCGCTCTTCGGCGGTACGGCGGAGTACGTGGCCCTGTGGTTCAAGAACAGCGGGATGGAGTCCGGCTTCTCCTGGTACGTGGCGGGCTGTGCCGCCGTGTCGCTGGTCGTCTACCTCACGATGCGCGAGACCCGGGACGCCGATCTCACCCGGGTGGGGCGGCGGGGCGAGGAGGCCGGGGAGCCGACACGGGTGCCCGCATCGTGAGACCGTGCGGCACGGGCGGACCGGAACGTGCTTGGATGCCGTCCATGCTCTCGCTCGCCATGATTATGGGCAGCTAGCGCGCCGGTCCGCAGTGACCGCGGCACACCACCCGTGCGCCGCGGACACCGTCGTCCCAGACCCGCGCGCAGACCTCTCGCACCCGCGAGAGGTCTTTTCGTTTCCCGGCCACCCTCGCCGGGAGCGGGCCGTGTGCGGGAGGATAGGGGGACGGTGGAACCGGTCATTCCGGTAGACCGAGATCGACAGGAGTCACACCAGCCATGTCAGCAACGACAGGCGCCACGGACGCCAACGACGCCACCGACCGCCCCGACGACGGCTTCCACGTCTTCGACACGACCCTGCGCGACGGGGCCCAGCGCGAGGGCATCAACCTCACCGTGGCGGACAAGCTGACCATCGCCCGGCACCTCGACGACTTCGGGGTCGGCTTCATCGAGGGCGGCTGGCCCGGCGCCAACCCCCGGGACACCGAGTTCTTCCGCCGCGCCCGCCAGGAGATCGACTTCCGCCACGCCCGGCTGGTCGCCTTCGGCGCCACCCGCAGGGCCGGCGCCCGCGCCGAGGACGACCCCCAGGTCGCCGCCCTCCTCGACTCCCAGGCCCCCGTCGTCACACTGGTCGCCAAGTCCCACGACCGCCACGTGGAACTCGCCCTGCGCACCACCCTCGACGAGAACCTCGCCATGATCCGCGACACCGTGCGGCACCTGCGCGCCCACGACCGCCGCGTCTTCGTCGACTGCGAGCACTTCTTCGACGGCTACCGCGCCAACCCCGGCTACGCCACCGAGGTCGTGCGCACCGCCCACGAGGCCGGCGCCGACGTCGTCGTCCTGTGCGACACCAACGGCGGCATGCTCCCCGCCCAGGTCGAGGCGGTGGTACGGACCGTGCGCGCCGACACCGGGGCCCGCCTGGGCATCCACGCCCAGGACGACACCGGCTGCGCGGTCGCCAACACCCTGGCCGCCGTCGACGCGGGCGCCACACACGTGCAGTGCACCGCCAACGGCTACGGCGAGCGCGTCGGCAACGCCAACCTCTTCCCCGTCGTGGCCGCCCTGGAGCTGAAGTACGACCGGCGCGTCCTGCCGCCCGGCAAGCTGGTCGAGATGACCCGCATCTCCCACGCCATCGCCGAGGTCGTCAACCTCACCCCCGCCACCCACCAGCCCTACGTGGGCCTGTCCGCCTTCGCCCACAAGGCCGGGCTGCACGCCTCGGCCATCAAGGTCGACCCCGACCTCTACCAGCACATCGACCCCGAGCGGGTCGGCAACACCATGCGGATGCTCGTCTCCGACATGGCCGGCCGCGCCTCCGTCGAGCTCAAGGGCAAGGAACTCGGCATCGACCTGGGCGGCGACCGCGAACTGATCGGCCGGATCGTCGCCCGCGTCAAGGAACGCGAGCTGGCCGGCTACAGCTACGAGGCCGCCGACGCCTCCTTCGAACTGCTGATGCGCGAGGAGGTCGAGGGCCGCACCCGCCGCTACTACCGGGTGGAGTCCTGGCGCGCCATCGTCGAGGACCGCCCCGACGGCACGCACGCCAACGAGGCGACGGTGAAACTGTGGGCCAAGGGCGAGCGCATCGTCGCCACCGCCGAGGGCAACGGCCCCGTCAACGCCCTCGACCGGGCGCTGCGCAGCGCGCTGGAGCGCATCTACCCGCAGCTCGCCTCGCTGAAGCTGACGGACTACAAGGTGCGCATCCTGGAAGGCAGCCTGGGCACGGGGTCGACCACCCGGGTGCTGGTCTCCACCAGCGACGAGAGCGGCGAGTGGTCCACGGTCGGCGTCGGCGAGAACGTCATCGCCGCCTCCTGGCAGGCCCTGGACGACGCCTACGCCTACGGCCTGCGGCGCGCGGGCGTCGAACCCAACGAGTGAGCACCCCCGGGCGGGCGCCCTTCAGCGGCTGATGGCCGACAGGCCCGAGTCGAGCAGGTCGAAGGCCCGGTCGGCGTCGGCGTGGGCCGTGCGCACCACGGCGCCGGTGAGGCGGTCCGCCGCCAACCGGTGCCAGTTGGTGCGGGCCAGGACGTGGTGGACGGCGACGATCTGCGCCGCGGCCAGCTTCGCCGTCACCTCGTCCGCCGGCCCCGTCTGCACGAGCGCCTCCGCCAGCGCCCGCTCGTCCTCGGCGCTGTAGAGCATGAGCCGGGCCTGCAGGCTCGGGGTGGAGTAGAGCATGTCGCGGTAGGCCAGCACCTCCGGCACGTCGCACAGGCCCGTGACCGGGTCGCGGGCGTCCAGGCGCTCGTGGAAGTGCATCCGCAGCGCGGCCAGCGGCGCCTGGCCGGCGCAGCGCTCGCGCACGACGCGGGCCGCCTCGCCCTGGTGGTCGGAGATGCGGTGGAGGGCCAGATCCTCCTTGGTAGGGAAGTAGCGGAAGAGCGTCGGCTTGGACACCTCCACCGCCGCCGCCACGTCCGCGACCGAGACCTCGTCGAACCCGCGCCTGAGGAACAGCTCGATCGCCGTGTCGGACAGCGCCTGGCGCGTGCGCTGCTTCTTCAGCTCCCGCAGGCCCGTCCCGGGTGTCTCCTCGCTCACGAGGCCACCCTAGCAGGATTCGTCGTTACTCGGAAACTTTTGTTACCCGGTTGTATTTTCTGCCGGGCGGGTCTTTCATGGACCCATGACCGCCGTACTGATCACGGGTGCCGGGCCGACCGGGCTCACCCTCGCCATCACGCTCGCCCGCGCCGGAGTCCCCGTGCGCATCATCGACAAGTCCCCCGAGTTCCACCGCGGTTCGCGGGGCAAGGGGCTCAACCAGCGCAGCCGGGAGATCTTCGACGACCTCGGCGTGGGGGAGGCCGCCACCGCCTCCGGCAGCGAGCACATCACCCTGCGCAAGTACCGCGGCGGCGTCGCCGTGGCCGACCACGCTTCCTTCGGTGACCGCGTCCCCACCCCCGACATGCCGTACGCCAGCGGCCTGCTCATCCCCCAGTGGCGCACCGAGGAGATCCTGCGCGACAAGCTCGCCGAATACGGCGTCCACGTCGAACTCGGCTCCGAACTGGTCGACTTCGAGCAGGACGAACACGGGGTGACGGGGCGCCTCGCCGACGGGCGCAGCGTGTCGGCCTCCTACCTCGCCGCCTGCGACGGCGGCCGCAGCACGGTGCGCAAGGCCCTCGGGGTGGGGTTCGAGGGCCGGACCGAGGCCGAGGAATGCATGGTCATCGGTGATGTCCGCGCCGACGGCCTGGACCCGGCCTACTGGCACCAGTGGTTCGACGAGGACGGCGCCGTCATGCTCTGCCCCTTCCCCGGCGACGACCACTGGCAACTCCAGGCCGGCCCCGAACGCGACGCGGAAGGCCGCCCCTTGCCCGCCTCCCTCGCCTCCTTCCAGCGCCTCTTCGACCGCCACGCCCGCGTCCCCGGAGTGCGCCTCACGGACGTGCGGTGGATGTCCACCTACCGCATCAACGTCCGCATGGCCGACCGCTTCCGCATCGGCCGCATCTTCCTCGCAGGCGACGCTGCCCACGTCCACTCCATAGCCGGCGGCATGGGCATGAACACCGGCATCCAGGACGCGTACAACCTGGGCTGGAAGCTGGCACACGTGCTGGGCGGCCGGGCGGGGGAAGACCTGCTCGACACGTACGAGGAGGAGCGGCTGCCGGTCGCCGCCTGGACGCTGAAGCTGACGGACGAGCGCCTGCGGGCCGTAAGGGAAGGAGTGCGGCGGCCCGGCGTCGGCACCGAGGCGGTCGTCACCGACGACGTGACGACCCTCGGCGTGCACTACGACTGGAGCACGCTCGCCGGCGACGGCCCCCTGGCGGGCCACCGCGCGCCCGACGCGCCCCTGACGGGCGGCGGCCGGCTCTTCGAAACGCTCGCGGGGCCGCACTTCACGGTGCTCGACTTCGGGGCGGGAGGCACCTTCCCCGAGGGGGTGCGCACGGTCCGGCTCGGGCCGGGGGAGGAGCACGCCCGCAGGGCGTAGGGCATGGAGGGCCGGGCGGGGGTGGTGCTGGTGCGGCCGGACAACCACGTGGCGCTGAGCGCCGATTCGCCGGCGGCGGTGGCCGGCTATCTGGAGGCCCTGCGGGCGGCCTAACCTTGCCGGTTTGTGGGCAGGCGTTCCGCTGGGGGTCCCCCAGCGGTAGCTGGGGGAGGAACGGGTGGGCACAAACCGGCCCACCGGGCCGCACCACCCCGGGGTCCGGGGCGGAGCCCCGCCACGCGGCGGAGCCGCAAATCGATGCGTGGGAAGGGGCGGGGTGGGGGATGAACACCCCTGTGGCCGTCACCCCTTGGACCCGCCGCACCTTCCTCGGCGCCTTCGGCGCCCTTGGCGCCCTCGGCGCCTTCCCCCGGGCGGAGCCCGACCCCTTCGGGGTCCTTCGAAGACGCTGGGCCGCCCTCACCCTCGGCACCGGTTTCGACCCCGCCGCCGCCCCCTACGCCGGCGCCCTGCGCCGCATCGGAGCGTTCGCCGCCGCTCACCGGGCGGGCATGCGCCCCGCCCCGGGCTCGTTGTGGCCGGATGCGCCTTTCGATCCGCCCGCCGGCATCACCACCAGCTATGCCCGGCTGTTCACGATGGCCCAGGCGTACGTCCAGCCCGCCACCGGGCTCACGGGGGACCCCGCTGTCCTCGCCGACGTGCTGGCCGGGCTGGATCACGTCCGGGAGCGCGTCTATCACGCGGGCACCGCCCGCTACGGCAACTGGTGGGAGTGGCAGATCGGTTCTCCCCGCCTCCTCCTCGACACGCTCACCCTGCTGTACGACGCCGCCGGCGAGGCCCGGCTGCAGGGGAACCTCGCCGCCGTCGACCACTTCGTGCCGGACTCGGCGCTCGGCGCCTATTCCGGCACCAGCACCGGCGCCAATCGCGTCGACCTGTGCCGCGTCGTCGCCCTGCGCGGCGTTCTCGGCCGGGCGCCCGGCAAGGTCGCGCTCGCCCGGGACGCGCTGTCGCCGGTGTTCCCTCATGTCGTCAAGGGCGACGGCCTGTACGCCGACGGGTCGTTCGTCCAGCACACGTGGGTCGCCTACACCGGCACCTACGGCTGTGTCCTGCTCGACGGCCTCGCCCGGCTTCTCGTCCTCCTGCGCGACTCGCCCTGGGAGGTCACCGATTCCGCCCGCCGCACGATCGTGGACGGCGTCGAGCACGCCTTCGCGCCGTTCGTGCACGACGGCCTGGTGATGGACTGCGTCTCCGGCCGGGCGGTCAGCAGGGGCGTGTCCGCCGCGGATCCGCAGGCGCCCGCCCAGGGCGACCGGCAGCGCGGTCACGCCCTCATTGCCGCCGTCGCCCTGCTGGCCGAGGCCGCGCCGGCGGCGCAGCGGGACCGCTGGCACGGCATGATCAGGGGCTGGGCCGCCCGGGACCGGGTGCGGCCGCTGCTGAGCGACCCCCAGTTCGGCCCGGCCGACCTGGCGCGCCTCGCCGCCGTCGCCGCCCGACCGGGGCCGGTCCTGCCCGAGCCGGTGGGGCACCGCCTGTTCGCCTCCATGGACCGGGCCGTGCACCGCCGCCCCGGCTGGGCCGCCTCCCTCGCGATGGCCTCGGACCGCATCACGTACTACGAGAACGGCAACGGCGAGAACCCGCGCGGCTGGCACACCGGCGCCGGCATGCTGTGCTGGTGGCACGAGGAGTGCCCCGCCGATCCCTACGGCGACGCCTTCTGGCCCACCGTCGACCCCTACCGGCTGCCCGGCACCACCGTGAGCGCCGTGCCGCTCGCCGACAACGCCGGCGGCGGCTGGGGGCAGCCGAAGCCGGATGTGCGCTGGGTGGGCGGCGTCAGCGACGGCACGTACGCGGCGATCGGGCAGCACCTCAAGGGGCTGGGCTCCAGCCTTCAGGCGCGCAAGTCGTGGTTCTTCACGGACGACGCGATCATCTGCCTGGGCGCGGGGATCACCGCGACCGACGGCGCCGGGGTCGAGACGGTCGTCGACAACCGTCACCTCGGCCGCGCGGACGCGGTCCTGACCGTCGACGGCGAGCGCCGGGTGCTGCGCGACGGCCGGCCGGAGTCCTTCGACTGCGCCCACTGGGTCCACCTCCCCGGTCACGGCGGTTACGTCCTGCCCGGCGGCGCCCCGCTGGAGGCGCTGTACGAGGCCCGTACCGGCGCATGGCACGACATCAACGCCGGCGGTTCGGCCACCCCGCTCACCCGGCGCCACCTCGCGCTGGTGCACCCGCACGGCACCGATCCCGACGACGAGGGCTACCTGTACGTGCTGATGCCGGGGGCCGGCGAGCAGGCGGTCGCCGAGAGGGCCGCCGACCGGGGCCGGCTCACCGTGCTGGCCAACACCGTCGATCACCAGGGCGTGACCGTCGCCCCCCTGGGCCTGACCGCCGTCAATTTCTGGGCCCCGGGTACGGTGGGCCCCCTCACGGTCACGGCACCCTCCTGCGTCCTGGTGCGTCACGGCCGCGACAGTGCGACCCTGCACCTCGCCGAGCCCCCGCGCACCGGTGAGCCCTTCGAGGTCACCTGGTCCCACCCGGTGGCCCGGGTGCTCGCCCGGGACCCCGCGGTGGAGGTCCTGACGACGACCCCGGTCCTGCGGCTGCGGGTGCTGCCGGGAACGGCCTGCGCACCGCACGTGTGCCGCGTCCGGCCGGCCCGTCCGGCGGTCCCCGTGGCCGGTCAAGGTGCGTGATTGACCGCCGGGACCGGCCGGATTTGTTGAGTAGTCACAGCGTGGGACCGCCGGTGGCTGCTCAAGGGGTGATAAGGGGGCTGCCCACTTCTGTGCTGCCTGCCCACCAAAAGCGACGCTACGTTGTAAGGAACCGACATGATGTTCCGGGACGCCTGCCACGTACCGTCTTTCCATGAGCAATGTCGAAGGTGCGCCCGTAGAGGCGAGTGACGTCCGAGGGCGCGTCGCCGAGCTGCACGCGATCCGTGAGCAGGTTCGGCGTGGTCCGAGCGAGCGGGCGACCCAGGCGCAGAAGGCCAAGGGCAAGCTGACCGCTCGCGAACGCATCGATCTGCTGCTTGACGAGGGCTCTTTCACCGAGGTGGAGCCGCTGCGGCGGCACCGCGCCACCGGTTTCGGGCTGGAGGCCAAGCGCCCCTACACCGACGGCGTGATCACCGGGTGGGGAACCGTGCACGGGCGGACGGTGTTCGTCTACGCCCACGACTTCCGGATCTTCGGCGGTGCGCTGGGCGAGGCCCACGCCACCAAGATCCACAAGATCATGGACATGGCCATCGCGGCCGGTGCCCCGCTGGTCTCCCTGAACGACGGCGCCGGTGCCCGCATCCAGGAGGGCGTCTCCGCCCTCGCCGGCTACGGCGGCATCTTCCAGCGCAACACCAAGGCCTCCGGCGTCATCCCGCAGATAAGCGTGATGCTCGGCCCGTGCGCCGGTGGCGCGGCCTACTCCCCGGCCCTGACGGACTTCGTCTTCATGGTCCGGGAGACCTCCCAGATGTTCATCACCGGCCCCGACGTGGTCCGCGCGGTGACCGGCGAGGAGATCACCCAGAACGGCCTCGGCGGCGCGGACGTGCACGCCGAGACCTCCGGCGTGGCGCACTTCGCCTACGACGACGAGGAGACGTGCCTGGAGGAGGTGCGCTACCTGCTCTCGCTGCTGCCGCAGAACAACCGCGAGAACCCGCCGCGCGTCGCCTCCGAGGACCCCGCCGACCGCCTCGGCGAGGCCCTGCTCGACCTGGTGCCGGCCGACGGCAACCGGCCGTACGACATGCGCAAGGTCATCGAGGAGATCGTCGACGACGGCGAGTACCTGGAGATCCACGAGCGCTGGGCCACCAACATCATCTGCGCCCTGTCCCGCATGGACGGCCAGGTCGTGGGCATCGTCGCCAACCAGCCGCAGTCCCTCGCGGGCGTCCTCGACATCGAGGCGTCGGAGAAGGCGGCGCGGTTCATCCAGATGTGCGACGCCTTCAACATCCCGATCATCACCCTTCTGGACGTACCCGGCTTCCTCCCCGGCGTCGACCAGGAGCACGGTGGAATCATCCGGCACGGCGCGAAGCTGCTGTACGCGTACTGCAACGCCACCGTGCCGCGGATCTCGGTGATCCTGCGCAAGGCCTACGGCGGCGCGTACATCGTCATGGACTCGCAGTCCATCGGCGCCGACCTGACCTTCGCCTGGCCCACCAACGAGATCGCGGTCATGGGCGCCGAGGGCGCGGCCAACGTCATCTTCCGCAAGCAGATCGCGGAGGCGGACGACCCCGAGGCCATGCGGGCGCGCATGGTCAAGGAGTACAAGGCCGAGCTGATGCACCCGTACTACGCGGCGGAGCGCGGCCTGGTCGACGACGTGATCGACCCCGTCGAGACCCGGGCGGTGCTCATCCGCTCGCTGGCGATGCTCGCGAACAAGCACGCGGACCTGCCGGCCCGCAAGCACGGCAACCCGCCCCAGTGATCAGTGGAGACACAGCGATGAACGACACGCTCGTACGCGTCGAGAAGGGCACGGCGGACGCCGAGGAACTGGCCGCCGTCACCGCCGTCCTCCTCGCCCGCGCCGCGGCCGGCCGCACCGGCGCCGCCGAGGACACCCGCCCGCGCCGCACCACGGCCCCCTGGCGCCGCCTGGAGCGCACCTCCGGCTTCAGAGCGCCGCACAGCTGGCAGGTCTGACACCGGACACCGAACGCGGCGAAGGCCCCTCACCCACGGGTGAGGGGCCTTCGCCGTACTCCCGGCACATGCGAAGAGGTCCCCGCACTCGACGAGGAGTGCGGGGACCTCTTCGCATCCGAGCTAGCGCAGCCGCGCCATCAGCGCGTGCTCGACGAGCGTGATGAGGGCGCTCTTCGCCTCGTGGCGGTGGCGGGCGTCCGTCTGGATGATCGGCGCGTCGGGGCCGATCTGCAGCGCCTCGCGGACCTCCTCCGGCGTGTACGGCTGGTGCCCGTCGAAGCCGTTGAGGGCGATGACGAAGGGCAGGCCGCTGTTCTCGAAGTAGTCGACGGCCGGGAAGCAGTCGGCGAGGCGGCGGGTGTCGACCAGGACGACGGCGCCGATGGCGCCGCGGACCAGGTCGTCCCACATGAACCAGAAGCGGTCCTGGCCGGGCGTGCCGAACAGGTACAGGATCAGGTCCTGGTCCAGGGTGATACGGCCGAAGTCCATGGCCACGGTCGTCGTGGTCTTGTCCGGCGCGTGGGTGAGGTCGTCGATGCCCGCCGAGGCGGAGGTCATGACGGCTTCGGTGCGCAGCGGGTTGATCTCCGAGACCGCGCCGACGAACGTGGTCTTGCCCACGCCGAAGCCACCGGCCACCACGATCTTCGCGGAGGTGGTCGAGCGGGCTGCCTCGCCGCTAGAGGTTCCGAAGTCCACTGAGCACCCTTTCGAGCAGTGTCACGTCAGGCTGACCGCCGGCGGATGCGTCCCCGCCGGGCTGGTGAATGGCGACTAGTCCGGCCTCCGCCAGGTCGGCGACGAGGATCCGGGCGACGCCGAGCGGAATGGAAAGAAGTGCCGAGATCTCGGCGACCGACTTGATCTCGTGGCACAGGTGGCAGATGCGCTGGTGTTCCGGCAACTGCCCGTGGAGCTGGGACGGCTGGGCCGTGGTGTGCACCAGCGCCTCGATGGCGAGCTGGTAGCGCGGCCGCGTCCGGCCGCCGGTCATCGCATAGGGGCGGACCAGCGGATTCTGCTTGCCCCCCGAGGGGGAGGCCGCGCGCCGGTACTGCGGCGGCGCCTGCACATGCGCAGGGCGCTGCTGCTCCGGCACGGCTTGGTGGCTTGGCGCAGAGGGGAAGTTGTAGCGGTTCAGCGGGGGCTCCGCCTGCTGGTCGTTTCCGTACGGGTAACCGCCTGGGGGCGTTGCCACGTCTCCTCCTCCGGCTTGCCTGTCTGCTGCTGGTCGCGCCACCGCACCCTATGGCGCGGTGGCGCGAAACGCACTGTTTCTGGGTTAGTTGAGAAGGCTCCCCTGCAGTTCGGCGCGCAGGTCGGGCGTCAGCACATTGCCCGCGCGGTCGACCAGCAGGGCCATCTCGTAGCCCACGAGGCCGATGTCGCACTCGGGGTGCGCCAGCACCGCGAGGGACGAACCGTCCGAGATGGACATGATGAAGAGGAAGCCGCGCTCCATCTCGACGACGGTCTGGTTGACCGTGCCGCCCTCGAAGATGCGCGAGGCGCCCGCGGTCAGCGAGGTCAGGCCGGAGGCCACCGCCGCCAGCTGGTCGGCGCGGTCCCGCGGAAAGCCTTCGGACATCGCCAGAAGGAGTCCGTCGGCGGAGACCACGACGGTGTGGGACACCCCTGGGGTGTTGTCCACGAAACTGGTGATCAACCAGTTCAGGTTCTGCGCCGCCTGGCTCATCGGGCTCACACTAACGCTCCTGATCGTAGGTGCCGCCGGGGCCGAAGCCCTGGTCGTGTTGCTCATGCTGTGCGGGTGCCGGGAACTCGCCGGAGTCCGACCCCACGGTGCGTCCCTGCTGGATGCCGCGGCGCAGGTTGGCCAACCTGCCCCGGACGTCCTCCGGTGCGCGGGATATCTGCGGGCCGGCCGGAGCGCTCTGCCCGGCCGCCGTGCCCTCGACCAGATTGGCCTTGGGGACCCGGCGGGGGAGACCGGAGGAGGTCACTCCGCCGGCCTTCGGCTCACGGAGCTGCTTGGCCTGCTGCCAGCGCTCGTCGTTGACCGACTGCCATGCGGCAGTGTCGCCCTCCCGGGGCTGCTGTGGCGTCCCCTGCGGGGACCGCTCGGGTTCTCCGCCGTCCCTCGTGGCCTCCTCGCCCGGCTCGGTGTGCTGCCACCGCTTGTCGCGGCGCGGCAGACCGGACCCGGTCAGCGCGGGGGAGCCGCTCGAAGCGGGGCCCGGACGGTCGAACTCTACGCGCTCGGGCTGCGCCGTGTCAGCGGACGGCCGGGATTCCGGTTCCGCTGCGTAACCCTGCCCGTACGCCTGCTGGTACGTACCTGCGCCGGCCCATTCGCCTTGGCTGTCAGGGGCGTTGTAGTCGGCGTACGCCTGCGGGGCGTTCGCCGTCCGCTCCTCGTAGCCGGATTCCGGGTAACCGCCCTGCGGGTACTCGTAACCCTGCTGCTGCGGGTACGGCTGCTCCTGCGCGGCCTCGGTCTCGTCGCGGAAGAGCGGGCGCTGGTCGGAGGCCTGCGCGCCCAGCTGGGCGCGGCGCTCCTCGCGCATCAGCGAGCGGCCGACCGGGTCCAGCGAGGCGCCCTCGCCCGCGGCCTCGTAGCGCGAGTCGTCGAAACCGAGCTCGGCGGCCGTGCGCATGCCGGCGACGGGCGCCGGCTGCTGCTGGTCGGGCACCATGCGGGAGACGGTGAAGTCGTCCTGGGACAGCTCGTCGCCGCCGCCACCGTGGGTGATGGCGTCCGGCAGCATCACCAGCGAGGTGGTGCCGGCCTGCTCGCCCGAGGGGCGCAGCTGGACGCGGATGCCGTGGCGCAGGGCCAGGCGGCCGACCACGAACAGACCCATGCGCTGGGAGATCGCGGCGTCCACCGTCGGCGGGTTGGCCAGCTTGTGGTTGATGTCCGCGAAGTCCTCGGCGGTCAGGCCGATGCCCTTGTCGTGGATCTCCACCATCACGCGGCCGTCGGGCAGCCGGGTGGCGGTGACGCGGACCTTGGTGTGCGGGGAGGAGAACGTGGTGGCGTTCTCCAGCAGCTCGGCCAGCAGGTGCACGAGGTCGGTCACGGCCAGGCCGTGGATCTCGGCGTCCGGCACGCCGGACAGCTCGATGCGCTCGTACGCCTCCACCTCGGAGGAGGCCGCGCGCAGCACGTCCACCAGCGGGATCGGCTGGTCCCAGCGGCGACCGGGCTCCTCGCCCGCGAGGATGAGGAGGTTCTCGCCGTTGCGCCGCATACGGGTGGCCAGGTGGTCCAGGCGGAAGAGGTTCTCCAGCTGGTCCGGGTCGGCCTCGTTGTTCTCCAGGTCGGTGATGAGGTTCAGCTGTCCCTCGATCAGTGCCTGGTTGCGGCGGGAGAGGTTGGTGAAGATCGCGTTGACGTTGCCCCGGAGCAGGGCCTGCTCCGCGGCGAGGCGGACCGCCTCGCGGTGCACCTGGTCGAAGGCGCGGGCGACCTCGCCGATCTCGTCACCGGTGGTGATCGGGATCGGCTGGACACGGGTGTCCACCTTGCCCGGGTCGGTGCGCGAGAGCTGGTCGACCAGCGCCGGCAGGCGCTGCTCGGCCACGTCGAAGGCCGCGGTGCGCAGCCGGCGCATGCTCCGGCTCATCGAACGGGCCATCCGGCCGGCCACGAAGAAGGCGACCACGAGGGCGAAGACCATGATCGAGGAGTTGACGATCGCGTCCTGCGTCGCCTGCGAGGCGATGGACTCGGCCTCGTCCACCGCGTGGTCGGCGAGGTGCTCCTCGACCGTGCGGTAGGCGTTGAACTTGCCCGTGGAGGTCTGCAGCCAGGTGTCGGCCGTCACGCCCTGCGCCTTGAGCTGCGCGGTGGTGGCGCCCGACATGATGGCGGCGGTCATCTTGTCCTGCGCGTCGGTCTGGGCCTCGGTGGCCATGGCCGACTTCATGCGCTTGATGTCCTCGTCCCCGGCGCCCGCCTCGAACTCGCTGCGGGCGATGTACTCCAGGAAGTTGTACGAGGAGAACGACGTCAGCAGCACCTGGCGCTCGGCGGCGCTGCCCGGCTTCAGCAGCAGGTGCGTGCCGATGGAGCGCTGCAGCGACTCGGCGGCCTTGGCCAGCGAGACGGCGTAGACCGCGCGTCCGTAGGAGGTGACGTTGCCGGTGCCCAGGCCCAGCTCGTTGGTGAAGGCCATCAGGGGACGCTGGATGGCGCCGTAGCCGTCCTCGGTCTTCGTCCCGTCCAGGGCAGGGGTGTACGCGGCCGAGCGCAGCTTGACCAGCGTCGGCTCCGCGTCGCGCACCGCCTTCAGACGGCGCTTGAGGCTCGGGGTGTCCGGCATCGCCTTGGCGGCCGCATCGAACTCCGCGCGCGCCTTGTCCGTGGCCGCCCGCACCTTCTTGATGACCGGGTCGTCCGTGCTGCCCTCCAGCAGCGGCTTGGCCGTCAGGTCGCGCTCGTCGATGACGGCGTGGGCGTACGTGGCCGCCGCGCGCACCGCGCGGGCCGTGTTCGCCGCGTCCGCCGCCTCGTTCCAGGTGTCGACCGACTTCTTGACGTCGAGACCGCCGAAGACCAGCGCGACGAGCACCGGAATCAGCAGAATCGCGTTCAGCCGGACCGGCACACGCCAGTTGCGCGGCGAGAATCTGCCGCCGCGGGCCGGAGCGGGGGTGGCGGGGGTTTCGGGCATCTCGGAAGGCGGCACCGCTGTGCGCGACGGCGGGGTGAAGTTGCCCCGCGCGTCCCGCGTCTGCTGCGCGGCGCCCGTCTTTCTTCGCCTCACTCGACCAACAACCTCTCGGCGTCGGCACCTGTTCCTGTGCCGTATATCTGCTGAGCCGTCACTGCTCAGTCCGGGAATTCCAGCACGTGAGGCAGGTGCAATCCAAACAACGGACAGAGCCCGTGAAGGCCGCGATTTGCCCGACATAAAACGGGCATTAAGGCCGAGCCGCGCCAAATGCCGGGCGAGGTGTGTGCGGAGCGAAGTCGGCCGGACGCGACGAGTGGTCGCGCCCGGCCAATTCTCTGTCGAAACGTTATGAACCCAGAAGCGTTTGCGTGGTCAATCCCACAACTTACGCCCCGTCATAACTCGCCACGTTGGGTACCTATTTCAGCCGCGCCATCAGCGCGTGCTCGACGAGCGTGATGAGAGCGCTCTTCGCTTCGTGACGGTGCCGCGCGTCGGTGGTGATGATCGGCGCGTCGGGGCCGATCTGCAGCGCCTCGCGGACCTCCTCCGGAGCGTAGGGCTGCTGTCCGTCGAAGCCGTTGAGGGCGATGACGAAGGGCAGGCCGCTGTTCTCGAAGTAGTCGACCGCGGGGAAGCAGTCGGCGAGGCGGCGGGTGTCGACCAGGACGACGGCGCCGATGGCGCCGCGGACCAGGTCGTCCCACATGAACCAGAAGCGGTCCTGGCCGGGGGTGCCGAACAGGTACAGGATCAGGTCGTCGTCGAGCGTGATACGACCGAAATCCATCGCCACGGTCGTGGTCTTCTTGTCCTGGACGTGGCTCAGGTCGTCGATGCCGGCGGAGGCCGACGTCATCACGGCCTCCGTGCGCAGCGGGCTGATCTCCGAGACCGCGCCCACGAACGTGGTCTTGCCGACGCCGAAGCCACCGGCCACCACGATCTTCGCGGACGTGGTGGAGCGGCTCGGGCCGCCGCTGGAGCTTCCGTAACCGGAGCTTCCGAAGTTAGAGCTTCCGAAGTCCACTGAGCACCCTTTCGAGCAGTGTCACATCCGGCGTACCGCCGGCCTCGGTGCCGCCGCCCGGCTGGTGGATCGCCACCATGCCGGCCTCCGCCAGGTCCGCGACGAGAATGCGGGCCACGCCGAGGGGCATGTTCAGCAGCGCGGAGACCTCCGCGACCGACTTCACCTCCTGGCACAGCTGGCAGATCCGCTGGTGCTCGGGGAGCAGCCCGCCGAGGTGGGCCGGGTCGGCCGTGGAGCTGACCAGGGCCTCGATGGCG
This sequence comes from Streptomyces luteosporeus, assembly GCF_039532865.1. Classification (NCBI taxonomy): domain Bacteria; kingdom Bacillati; phylum Actinomycetota; class Actinomycetes; order Kitasatosporales; family Streptomycetaceae; genus Streptomyces; species Streptomyces luteosporeus. Next base: position 177,768 of record NZ_BAAASL010000010.1, read on the forward strand.
AGCTGGTAGCGCGGCCGGGTGCGGCCCCCCGTCATGGCATAGGGGCGGACCAGCGGCTGGTCGCCTTCATCTTCCCCGTACGACGCATGCGGGGAAGCGCCGTACGGGCCGGGCGAGACGGGCGGGGTCATGAATCCTCCGGACGGGACTGCAGGATGGCAATAATGCCGTCGAGCGGGGGCCGGTGGGGGGTTTTCGGCCGTACGGTCGGACGGAATATGCGGTGGGAGCGGGTCAGTTCAGCAAGCTGCCCTGGAGTTCGGCGCGCAGGTCGGGCGTCAGCACGGTGCCCGCGCGGTCGACCAGCAGGGCCATCTCGTAGCCCACGAGGCCGATGTCGCACTCCGGGTGCGCCAGCACCGCGAGGGACGAACCGTCGGAGACGGACATGATGAACAGGAAGCCGCGCTCCATCTCGACGACGGTCTGGGTGACCGCGCCCCCCTCGAAGATGCGCGAGGCGCCCGCCGTCAGCGAGGTCAGGCCGGAGGCCACCGCCGCCAGCTGGTCGGCGCGGTCCCGCGGGAACCCTTCGGACATCGCCAGAAGGAGTCCGTCGGCGGAGACCACCACCGTGTGGGACACACCGGGGGTGTTGTCCACGAAGTTGGTGATCAACCAGTTCAGATTCTGCGCCGCCTGGCTCATCGGACTCAACTAACGCTCCTGCTGGTAAGTGGGGCCAACATTGTGGCTGCCGGTGGACGGACCGTTGCCGGCCTGACGTCCTTGCTGGATGCCCCGGCGGAGATTGGTCAGCCGGCCGCGTACGTCGTCGGGCGCACGCGAGACCTGCGGACCGGTCGGAAGGGACTGCGTCTGGGTGGTCTGGGCGGTGCCCTCGACGAGGTTGGCCCGCGGCACGCGCCGCGGCAACCCGGACGAGGTGATGCCGCCCGCCGCCGGCTCGCGGACCTGCTCGGCCCGGCGCCAGCGCTCGTCGTTGGGGGACTCCCGCCACTCGGCACGGTCGCGGGCCTCGTCCTGCGGCGCCTGACGCTCCGCGGCGGCGGCCGGTGCCGGACGCTCGGAGTCGGCGGGCTGCTGCGGCACCTGGCCCTCGCCGGCGGCGCCGCGGAACCAGTTGGACTCCAGCTCCTCGAACAGCGGCGTGCCCGCGCCCTCGCCGGCGGCGGGCAGCTCGAACTGCCCGGTACCGGAGGAGTGCTCGGCGGCCGGCTGCGGGAACTGCCCCGTGGTGGCGGCGTCCCGGTCGTGGCCCGGCACGGGGAACTGCCCCGTGGTCGCCGAGACCTGCGGGAACTGCCCGGTGCCGGTCAGCGGGTCGTCCTGGGCGGGGACGGGGAACTGCCCCGTACCCGAGGAGTGCTCGCCGGCCCGGTCCGGGCGCTCGAACTGCCCGGTGCCCGACATGCCCTGACCGTGGCCCTGGCCCTGGCCCGGCACCGGGAACTGGCCCGTACCGGAGGACTGCTCGGCCCCCGGCTGCGGGAACTGACCCGTGCCGGACATGTCCTCGCCCCGGGCCGGCAGCGCGAACTGGCCCGTGGTGCCCGCGGACGCGAGGTCCGCCGGCTTCGGCGTGCCGTCGGTGACCGGCGGGAACTGCGCCGTGTCGCCCGGACCGCCGCCCGGCTGCGCACCGGCGCCGTTGCCCGGCGCCGGGAATTGGCCCGTGGTGTGGCGCTGCTCGTCCGCGGCGGGAACCGGCGGGAACTGCGCGGTGTCGCCCGGACCGCCGCCCGGCTGGGCACCAGCGCCCGGCTGCGGGAAGCCGCCCGTCTGCTCGGTGTTCTCGTGGCCGCGCGGCGCCTCCTGGCCCGCGCGCGGCGCACCGTCGGAGGCCAGCGGCCAGTCGTCGGCCGGGCGCTGGCGGCCCTTGCTCTTGCGGCCCGGACCACCGGCCGGCGGCATCGCCGCGGGACCGGCCTGGCCGGCGGGCCCGCCGGGGGCCCCGGCACCGCGCGGGGGCAGCGCGGCACGGCCGTCGCCACCGGGGGCGGCGTTGCCGCCGCGCGGGGCGGTGTCGAAGAGGCTGCCGGCGGCGGCGCCGGCACCGCGGCCGCCGGCGCGGCGCGGCGCGGCGCCCTCGGGCGCACCGGGACGCCCGCCGGCCTGCGGCCCGGCCGGGCGCGGGCCGCCCGTCACCTGGCGGCGCTGCGGACCGGCACCGGCGGCCGGCGCACCGGGACCACCGGGGCCCGCCTGGCCGGCTTGACCGCCGGGGGCCGGCTTCTTGTGGCCCTGGGCGACGTCGACCGGCAGCATGACGAGCGCGGTCGTACCGCCGGAGTCCGACGGGCGCAGCTGGATGCGGATGCCGTGTCGCAGGGACAGGCGGCCGACCACGAACAGGCCCATGCGGCGGGAGACGGAGACGTCCACGGTGGGCGGCGAGGCGAGCCGCTCGTTGATCGCTGCGAGGTCCTCGGGCGACAGACCGATGCCGGTGTCGTGGATCTCGACCAGCACGCGGCCGTCGGGCAGCGCGTGACCGGTGACCTTGACCTTGGTCTGCGGGGAGGAGAACGAGGTGGCGTTCTCCAGCAGCTCGGCGAGGAGGTGGACGAGGTCGTTGACGACGCGGCCGGCGACCTCGGTCGGCGGCACGCCGGACAGCTCGATGCGCTCGTACTGCTCCACCTCGGACGCGGCGGCGCGCAGGACGTCGACGAGGGGGACCGGGCGGGTCCACCGGCGACCGGGCTCCTCACCCGCGAGGACGAGGAGGTTTTCGCCGTTACGGCGCATGCGGGTGGCGAGGTGGTCGAGCTTGAACAGCGAGGACAGCTGGTCCGGGTCGGCCTCACGGCTCTCGAGCTCGGAGATCAGGGACAGCTGACGCTGGATGAGGCCCTGGCTCCGGCGCGAGAGGTTGGTGAACATCGCGTTGACGTTGCCACGCAGCAGGGCCTGCTCGGCGGCGAGGCGGACGGCCTCCTGGTGCACGTGGTCGAAGGCCGCGGCCACCTTGCCGATCTCGTCCCGGCTGTGCACGCCGACGGACTCCACGGAGGTGTCGACGTCCTGCGGGTCGGACTCGGAGAGCTGCTTGACGAGCTCGGGCAGACGGTCGTTGGCGACCCGCTGGGCGGTGTCCTGCAGACGGTGCAGCGAGCGCACCATGGAGCGGGCCACGACGAAGGCGCCGACGAGCGAGATGCCGAGGACGAGGACGATGAGGGCACCGTTGAGGATGGCGTCCTGCTGGGCCTCGTCGCGCAGCTCCTGGGCCTTCTGGTCCATCTGCGACAGCAGGGTCTGCTCGATCTTGGCCATCTCTTCGAGCTTGACGCTGTCCTGGTCGTACCAGTCGCGGTAACTGGTCTTCTCGCCCTTGAACGCGTCGGTGTTGCCGAAGGCCCGCTCGGCGAAGGTGTTCGCCGCGGTGACGTTGGTGTCACCGCCGTTGAGGGCCTTGAGCAGGTCGGCGGAGTCGCCGGCCCGGATGGCGGTGAAGCGGCGCAGGGCCTCTTCCTCGGCGTCCAGGGCGGCCTTGCCGTACTGGTGGTCGTTGGCCGACAGGCTCGCGCCCTTGGGGTTGGCGAGCGCGGCGGAGATCACCGCACGCTGGATGGAGGCGTACTCCTTGGCGGCGGAGAACGTCGCCAGCGCGCGGGTCGAGGTGATCATGTCGCTGTTGCTGGTGGCCTGGGCCATGTCCTGGGACAGCGACAGCAGCGCGTTGATCAGTCCGTCGTAGTTGTTGACCGTCTGGGAGATGTACTGCTCGTCGGTGTACGCGCTCTCCCGGACCGCCTTGATCTTGTCGAGCTGCTTGGTGATGTCGACGAGGGTGGTCTGGACGCCGACCATCGTCGGGTCGTTGGCCTTGACCTTCTTCGTCGTCTCACGGAAGGCGTCGATGGCGCGGTCGGTCTTCTGCCGCGGGGCGACCACGGAGTCGTCGCCCTTGTTCTTCTGGACGATCGGACCGGCCGACTTGTCCCGCTCCTCCTGCAGGGCGTCGGCGAGCTGGGTCGCCTTGCCCGTCATCTCGGTGAGGAGCTTCATGTGGTCGAGCTGGTCGACGTTGGTCAGCGACTCGTTGATGCGCAGCGCACCCAGGGTCGTCGCGGCGACGACGGGGAGGGCGAGCAGCGAGACGAGACGGGTACTGATTCGCCAGTTGCGCAGGGCTATTCGTGAGCCCGGGCCGCTGGGGCCGGGCTTGCCGGCCTTCTCACCCTTCTCCTTGGGCCGCTGGGCGGCCTCGCCGCCGTTCGGCGCCTCCGGCGCGCCGGCGGGCGTGCCGCGGTCGGTTGCACCGCGCGGCTCCGGCTCCGCCGCAGCGCTGCCATCCCTCTTGAAACGTCCCTGCACTAGCGTCGCAACCTCTGGACCAGGCGTCCCCCCGGATGAGCGGAGGGACGGTGTCGAGTCGTGGGGGGACCGCGGTGCCCCCCTGGCGGTCCCGGGAATTCCAGCACAGTGCCGGATCTCCCAACAAGGCCGGTGGCGGCCGTGGACGCGACGGTCACCGCGCGTGAGGGCCTACGTGACGCAGCGTAGAAGATCTGGTCCTTAATGTCGGACTTGTAGTCATCGGTCGTGTGGGCCGGGGTGTCGCCCCGGGCGTGTCCCAGTCGCCATGATCAGGAGCGGAACGTCAGATTCAGTCCTGCAATGTCCGTTTCGTCGTAGCCCGGCGGCCGCCCGGTATGCCGCATTTTTCGGTCCAGTCGTGAGCAAACTCACAGGAAAGCCGGGACTCGTCCGCCCCGCCGCTGGGGATAGACGCGCCTAGCCTGGTTCCTTTGCACGGGCGCAGGAAACGCCCGGTGAAAGCACCGACAAGCCCCCGATCCCCACGCGAGGACCGACGTGAACACCGCCCCCACGGCCACCCCCACCCGGAAGATCGCCAACCCCCGCCGCACCACGCTCGCGCACCTGAAGGACGCCGAGTCGCTGCGCATCGCCGACGAGCTGCGCCCGCAGCACGCCCAGCAGCTGCCCACGGCCACCGCCAACCCCCGGCGCACCGTCCTGATGACCGCGCCCGCGTCCCAGGCGCCCGCCGCGGAGTAACGAGGCGCTTTCGAGAACGGCGGCGCACGGGCCGGCAGGACCCCCCGCGATAGCCTGGGGTGTCCGACCTCCGGCCGATCACCCGGCCACACACGACAAGGGGAAAACGCCTCCCGTGCGCATCGCCAGGTTCTCCATCGAGGGAAACGTCGCCTTCGGCGTCGTGGAAGGGGACGAGTCGACCGAGAACGGTCCCGTCCTCGACATCATCAAGGGACACCCCTTCGCGGAATTCGAGCGCTCGGGCCAGCGGATTCCGCTGAGCAAGGTCCGCCTGCTGCCGCCCGTCCTTCCCAACAAGGTCGTGGCCATCGGCCGCAACTACGCCGAGCACGCCGCGGAACTCGGCAACGAGGTGCCGGAGGTTCCGGTCGCCTTCTTCAAGCCGTCGACCGCGGTCGCCGGCCCCGGCGACCCCATCGTCTACCCCTCCTTCTCCAGCGAGCTCCACCACGAGGCCGAGCTCGCCGTCGTCATCGGCCGCATGTGCCGCGAGGTCCCGCGCGAGCGCGTCAAGGACGTGATCCTCGGCTACACCTGCGCCAACGACGTCACCGCACGCGACGTCCAGCAGCGCGAGAAGCAGTGGGCCCGGGCCAAGGGCTTCGACACCTCCTGCCCGCTCGGCCCCTGGATCGAGACCGAGCTGGACCCCGCCGACGTGGCGATCTCCTGCACCGTCAACGGCGAGCTGCGCCAGCAGGGCCGCACCGGCGCCATGCTGCGCTCCGTCGAGGACCTGATCGTCCACATCACCGAGGCGATGACGCTGCTGCCCGGCGACGTCGTCCTGACCGGCACCCCGGCCGGGGTCGGACCCCTGAACGTCGGCGACGAGGTCGCCGTCACCATCGAAGGCATCGGCACTCTCACCAACAAGGTGATCAAGCGTGGCTAACGCGAACGTCCGCGTACGTTTCTGTCCCTCGCCGACCGGCAACCCGCACGTGGGTCTGGTCCGCACCGCCCTGTTCAACTGGGCGTTCGCCCGCCACCACGGCGGCACCCTGGTCTTCCGCATCGAGGACACCGACGCGGCGCGCGACTCGGAGGAGTCGTACGAGCAGCTGCTCGACGCCATGCGCTGGCTGGGCCTCGACTGGGACGAGGGCCCCGAGGTGGGCGGCCCCCACGCGCCGTACCGCCAGTCGCAGCGCATGGACCTCTACAAGGACGTCGCCGCCAAGCTCCTGCAGGCCGGCCACGCCTACCACTGCTACTGCACCGCCGAGGAGCTCGACGAGCGCCGCGAGGCCGCCCGCGCCGCCGGCCGCCCCTCCGGCTACGACGGCACGTGCCGCGACCTGAGCGCCGAGCAGAAGGCCGCCTACGAGCGCGAGGGCCGCGAGCCCATCGTCCGCTTCCGGATGCCCGACGAGCCGATCACCTTCACCGACCTGGTGCGCGGCGAGCTGACCTTCACCCCGGAGAACGTGCCGGACTACGGCATCGTCCGGGCCAACGGCGCCCCGCTGTACACGCTGGTCAACCCGGTCGACGACGCGCTGATGGAGATCACGCACGTGCTGCGCGGCGAGGACCTGCTCTCCTCCACCCCGCGGCAGATCGCCCTGTACAAGGCCCTCGCCGAGATCGGCGTCGGCAACGGCACCACGCCGGCCTTCGGCCACCTGCCGTACGTCATGGGCGAGGGCAACAAGAAGCTCTCCAAGCGCGACCCGCAGTCCTCCCTGAACCTCTACCGGGAGCGCGGCTTCCTGCGCGAGGGCCTGCTGAACTACCTCTCGCTCCTGGGCTGGTCCCTGTCGGCCGACAAGGACATCTTCACGGTCGAGGAGATGGTCGCCGCCTTCGACATCGAGGACGTCAACGCCAACCCGGCCCGCTTCGACCTCAAGAAGGCCGAGGCCATCAACGCCGACCACATCCGGCGCCTGGACCCGAAGGCCTTCGCCGAGGCCTGCGAGCCGTGGCTGCGCGCCCCGCACGCCCCCTGGGCCCCGGAGAAGTTCGACCAGGCCGCCTGGGAGGCGATCGCCCCGCACGCCCAGACCCGGCTGACGGTGCTCTCCGACATCACCGCCAACGTCGACTTCCTCTTCCTCGACGAGCCGGTCGACGACGAGGCCTCCTGGCAGAAGGCCATGAAGGAGGGCTCCGCCGACCTGCTGCGCACCGCCCGCACCAAGCTCGCCGAGGCGGACTGGAACGCCGACGCCCTCAAGGCCGCCGTCGTCTCCGCCGGCGAGGAGCACGGCCTGAAGCTCGGCAAGGCCCAGGCCCCCGTCCGCGTGGCCGTCACGGGCCGCACGGTGGGCCTGCCGCTGTTCGAGTCCCTGGAGGTCCTCGGCCGCGACCGCACCCTGACGCGCGTGGACGCCGCCCTGGCGCGCCTGGGCGCCTGACGGCCCCTCCCAGCCCGTACGAGGGCCCGGCAGCCTCCCCGTGGGGCCGCCGGGCCCTCGTCGTTCACGGCCCGTCCACCGGCCCGTCCACCGGCCCGTTCACGGGCTCCACACGGTCCTGGCTTATCGATTTTGGTCACCGGTCCACCTTCGGGTAATGTTCTTCCTGCGCCGCCCGAGAGGGCCGAGAGGCCGGAGCGGAGGGCGCAAGCCGGACAAGACCCCTTGCGGGGGGTGGAGTTACGGTGGGGTATGGTGTAATTGGCAGCACGAGTGATTCTGGTTCACTTAGTCTAGGTTCGAGTCCTGGTACCCCAGCAAGAGAAAATCGCTTCGAATTCTCTTGATAAACTCTCTCTCGAAGCAAAACGCAGTGCGAGCCCCCGTTGTGTAGCGGCCTAGCACGCCGCCCTCTCAAGGCGGTAGCGCCGGTTCGAATCCGGTCGGGGGTACTGGTTCCCGCAAGGGAATCGCTAGGGCCCCCGTTGTGTAGCGGCCTAGCACGCCGCCCTCTCAAGGCGGTAGCGCCGGTTCGAATCCGGTCGGGGGTACTGGTTAAAAAACCACCATGGGCTATGGTGTAATTGGCAGCACGAGTGATTCTGGTTCATTTAGTCTAGGTTCGAGTCCTGGTAGCCCAGCGCAGATTGCTTTCGAGTCTGCAGACAAAAGAAAAGCAAGCCCCCGTTGTGTAGCGGCCTAGCACGCCGCCCTCTCAAGGCGGTAGCGCCGGTTCGAATCCGGTCGGGGGTACGTAAAAGGAAAATGCCCCTCGCGAAAGCGGGGGGCATTTTTCGTGCGTGCGGCGCCGACGGAAAAGGCCGGGGCCCGGGGCGCGCGCCCCGGACCCCCTGCGTGTCCACCCCGCTTCACCCCGCGCGGCGCAGGGCCTCCGTGAGGCGGACCGCGGCGTCCAGCACCGCCTGGGCGTGCATGCGGCCCGGGTGGCGCGTCAGGCGCTCGATGGGGCCGGAGACCGACACGGCGGCCACCACGCGGTTGGAGGGGCCGCGCACGGGCGCGGAGACCGAGGCCACGCCCGGCTCGCGCTCACCGATCGACTGGGCCCACCCCCGCCGCCGTACGCCGGAGAGGGCCGTCGCCGTGAAACGGGCGCCCTGCAGCCCGCGGTGCAGCCGCTCCGGCTCCTCCCAGGCCATGAGCACCTGGGCCGCGGAACCGGCCTTCATCGGCAGCGTCGAGCCCACCGGCACCGTGTCCCGCAGGCCGGACAGCCGCTCGGCCGCCGCCACACAGATGCGCATGTCGCCCTGCCGGCGGTAGAGCTGCGCGCTCTCGCCCGTCACGTCGCGCAGGTGCGTCAGGACCGGCCCGGCGGTCGCCAGCAGCCTGTCCTCGCCGGCCGCCGCCGCGAGCTCGCCGAGCCGCGGGCCGAGGATGAACCGGCCCTGCATGTCCCGCGCCACCATCCGGTGGTGCTCCAGCGCGACCGCGAGCCGGTGCGCCGTGGGGCGCGCGAGCCCGGTCGCCGTGACCAGCCCGGCGAGCGTCGCCGGACCGGACTCCAGAGCGCTCAGTACCAGAGCCGCCTTGTCGAGAACGCCCACACCGCTTGAGGCGCCACTAGAGTTGTCCATGCAACGATACTTCCGTCTCACTCTGTGAAACGCAAGTTCAATTTTCCCGGAGAAGCGCCAACCTGGAACGAACAGCACCCACCACACAGGACGGACAGCGATGGGACGGACACTCGCGGAGAAGGTCTGGGACGAGCACGTCGTCCGGCGCGCCGAGGGCGAGCCCGACCTCCTCTTCATCGACCTGCACCTGCTCCACGAGGTCACGAGCCCGCAGGCCTTCGACGGCCTGCGCAAGGCCGGCCGCAAGGTCCGCCGGCTCGACCTGACCATCGCCACCGAGGACCACAACACCCCCACCCTCGACATCGACAAGCCCGTCGCGGACCCCGTCTCGCGCACCCAGCTGGAGACCCTGCGCCGCAACTGCGCCGAGTTCGGCGTGCGGCTGCACCCCCTGGGCGACGTCGAGCAGGGCGTTGTCCACGTAGTGGGACCGCAGCTGGGACTGACCCAGCCCGGCACGACGGTGGTCTGCGGCGACAGCCACACCTCCACCCACGGCGCCTTCGGCGCGCTCGCGTTCGGCATCGGCACCAGCCAGGTCGAGCACGTCCTGGCCACCCAGACCCTGCCGCTCGCGCCCTTCAAGACGATGGCGGTCACCGTCGAGGGCGAGCTGCCCGAGGGCGTCACCGCCAAGGACCTGATCCTCGCCGTCATCGCCCGCATCGGCACCGGCGGGGGCCAGGGCCACGTCATCGAGTACCGCGGCCCGGCCATCGAGAAGCTCTCGATGGAGGCCCGGATGACGGTGTGCAACATGTCCATCGAGGCGGGTGCCCGGGCCGGCATGATCGCCCCCGACGAGACCACCTTCGCCTACCTCAAGGACCGCCCGCACGCCCCCCGGGGCGCCGACTGGGACGCCGCGGTGGCCCACTGGCGGACCCTGCGCACCGACGACGACGCGGTCTTCGACAAGGAGGTCGTCATCGACGCCTCCGCGCTGTCGCCGTTCGTCACCTGGGGCACCAACCCCGGCCAGGGAGCACCCCTGTCCGCGGCCGTGCCCGACCCGGCCTCCTTCGCCGACCCCTCCGAGCGGTCCGCCGCCGAAAGCGCGCTCGCATACATGGGACTGACACCAGGTCAGCCGCTGCGCGAGATCGGCGTCGACACCGTCTTCGTGGGCTCGTGCACCAACGGCCGCATCGAGGACCTGCGCGCCGCCGCCGCGGTGCTCCAGGGCCGCACGGTGGCCGAGGGCGTACGGATGCTGGTGGTGCCCGGCTCCGTCCGGGTGGCCCTGCAGGCGGTCGAGGAGGGGCTGGACAAGGTGTTCACCGCGGCCGGCGCCGAATGGCGGCACGCGGGCTGCTCGATGTGCCTGGGCATGAACCCCGACCAACTCGCCCCCGGCGAGCGCAGCGCGTCGACCTCCAACCGCAACTTCGAGGGCAGGCAGGGCAAGGGCGGCCGCACCCACCTGGTCTCCCCGCAGGTCGCCGCCGCCACGGCCGTGGCCGGCCGCCTCTCCTCGCCCGCCGACCTCGCCGACGCCTCGACCCCCTCGGGAGCCTGACCATGGAAGCCTTCACCACGCACACCGGCCGGGCCGTGCCGCTGCGCCGCAGCAACGTCGACACCGACCAGATCATCCCCGCGCACTGGCTGAAGAAGGTCACCCGCGACGGCTTCGAGGACGGCCTCTTCGAGGCCTGGCGCAAGGACCCGCAGTTCGTCCTGAACCGCCCCGAGCGCGCCGGCGCCACCGTGCTGCTCGCCGGCCCGGACTTCGGCACCGGCTCCTCCCGCGAGCACGCGGTGTGGGCGCTGCAGAACTACGGCTTCAAGGCCGTCGTCTCCTCCCGCTTCGCCGACATCTTCCGCGGCAACTCGCTGAAGAACGGTCTGCTGACCGTCGTGCTGCCGCAGGAGACCGTCGAGGCCCTGTGGGAGCTGACCGAATCCGACCCCTCGGTCGAGGTGACCGTCGACCTGGTGACCCGCCAGGTGCGGGCCGCCGGCATCACGGCCGGATTCGAGCTTGACGACAACGCCCGCTGGCGGCTCCTGGAGGGGCTCGACGACATCGCGCTGACCCTGCGCCACGAGGCCGACATCGCCGCCTTCGAGCAGGGCCGGCCCGCGTACAAGCCGGTCACGACGCCGTTCTGACGAGTCGATTCGGGCTCGTTTGGCCCAGTGTCGACCGGCTCCTCCACCCCCGCCGCGGCCCCGGATTTTCGCTGCTCACCCTGGGTTTGGCATGATGCGCCCCCTGTCTTCGGACAGGGGGCGCGGTGCGTTGTTGAGGGCCCGTGAAGCGACAACTCGCCTCAGATGGCACAATCGGTGCATGGAACGCGACAGCCAACTCGGGCTTTACCGGCTCGTCGCCGCCCAACTGAAGGAAGCGCACACAAGAGTGCGCACACTGCAAGTCCCGGAGGGCGTACGGATGGCGCTGTCCCGGCAGCTGCTGGCCATCACGGCCTCGGCGAAGCACGATCTCCAAGGCGCGGCAAGGCGTCTGGACCGGCTGATGAACGACCTTGACGAGGGCCGTTTCCCCCAAGACCCCGGCATGCACGGAACTCCGTGATGCGCCGGGTTCGTTGCGGCACAAGGGTGATTAGACCGTTTCGTGTTTGATTTGCGGTATATATCTGCCTAACGTGCGAAAAAGCTGGAGCACATTCCAGCCAATGTCTCCGAAGGGGAAGACGTGAACAAGGCGCAGCTCGTTGAAGCGATTGCCGACAAGCTCGGCGGCCGTCAGCAGGCCGCGGATGCGGTCGACGCGGTCCTGGATGCGGTCGTCCGTGCGGTGTGTGCCGGTGACCGGGTCTCGGTGACCGGCTTCGGCTCGTTCGAGAAGGTCGACCGCCCGGCCCGTTACGCCCGCAACCCGCAGACGGGCGAGCGTGTGCGGGTCAAGAAGACCTCGGTGCCGCGCTTCCGCGCGGGCCAGGGCTTCAAGGACCTGGTGAGCGGTACCAAGAAGCTCCCGAAGGCCGGCGAGGTCTCCGTCAAGAAGGCGCCCAAGGGCAGCCTCACCGGTGGCAAGGCCACCACCAAGGCCGCGGCCAAGAAGGCCACGACCAAGAAGGCCGCCGCGGCGAAGAAGACGACGACGGCGAAGAAGGCCGCCCCGACGAAGGCCGCAGCCGCGAAGAAGACCACGGCGAAGAAGGCACCCGCCGCCAAGAAGACGACGACGGCGAAGAAGGCCACCCCGGCCACCAAGGCCGCCGCCAAGAAGACGACGACGGCGAAGAAGGCCACGCCGGCGAAGAAGACCGCCACGGCGAAGAAGGCGACGACGGCGAAGAAGACCGCGCCCGCCAAGAAGGCCGCCACCCGCACCACCACCGCGCGCAAGGCCACCGCGAAGAAGACCACCGCCCGCAAGAAGTAGGGCGAAGGCCGCACCGCACAGCGTCAACGCGCCGGGCCGGGCTCCCCTGGGGAGCCCGGCCCGCGGTGTGTGCAGGGGAAGGTCTCAGAACGTCTGCAGGGTCACCAGGATCACCCGGCGCTCGGCCACCGGCCCGCCGGCCGGCTCCGCGAACTCGATCCGCACCCGCTGCCCGGGCCGCAGCAGCCGCAGGCCCCCCGCGTCGAACGCCGCCGCGTCGAAGGACACGGGCGTGCCGTCGTCCAGGAGGACGCTCCCGGAACGGGTCGAAGGATCGAAGGTGTACGCGGTGGCCTGCATGAGTGCAGCCTAGGCCCTGACGGGCGGATCTCCATTCACGCGCCACCACGGCGCCCCTACGGGGCGCCCGGCAATGACAAGCGCCCCGCCAGGGCGGCCGTGCGCGGCCCCACGCCCAGCGCCAGAGCTGCCCGCAGGTCCGCCTCCGTGTCCACGTCCCGGCGCACCGAATCCACGCCCGTCAGGGCGATCTCCCGGGCCCCCGACGCCGCGTGCCGGGCGCGGGAGCGGCCCTCGAACGCGGGAGCCAATTCCATTCCGGGGGCGGCCGCGAGCAGCGTCGTACCGATTCCCGCCGAATCCGCGAGAAATGCGCGCGGGAATTCGGCGGCGGAATCGAGCACAAGGCCGAGTTCGTGCGGGCGCAGCGCCGGCAGATCGGCGTTCAAGGTGGCCACCCCCGCCCGCCGGCACCGGGCCCGCACCAGGTGCGCCCCGTGCGCGAGGGCGGCGTTCAGTCCGCCGCCCGCCGGTTCCGGCAGCACCCGGGCGCCCAGCGCGCAGAGCTCCGTGCCGGCCCGGGCGTCCGCCGTGACGACCACCACATCCCGTACCGACGCGCAGGCCAGCGCGGCCGCCACGGTGTCCTGGGCGAAGGCCAGTGCCAGCGCGGGCGCCGGCAGCGCGCCCGTGCCCGCCGCCAGCCGGCTCTTGGCCACGGCCAGGGGCTTCACCGGCACCACCAGCGTCCAGCCCACCTGCGTCCCCTCCGTCGTCGGCACGGGGGTCATTGTGCAACGCCGCCGCCGGCCCGGGCGGGGCGCGGGGTTACGGTGTTCTCGACAGACCGGGTACCTGGGGCGACACTTGTCCGGCCCCCGGGTGAGCGAGAGCGCCCGAGCAGCTTCCAGGTCCCGACAGAAGGGTGTCCGAGTGTCCCGCCACAGAATCGGCTTCTGGTACCGCTTTGCCGCGGTGTTGGCCAAACCGCCGCTCGTGGTTCTCTTCAAGCGGGACTGGCGGGGAATGGAGCACATTCCGGCCGACGGCGGATTCATCACCGCCGTCAACCACAACTCGTACCTCGACCCGCTGTCGTACGCCCATTACCAGTACAACACCGGGCGCGTCCCGCGCTTCCTGGCCAAGGCGGGCCTGTTCAAGGGCAGCTTCGTCGGCGCCGTGCTGCGCGGCACCGGGCAGATCCCCGTCTACCGGGAGAGCGCGGACGCCGCCAACGCCTTCCGCGCCGCCGTGGACGCCATCAACCGGGGCGAGTGCGTGGCCTTCTACCCCGAGGGCACCCTCACCCGCGACCCGGACATGTGGCCCATGGAGGGCAAGACGGGCGCCGCCCGCGTGGCGCTGCTCACCCGCGCCCCCGTGATCCCCGTCGCCCAGTGGGGCGCCAACGAGGCCATGCCGCCCTACGCCAAGGAGAAGAAGCTGCGGCTCTTCCCCCGCAAGACCCTCAAGGTGCTGGCCGGCCCGCCCGTCGACCTGTCCGCCTACTACGACCGCGAGCCCACCGCCGAGGTGCTGCGCGAGGTGACCGCCGTCATCATGAAGGCCATCACCGACCTCCTCGCCGAACTGCGCGGCGAACCGGCCCCTGCCGAGCCCTACAACCCCAAGAAGGCCCGCGCCGCCGCCCGCACCCGGCAGGCGACGACGGCCGAGGAGGACAGCAAGTGACGCGCTGCGCCGTCTACGGCACCGGCTCCTGGGGCACCGCCTTCGCCATGGTGCTGGCCGACGCCGGCTGCGAGGTCACCATGTGGGGCCGCCGCGCCGGGCTCGTCGAGGCCATCAACACCGGCCGCACCAACCCCGACTACCTCCCCGGCGTCGAACTGCCGGCGGCCGTACGGGCCACCACCGACCCCGCCGAGGCCGCCCGGGACGCCGACTTCACCGTCCTCGCCGTGCCCTCGCAGACCCTGCGCGGCAACCTCGCGCAGTGGGCGCCCCTGCTGGCCCCCGACACCGTCCTGGTCTCCCTGATGAAGGGCATCGAACTGGGCACGGCCAAGCGGATGAGCGAGGTCGTCGAGGAGGTCGCCAAGGTCTCCGCGGACCGCGTCGCCGTCCTGACCGGCCCCAACCTCGCCCGCGAGATCGCCGCCCGGCAGCCCGCCGCCGCCGTCGTCGCCTGCCGCGACGAGGAGGCCGCCAAGCGCCTGCAGACCGCCTGCCACACTGCGTACTTCCGCCCCTACACCAACACCGACGTCGTCGGCTGCGAGCTCGGCGGCGCCGTGAAGAACGTCATCGCCCTGGCCGTCGGCATCGCCGACGGCATGGGCCTGGGCGACAACGCCAAGGCCTCCCTGATCACCCGGGGCCTGGCCGAGACCACCCGCCTGGGCCTGGCTATGGGCGCCGACGCGCACACCTTCGCCGGCCTGGCCGGCATGGGCGACCTGGTCGCCACCTGCTCCTCGCCGCTCTCCCGCAACCACACCTTCGGCACCAACCTCGGCCGCGGCATGACCCTCGAAGAGACCATCGCCGTCACCAAGCAGACCGCCGAGGGCGTCAAGTCCTGCGAATCCGTGCTCGATCTGGCCCGGCGTCACCATGTCGACATGCCGATCACGGAGACCGTCGTGGGCATCGTCCACGAGGGCAAGCCGCCCATGGTCGCCCTCAAGGAGCTCATGGCGCGCAGCGCCAAGCCCGAGCGCCACTGACCCACCCGACGCCACCAGGTACTCTCAACCCGATATGAGCAGCGAGACCTCCCCCCAGAGCACCGCCCGGAAGCCGCGCGTCGCGGTCGTCTTCGGCGGTCGCAGTTCCGAGCACGCCATCTCCGTGGTCACCGCCGGCGCCGTGCTGCGCGCCATCGACCGCAGCAAGTACGACGTGCTGCCGATCGGCATCACCACCGAGGGGCGTTGGGCGCTCGCCGCCGACGAGCCCGAGCGGATGGCCATCACCGAGCGGAGCCTGCCCAGCGTCGAGCAGCTGGCCGAGTCGGCCGAGGGCGGCGTCCTGCTGCCCGTCGACCCCGCCAACCGCGAAGTCGTCCTCGCCGAGCCGGGCGCCGTCCCCAAGGCGCTCGGCGAGGTCGACGTCGTCTTCCCGGTGCTGCACGGCCCCTACGGCGAGGACGGCACCCTGCAGGGCATGCTCGACCTCGCCGGCATCCCCTACGTGGGCTCCGGCGTCCTGGCCTCCGCCGTCGGCCAGGACAAGGAGTACATGAAGCGCGTCTTCACCTCCTTCGGCCTGGCCGTCGGCCCGTACGTGGTGATCCGCCCGCGCGAATGGGAGAACGACCCGTCCGCCGCCCGCAAGAAGATCGTCGACTTCGCGGGCGAGCACGGCTGGCCGCTGTTCGTGAAGCCGGCCCGCGCCGGCTCCTCCATGGGCATCACCAAGGTCGACGACCTCGCCGGCCTGGACGAGGCGATCGAGGAGGCCCGCCGCCACGACCCGAAGATCCTCGTCGAGTCGCTGCTGCGCGGCCGCGAGATCGAGTGCGGCGTGCTGGAGTTCGAGGACGGCCCGCGCGCCAGCGTGCCCGCCGAGATCCCGCCGGTCTCCGCGCACGACTTCTACGACTTCGAGGCCAAGTACATCGACTCGGCCCCCGGCATCGTCCCCGCCCCGCTCACCGAGGAGCAGACCCGCGAGGTCCAGGAGCTCGCCGTGCGCGCCTTCGAGGCCGCGTCCTGCGAGGGCCTGGTGCGCGCCGACTTCTTCCTCACCGAGGACGGCGAGTTCGTGATCAACGAGATCAACACCATGCCGGGCTTCACGCCCATCTCCATGTACCCGCGGATGTGGCAGGTGACCGGGCTGACCTACGCCGAGCTGGTCGACCGCCTCCTGGAGGCCGCCCTGCGCCGGCCGACCGGCCTGCGCTAGCCGCCGGCCGGGGAGGGCTCAGGAGATGATCCCCTCGGGGATCGTCCTGCGGACGGCGCCGGAGAGATCGGTCAGCGCACTGATGTCACCGGCGTCGCCCACCACCTTCCTCGGCAGGGTCACCTCGACCCAGGCGCTCCGGCGCACGGTGGTGCAGCGGACGCTGCCGTCGGACTGCCGCTCGGGCAGCCAGCCCACGTCGTCCACGTCCACCGAGTCCGCGTCGGGCCGCCGCTTGAGCAGCTCCGGCTTGGGCACCCCGCACCGCAGCGTGATGCGCACGCCGTCGCCCCAGGCGGCCGTGAGGTCCGAGGCCGGATCGGTGGCGCGCCGCTTCAGCCCGTCCACGGTCGCCGGCAGCTGCGCGTGCAGCGCCCGGCACAGCGCCGCCTCGGCCGCGGGCGGCGTCGGCACCGCGGGCCCGGCCTGACCGCCGGGCCCCGAGCAGGCCGTGACCGCGCAGGCCGCGGCGGCGAGCAGCAGGGCGAGCACGGGCAGGCC
This sequence comes from Streptomyces luteosporeus, assembly GCF_039532865.1. NCBI lineage: Bacteria > Bacillati > Actinomycetota > Actinomycetes > Kitasatosporales > Streptomycetaceae > Streptomyces > Streptomyces luteosporeus. Next base: position 194,705 of record NZ_BAAASL010000010.1, read on the forward strand.
GGAAGGCCGGTGGAGTGCAGACTTCACCGGCCCGAGCATACGGGGAGCTAGATGTGGACCACCGGGCAGGTCAGCGTGCGGGTGATGCCCTCCACCTTCTGCACCTTGGCCACCACCATCCGGCCGAGCTCGTCAACGGTGTCCGCCTGGGCCCGCACGATCACGTCGTACGGCCCGGTGACGTCCTCGGCCTGGATCACTCCCTCGATCTTTCCGATGACTTCGGCCACGGTCGACGCCTTGCCGACCTCGGTCTGGATCAGGATGTACGCCTGTACCACGGAACCTCCAGGGCGGCTACGAGGATCATGTGGGGAGAAGAGACGCCACGGTACCGCGTCGCCCGCCGCGGCGGGGAGACCCGCGCGGCCTGCGCGGCGCGGAACACGTCACGGACGCAGCAACCGACACTCCGAGGAGGAGCTCAGTGAAAGGCACCGTGGGCGAGCTGGGGGAGTTCGGGCTCATCAGAGAGCTGACCTCCCGGCTCACCACCACCCCGGCGGTCCGTCTGGGACCGGGCGACGACGCCGCGGTGGTCGCAGCGCCCGACCGCCGGGTTGTGGCCAGTACGGACGTGCTCCTGGAGGGGCGGCACTTCCGTCGCGACTGGTCCACCGCCTACGACGTCGGCCGTAAAGCCACCGCGCAGAACCTCGCCGACATCGCGGCCATGGGCGCGGTGCCCACCGCCGTCCTGCTCGGCCTCGTCGTGCCCGCCGAGCTCCCCGCCACCTGGCCCACCGAGCTCATGGACGGCATCCGCGACGAGTGCCAGGTCGCCGGCGCCGCCGTGGTCGGCGGCGACGTCGTGCGCGGCGAGACCATCACCGTGGCCATCACCGCCCTCGGCGACCTGCGCAACCAGGAGCCCGTCACCCGCTCCGGCGCCCGCGCCGGCGACGTCGTCGCCGTCACCGGCTGGCTCGGCTGGTCCGCGGCCGGCCTCGCCGTGCTCTCCCGCGGCTTCCGCTCCCCGCGCGCCTTCGTCGAGGCCCACCGCCGGCCCGAACCGCCGTACCACGCCGGCCCCGCCGCGGCCGCCCTCGGCGCCACCGCCATGACCGACGTCAGCGACGGCCTCATCGCCGACCTCGGGCACATCGCCGAGGCCAGCAAGGTCCGCATCGACCTGCGCACGGCCGCCATCGACGTACCCACCCAGATGTCCGACATCGGCCAGGCCGTCGGCGTCGACCCCCTGCAGTGGGTGCTCACCGGGGGAGAGGACCACGCCATCGTCGCCACCTTCCCGCCGGACGTGAAACTGCCGGCCCGCTGGAAGGTCATCGGCGAGGTCGTCAGCCCCTCCGCCCTGCCCCAGGTCACCGTCGACGGCGCCCCCTGGGACAAGGCGGGTGGCTGGGACCACTTCGGCGACGGCCTGGAGCCCGGCGAGTAGATTCACCCCGTGTCCCTCCCTCCTCGCGTCCTGACCGTCGCCGGATCCGACTCCGGCGGCGGTGCGGGCATCCAGGCCGACCTCAAGACGATGCTCGCCCTCGGGGTGCACGGCATGAGCGTGATCACCGCCGTCACCGCCCAGAACTCGCTCGGCGTCCAGGGCGCCTGGCCCCTGCCGGCCCACGTCGTGCGGGCCCAGTTCCGCAGCGTCGTCGACGACATCGGCGTCCAGGCGGTCAAGACCGGCATGCTCGCCTCGGCCGAGCTCGTGGAGGAGGTCGCCGGGCTGCTCGCCGGCCTCTCCGTGCCGGTCGTCGTCGACCCCGTGGGCATCTCCAAGCACGGCGACGCCCTGCTGGCGGCCTCCGCACTCGACGCCGTCCGCACGAAACTCCTGCCGGTGGCCACGGTCGCCACCCCCAACCTCGACGAGGTCGCCTGGCTGACGGGCGTGCGGGTGCGCTCGGAGGCCGACCTGCGGCCGGCGGCCGAGGCGGTGCTGGCGTACGGGCCGCGGTGGGTGCTCGTCAAGGGCGGACACCTCGACGGCGACGCGGTCGACCTCCTGACGGACGGCACCACCGAACACCGGCTGCGCGCCCCCCGCCACGACAACCGCCATACGCACGGCACGGGCTGCACGCTGGCGTCGGCGATCGCGTCCGGCCTGGCCCACGGACAGCCGGTGCCGCAGGCGGTGGCCTCCGCCAAGACCTACGTCACGGGCGCGATAGCGGCCGGCTACCCCCTGGGCTCGGGCATCGGCCCGGTGCACCACGGGTGGAACCTCTAGCCAGGGCTGTCCGGCGGATCGTGCAGTGCCCCGTCAGGGGCGCGGGGAACTGCGCGACAAGCCACGACGCGCCCGCAGTCGAAGTGCTGGGCTTCGCCCGGGCCCACGGGATGGTGCGTCGACTGCGCGCCGTCGGTGGCTGATCGCGCAGTTCCCCGCGCCCCTGACGGGGTGCATCGCATGCAAAAAGCCGGCCCCCGCAGGGACCGGCTTTCAAGGTACGGCGAGGCTGCCGCGCTACTAGCTAGTTAGCGCGAGACCTTGCCGGCCTTGATGCACGAGGTGCAGACGTTGAGGCGCTTCGGCGTCCGACCGACCACGGCACGCACACGCTGGATGTTGGGGTTCCAGCGACGGGACGTACGGCGGTGCGAGTGGGAGATGTTGTTGCCGAAGCCCGGCCCCTTGCCGCAGACGTCGCAGTTGGCAGCCACGGGTCACTCCAAAGACTTCAGATGCACTTACGGGAAATCCCGGCGTGCCGGGTCGAAGGTGACTGGCTTGCCAGGGGAAAGCCTGATTCTCATCAGGCAACCGGAGCAGCATACAACGGCCGCTCCTGGACAACGAAACTACCATGACCGGCCCCGGGGCCGCCTGCCCCGCCCCTCGCAGCGGCCCACCGGTCTACTCTGCTCCCGCATCGATCGAGCCCACCTACGAGGAGGACCCCACGTGCCGCAAGCGCTGGAGGCCACGGCGGTACGCACCTGGTGCGCCCTGGCGCTGGACGCGCTGGGCCGGGCCCGCGAGGAGATCGACGCGATCAACGTCTATCCCGTGGCGGACGGCGACACCGGCACGAACCTCTACCTGACCGTCGAGTCCGCCGCCCGCGCCGTGGACGCGGTCTTCGACGCCCACGCGACCACCGGCCCCGCTTCCCGCCCGGGCCTGGCGGAGGTCGTCCGGGCGATGGCGCACGGCGCCCTCATAGGCGCCCGCGGCAATTCCGGCACCATCCTGGCCCAGCTGCTGCGCGGCATGGCCGAGGTGCTGGCGGCCGCCGGTGACGAGGATCACCGCGGTGACGGGGCGGCGCTGCTGCGCCGCGCGCTGCGCCGCGCCGTGGACTCGGCGTACGAGGGCGTGGCCCGCCCCGTGGAGGGCACCGTGCTCACCGTGGCGGCCGCGGCGGCGGACGCCGCGGCCGTGACCGCCGGCGATGCCGCCGCGGTGGCGGGCGCGGCGTACGAGGGCGCCCGTACCGCGCTCGCGGCCACCCCCGGCCAGCTGGCGGCCCTCGCGGAGGCGGGCGTGGTCGACGCGGGCGGCAAGGGCCTGGTGGAGGTGCTCGGGGCGCTGTCCGCGGCGCTGACCGGCACCGCGGCGGCGCCTGACCGCGCGGCGCGGGCCGCGGTCCCGGCGGCGGCCGCCCACGGCTGGCTGGCCGAGGGCTGCCCCGCCGACCGGGGGCCCGGACCGCACGACGACGGCCCCACCGGCCCGGCCTTCGAAGTGATCTACCTCCTGGAGGCCGACGACGCGGCCGTCGCCCGGCTGCGCGCCCGCCTGGACGTGCTGGGGGAGTCCCTGGTGGTCGTGGGCGGCGACGGGCTGTGGAACGTCCACGTGCACGTCGACGACGCCGGTGCCGCCGTCGAGGCCGGCATCGAGGCCGGCCGCCCCTACCGCGTGCGCATCACGCACTTCGGCGCGGCCGCGCAGGAGCGCGCGGTCCATGCCGCCGAGCCCGTGCAGCGGGCGGTCGTCTCGGTCGTGCCCGGCGAGGGCCTGGCCGCCCTGTGCGCGCAGGCGGGGGCCACCGTCGTCGCCGTACGGCCGGGGGAGCCGCCGGCCAGTGGCGAGCTGGTGGAGGCGGTCCGCCGGGCCAACGCCCGCGAGGTGGTGCTGCTGCCCAACGACGCCGACCTGCGGCACGCCGCGGCCGCCGCGGCCGAGCAGGCCCGTACCGAGGGCGTACGGGTGGCCCTGATCCCCACCCGCTCCCCGGTGCAGGGGATCGCCGCGCTGGCCGTCCACGAGCCCGCCCGCCGCTTCGACGAGGACGTCGTCGCCATGACCTCCGCCGCCGGGGCCACCCGCCACGCCGAGCTGGTCGTCGCCGAGCGGCAGTCGTGGACGATGGCCGGGGTCTGCCAGGCCGGCGACGTGCTGGGCCTCATCGACGGAGACGTCGCCGTCATCGGCGGCGAGCTGGCCGCCACCGCCGAGACCGTCCTGGACCGCATGCTCGCCGCCGGCGGCGAGATGGTCACCCTGGTGCTGGGCGACGGCGTGCCCGACGCGGTCGCCGACCGGCTGCGCCGGCACGTGCGCCGCGGCCACCTCGCCGTCGACACGGTCGTCTACCACGGCGGCCAGCAGGCGGCCCCGCTGCTGATCGGCGTCGAATAGACCCGGCTCCGGGCCCGGCACGGCCCCGGCTGTCGGTGCCGTGGTGTGGAATGGACCCGTGCCCGCGCTGGAAGAACCCCTCAAGAAGACCCTCGGCGGCAGCACCGCGAAGGTGCTGGCCGAGCACCTCGACCTGCACACGGTCGGCGACCTGCTGCACCACTACCCGCGCCGCTACGCCGAGCGCGGGGAGCTCACGCGCCTGGCCGACCTGCCGCTCGACGAGCACGTCACCGTCGTCGCCCAGGTCAGCGACGCCCGCGTGCACAAGTTCAACGCCGGGCGCGGGCAGCGCCTGGAGGTCACGCTGACCGACGGCAGCGGGCGGCTGCAGCTGGTCTTCTTCGGCCGCTCGATCTACCACCACCAAAAGGAGCTCGTGCCCGGCCGGCGCGGGATGTTCGCCGGCAAGGTGGGCACCTTCCGCAACGTGCGCCAGCTGTCCCACCCGGCGTACGAGATGCTCGGCGAGGACAGCGGGGCGGGCGCCGTCGAGGCGTGGGCCAACCAGCTGATCCCGCTGTACCCGGCCTGCTCCCGCATGGAGTCCTGGAAGATCTCCAAGGCGGTCGACGCCGTCCTCGCCTCCATGGAGGCCGGCGGCTGGTCGCAGGTGCGCGACCCGCTGCCGGAGCGGCTGCGCGAGGGCCGCGGGCTGCTGCCGCTGCCGGAGGCCTTCCGCAAGGTCCACCGGCCGCGCACGAAGGCCGACATCGCCGACGCCCGCTCCCGCCTGAAGTGGGACGAGGCGTTCGTGCTGCAGGTGGCGCTGGCCCGCCGCCGGCACGCCGACTCCCAGCTGCCCGCCGTGCCCCGCAAGCCCGCCCCCGGCGGGCTCCTCGACGCGTTCGACGCGAAGCTGCCCTTCACCCTGACCGAGGGCCAGCGCACCGTCTCGGCCGAGATCTTCGACGACCTGGCCACCGAGCACCCCATGCACCGGCTGCTGCAGGGCGAAGTGGGTTCCGGCAAGACGATGGTGGCCCTGCGCGCGATGCTCGCCGTCGTCGACGCCGGGGGACAGGCGGCGATGCTCGCCCCCACCGAGGTGCTCGCCCAGCAGCACCACCGGTCCATCACCGAGATGATGGGCGACCTCGCCGAGGGCGGCATGCTCGGCGGCGCCGAGCAGGGCACCAAGGTGGTGCTGCTGACCGGCTCCATGGGCACGGCCGCCCGCCGTCAGGCGCTGCTCGACCTCGTCACGGGCGACGCGGGCATCGTGGTGGGCACGCACGCGCTGATCGAGGACAAGGTGCAGTTCCACGACCTCGGCCTGGTCGTGGTCGACGAGCAGCACCGCTTCGGCGTCGAGCAGCGCGACGCCCTGCGTTCCAAGGGCGCCCAGCCCCCGCACCTGCTGGTGATGACCGCCACGCCCATTCCGCGCACGGTCGCCATGACGGTCTTCGGCGACCTGGAGACCTCGGTGCTCGACCAGCTGCCCGCCGGCCGCTCGCCGATCGCCACGCACGTGGTCCCCGCCAAGGACAAGCCGCACTTCCTGGCCCGGGCCTGGGAGCGGGTGCGCGAGGAGGTGGCCGCGGGCCACCAGGCGTACGTGGTCTGCCCGCGCATCGGCGACGAGGAGGACGAGGGCGCCCGGGCCAAGGCCGCCGCCAAGGCGAAGGCCGAGGCGGAGGGGGACGGCGAGCGGCGGCCTCCGCTGGCGGTCGTGGAGGTGGCCGAGCAGCTGTCGGCCGGGCCGCTGGCCGGGCTGCGCGTGGAGGTGCTGCACGGGCGGATGCAGCCCGACGCCAAGGACGACGTGATGCGCCGCTTCGCCGCCGGCGAGGTCGACGTGCTCGTGGCCACCACCGTCATCGAGGTGGGTGTGAACGTGCCCAACGCCACCGCGATGGTGATCATGGATGCCGACCGGTTCGGCGTCTCCCAGCTCCACCAGCTGCGCGGCCGCGTCGGGCGCGGATCCGCGCCCGGGCTGTGCCTGCTGGTCAGCGAGGCCCACGAGGCGAGCCCGGCCCGGGCCCGGCTGGGCGCGGTCGCCGCGACGCTGGACGGCTTCGAGCTCTCCCGCATCGACCTCGAGCAGCGGCGCGAGGGCGACGTGCTGGGCCAGGCCCAGTCCGGCGTGCGCTCCTCGCTGCGCATGCTGGCCGTCATCGACGACGAGGAGATCATCGCCGCCGCCCGCGAGGAGGCCGCCGCGGTGGTCGCCGCCGACCCCGACCTCGCCGCCCTGCCCGACCTGCGCACCGCCCTGGACGCCCTGCTGGACCAGGAGCGCGCCGAGTACCTGGACAAGGGCTAGGGCTTGTCCGGCGGATCTTCGTCATGCGGCACCACGGCGCCCCGTAAGGGGCGCGGGGCAGTGTCGATCTGCGGCTGCCGCCGCGTGGGCGCGATCGGCCACCGACGGCCTGCAGCCGACAAGCCACCCGGGGGCCCGGGCACCGCACGGCACTCCGTCTGCGGGCGCGTTGTGGCTTGTCGCGCCCGCGCGGCGGAGCCGCAGATCGACACTGCCCCGCGCCCCTTCGGGGCGCTGCCGTGCGCCCGCGGCGCGGGGACGCCATACGCTGGGTCCGGCGACGGCCCGTGCCGGCGCCCGCATCCCGCACCGCGACGAAGGACCGGAAAGACCCATGACCCGCGTGATCGCCGGCGCCGCCGGCGGACGCCGCCTGGCCGTGCCGCCGGGCACCGGCACCCGCCCGACCTCCGACCGGGCGCGGGAGGGCCTGTTCTCCACCTGGGTGTCCTTCCTGGGCACCCTGGAGGGCACGCGCGTGCTCGACCTGTACGGCGGCTCGGGCGCGGTCGGCCTGGAGGCGCTCTCGCGCGGCGCCGGGCACGTCCTGCTCGTCGAGGCCGACGCCCGTGCCGTACGCGTCATCCGCGACAACGTCCGCACGGTCGGCCTGCCGGGCGCCGAGGTGCGCTCCGGCAAGGCCGAACAGGTGGTGGCCGGGCCGGTGCCCGGGCAGCCGTACGACGTGGTCTTCCTCGACCCGCCCTACGCGGTCACCGATGACGATCTTCGGGAGATCCTCCTCACACTCCGGCGCAGGGGGTGGCTCGCCGAAGAGGCCCTCGTCACTGTGGAGCGCAGCACCCGAGGCGGGGAATTCCGCTGGCCGGAGGGGTTCGACGCACTGAGGGCCCGTCGCTACGGCGAGGGGACGCTTTGGTACGGTCACGCCGCTTCGGCGTGCACAGCCGACAGGGATTCGGGCACGTCATGAATGGACCGGAGAGCGAGGAACCACCGTTGCGCCGCGCCGTCTGTCCGGGGTCGTTCGACCCCGTCACCAATGGGCACCTCGACATCATCGCCCGGGCGTCAAAGCTGTACGACGTCGTCCACGTCGCCGTGATGATCAACAAATCCAAGCAGGGCCTGTTCACCGTCGACGAGCGGATAGAGCTGCTGCGCCGGGTCACGGCCGAGTACGGCAACGTGGAGGTGGAGTCCTTCCACGGCCTGCTCGTCGACTTCTGCAAGCAGCGCGAGATCCCCGCCATCGTCAAGGGGCTGCGGGCGGTCAGCGACTTCGACTACGAGCTGCAGATGGCCCAGATGAACAACGGCCTCTCCGGTGTCGAGACCCTCTTCGTGCCCACGAACCCCACCTACAGCTTCCTCTCCTCCAGCCTGGTCAAGGAGGTCGCGGCCTGGGGCGGCGACGTCTCCCACCTGGTGCCGCCGGTGGTGCTCGAAGCCCTGACCGAGCGGCTCGCGCGACAGCCGCGAACTGACTGACCGTCAGAGCATGCCGGGCGGGGTCCGGCGGCCGTACAGTCGTCCCCGTTCCCTCCCCAGGGCCCGCCGGGCCCGAAGATGTCACGAAGGCGGCGATCGTCAAGGTGGACGTCCAGAAGAAGCTCGACGAGATCGTCGCGACCGTCGCCGGTGCCCGCGCCCTGCCCATGTCCGCCTCGTGCGTGCTGAACCGGGCCGACCTGCTGGCGGGCCTGCAGGAGGTACGGGCCGCGCTGCCCGGCTCCCTCGACCGGGCCCGCGAGGTGATCGGCGACCGCGAGCAGCTGGTGGCCGAGGCCCGCGCCGAGGCCGAGCGGATCCTGCAGGCCGCCCGCGACCAGCGCAGCTCCCTGGTCGCCGAGACCGAGGTCGCCCGCCTCGCCCGCGAGGAGGCCGACCGCATCCTCGCCGAGGCCCACCGCGAGGCGGCGGAGATCCGCGCCGGAGCCGACGACTACGTCGACAGCAAGCTCGCCAACTTCGAGGTCGTGCTCACCAAGACCCGCGGCTCCATCGACCGCGGCCGGGAGAAGCTGCTCGGGCTCCCCGCAGCGGTGCAGGGCGGCTACGAGGGGTACGAGGGCGAGGCGGCCGACGACGCCCCCGAGCGCAGCACCGACGCGCACACCCAGCGCCACAACGCCGACGCCTACGTCGACGCCAAGCTCAGCGCCGTCTCGGCGGTCCTGGCCAAGACCCTGGAGGCCGTCGGCCGGGGCCGCGAGAAGCTGCTCGGCGCCCGCCCCGTCGACGAGCTCGGCGCCCACCTCGCCGCCCAGGACGGCATGGCCGCGGGCCGGCCCACCAGCGACGCGGACTTCCTGGCGGGCCTCGCCGGGCCCCAGGCGGCCGCCCCCGCCCCCCAGGCGGCCCCGGAGCCGCCGGTGGCCCCCGCGGCGCCGCAGGAGCCCGCCTGGGGCGACTACGCGCCCGCCGCGGGCTACTCCCCCCAGCAGGGCGACTACGACTACGGCGGGCACTACCCGCACCAGGCGGACCCCTACGCCGTCCCCGGCGGCTACCAGCAGAGCGACCCCTACGCCTGGCAGCCGCAGGAGGCGCCGCAGGCGTACGGCACGGCGGCCGTCTACCCGGTCGAGACGCACCGGCAGCCCCACCAGGCACCCCAGTCTCAGGGGCGCGGCGGACAGGCGGCCGCGCTCGACGAGACCAGCTTCTTCGACACCTCGATGATCGACCTGAACCAGCTCAGGCAGTACGAGCAGGGGCACTGACCGGCCCCTCGGGCCGTCCGCCCGGGTGCGGATTGGGCCCAGCGGGGGCCGTCCAGTATCCTGGCTCTTCGGTCGCGCGTACGTCCCGCGATCCGGGCTGCCCGCCGTGTCTCGACCCGGGGGGTCGCCGTCACCGCAGCGTAGAAAGCAGGAAGCCCTGAACGCCCGCCTCGACCCCCGTAACCCTCTCGTGTTCGACACGCGCGAGCTGGGCCGGCGTCCCGGTGCGCTCAAGAGGGTCTCCCGCTCCGTTCCCGCCCCGCAGGACCTCGGCATCGAGGTCATCGGCGTGGCCGAGGGCGCCGCGGTGGAGCTGGACCTCCGGCTGGAGTCGGTCATGGAAGGGGTGCTCGTCACAGGCACCGCCCGTGCACCGCTCACCGGGGAGTGCGTAAGGTGTCTGGAGCCGCTCGAGCAAGAGCTCGACGTGGACTTCCAGGAGATGTACTCCTACCCCGACGCCGACGCCCGGGGCCGCATCGTGGCCGCGGACGACGACGTTGAGGACGATGAGGAGGACATGCTCTTCCTCGAGGACGACTTGCTCGACCTCGAACCGGTGCTGCGTGACGCGGTGGTGCTCGCACTGCCGCTGCAGCCGGTGTGCCAGGACGACTGCCCTGGTCTGTGCTCCGAGTGCGGGGCACGGCTGGCGGACGACCCGGACCACCACCACGAGACCGTCGACATTCGTTGGGCGGCACTGCAGGGACTCTCCGGCGACACGGCCGGAGAGATGGACAACGCACCCCGTGCCAACGGGGATGACTCACAGGAGAAGTAGCCGTGGCTGTTCCGAAGCGGAAGATGTCGCGCAGCAACACGCGCCACCGCCGGTCGCAGTGGAAGGCTGCGGTCACCCCTCTGGTGGCGTGCGAGCGCTGCCACGAGCCGAAGCAGCAGCACATCGCGTGCCCCAGCTGCGGCACCTACAACAAGCGCCAGGTCCTCGCGGTCTGATCGGCGGGTGACAGGCTCCATGTCAGACGCCACTACGCCGAAGAAGGCGCCGGCGGACACGGCCTCGTCCCACACGCTTCTGGAAGGGCGGCTCGGGTACAGCCTCGAGACCGCCCTTCTGGTGCGTGCGCTGACTCACCGTTCCTACGCGTACGAGAACGGCGGGCTGCCCACCAACGAGCGGCTGGAGTTCCTCGGGGACTCCGTGCTCGGCCTGGTGGTCACCGACACCCTCTACCGGATCCACCCCGACCTGCCGGAAGGCCAGCTGGCCAAACTGCGGGCCGCGGTGGTCAACTCGCGGGCGCTGGCCGAGGTCGGCCGCACCCTGGACCTCGGCTCCTTCATCCGGCTCGGCCGGGGCGAGGAGGGCACCGGGGGCCGGGACAAGGCATCGATCCTCGCCGACACCCTGGAAGCGGTCATTGGCGCGGTCTATCTCGACAAGGGCCTCGACGCGGCCGCCGAGCTGGTGCACAGGCTCTTCGATCCGCTGATCGAGAAGTCCTCCAACCTCGGCGCCGGCCTGGACTGGAAGACCAGCCTCCAGGAGCTGACCGCCACCGAAGGCCTCGGCGTGCCGGAATACCTGGTCACCGAGACCGGCCCGGACCACGAGAAGACCTTCACGGCTGCTGCCCGCGTCGGTGGTGTCGCGTACGGCACCGGCACCGGCCGCAGCAAGAAGGAAGCCGAACAGCAGGCGGCGGAGTCCGCCTGGCGCGCCATCAACAGCGCCGCCGAAGCCCGCGTCAAGGCCGAGAAGGCCGCGGCCGAGGCGGGTACCGCGGTCGAGGCGGCCGGGCAGGACGACACCGCCGAAGCCTCCGGCTGACGTACCGTCCCGCTCACCGCCGGGCGGCCCCCTTGCGGGCCGCCCGGCGGTGGCGTATCCCGGCGTCTTCATCCGGGCGTCCGGGCGTCCTCAGTGACTTCAGTGACAAAGATCGCGACGAAGGAGCACCGTTGCCCGAACTGCCCGAGGTCGAGGTCGTCCGCTCCGGCCTGGAGCGCTGGGCGTGCGGCCGCACCGTCGCATCGGTGCAGGTCCTGCACGCCCGGGCGGTGCGCCGCCACGTGGCCGGCCCCGAGGACTTCGCCGCCCGGCTGACCGGGCAGCGCCTGGGCACCGCCCGGCGCCGCGGCAAGTACCTGTGGCTGCCGGTCGAGCCGCCGACCGGGACCGCCACCGGCACCCCCGCTCTCGCGGTCCTCGCCCACCTCGGCATGAGCGGCCAGCTCCTCGTCCAGCCCCAGGGCTCGCCCGACGAGAAGCACCTGCGCATCCGCTTCCGCTTCGCCGACGCCGAGGCCACCGAGCTGCGCTTCGTCGACCAGCGCACCTTCGGCGGCCTCTCGCTGCACGAGACCGTGCCCGGCGACCCCGAGGGCCTGCCGGACGTCATCGCGCACATCGCCCGCGACCCCCTCGACCCGGCCTTCGACGACGACGCCTTCCACGCCGCGCTGCGCCGGCGACGCACCACCGTCAAGCGGGCCCTGCTCGACCAGTCGCTGATCAGCGGCGTCGGCAACATCTACGCCGACGAGGCGCTGTGGCGCACCCGGCTGCACTACGACCGCCCGACCGCGGGCCTGACCCGGCCGCGCACGGCGGAGCTGCTCACGCACATCCGCGAGGTCATGAACGAGGCCCTCGCGGCCGGCGGCACCAGCTTCGACAGCCTCTACGTCAACGTGAACGGCCAGTCGGGCTACTTCGACCGCTCCCTGGACGCGTACGGGCGCGAGGACGAACCGTGCCGCCGCTGCGGCACACCCATCCGCCGGCGCCCGTGGATGAACCGCTCCAGCTACTTCTGCCCCCGCTGCCAGCGCCCGCCGCGCCCCACGGCCTGACGCGCCCCACGGCCCGACCGCCGGGGCCGGTGCTCAGGCGCGCTCGGCGTCGTACGCGCGGCGTGCTTCCAGCACGTCGGGCATCCGCTGCTCCAGCACCTCGACGAGGCCCAGCAGCCGGTCGGCCACCTCCTGCCCCAGCTCCGTGAGCCCGTAGTCGACCCGCGGCGGGTTGGTCGGCTGTGCGTCGCGCGAGACCAGGCCGTCGCGTTCGAGCGCGTGCAGCGTCTGGGACAGCATCTTCTCGCTCACGCCCTCCACGCGGCGGCGCAGCTCGTTGAAGCGCAGGGTGTCCTCGCGCAGGGCGCACAGCGTCAGACCGCCCCAGCGGCCGGTGACGTGCCCCAGGGTCTCGCGCGAGGGGCAGCTGCGGGCGAAGACGTCGAAGGGCAGCTGGTCGTGGTGCTCGTCAATCGTCCCCATGCAGACACCATACTCCTGCACAGCGCTGCGCAGGGGGTTGCGCTTTCCAAAAGTTAGTGCTTACCTTTTCGCAGTGCTGGTCGTGCCAGCACCCCCGCCGTAGCGAGCACCGTCCAGGGAGCCACCATGACCACGCCCGTCGTCTCCATCGCCTACCACTCCGGCTTCGGCCACACCGCCGTCCTGGCCGAGGCCGTCCGTGCCGGGGCCGCCGACGCCGGCGCCACCGTCCACCTGGTCGACGTCGGGCAGATCACCGACGAGCAGTGGGAGCTGCTGGACGCCTCGGACGCCATCGTCTTCGGCTCGCCCACCTACATGGGCACCGCCTCCGGCGCCTTCCACACCTTCGCCGAGGCCAGCTCCAAGCGCTGGTTCACCCGCGCCTGGCAGGACAAGCTGGCGGCCGGCTTCACCAACTCCGCCTCCAAGAGCGGCGACAAGCTGCACACCCTGCAGTTCTTCACCGTGCTCGCCGCCCAGCACGGCATGCACTGGGTCGGCCTCGGCCTGATGCCGGGCTGGAACAGCAGCACCGCCTCAGAGAACGACCTCAACCGCCTGGGCTTCTTCCTCGGCGCCGCCGCCCAGTCCAACAACGACCAGGGCCCCGAGGGCGTGCACAAGGCCGACATAGCCACCGCCGAGCACCTCGGCCGCCGTGTCGCCGAGCAGGCCCGGATCTTCGTCGCCGGCCGCGCCGCCGCCTGACGGCAGGCGGTCCGCGGACCACGGGCGCCCGTGGTCCGCGGACCGGTGTCAGTAGCCGAAGTCCTGCGTCCAGTAGGGGCCGTTGCCGCCGTGGCGGATGCCCACGCCGATGCTGCGGTAGTCGCAGTTGAGGATGTTGGCGCGGTGCCCGCTGCTGCGCATCCAGGCCTCCATCACCGTGTGGGGGTCCGGGTGGCCGCGGGCGATGTTCTCCCCGCCGAGGTTCTTGATGCCGCGCCGGGCCGCCCGGTCCCAGGGGGTCCGGCCGTCGGGGTCGGTGTGGTCGAAGAAGCTCCGGCGCTCCATGTCGTCGCTGAAGGACTGCGCCAGCCGGTTCAGCCTCACGTCGGCCCGCAAGGGGCGGCAGCCGGCCCTGGCCCGCTCGGCGTTGACCAGCGCCACCACCAGGTGGGCGGCGGCCGCGTGCGGGTCGGCCAGCGCCGCGGCGCGCAGCGGCTGCACGTCCTCGTCGTCATCGTCGGGCGCGGGGGAGTGGTGCGCGTGCGGGGCGTGCGGCGCGTGCTGCCCGTGTGCCGGTGCGGCCGGGCGCGGCACGCCGGCCGGATGCCCGGAGGGTGCGGCGTAGGGGGAGGACGCGGGAGCGGCGGCGTGGCGCGGTCCGGCGTCCCGGCCGGGCGCGGTCCGGGCCGGCTCGTGGAAGCCCACCTGCTCTACCTGCTGCATCGCCCCGTCCTGCGCCACCGCCTCCTCGCGGTCGCCCGCCGGCCGGTCGGCCGGCCGCTGCGGCCGGGCGCCCGCGCCGGGCGCAGGGCCCGCCGGGGCGATGGGCACGGTTGCCTCGGGCGGGCTGTCGGCGCGCACCTGACCGCCGGCGCCCGTCCCCGGCGGCTGCCCGTCCCCGGCGGGGAAGACCCCGCCCGGCAGCAGGCCCGAGACCATGGCCACGGCGCCCATGGCCACCGCGGCCGAGGCGCCCAGCAGCCCTGCGCGCCGGCCCGGGGCCCCCTTGCCGCCCTTCGCGGCGGCCGCAGCCAGGGCCTGCGGGTGCGGCGTCTTCTTCCGCCCGCCCCGGTGCGGGCTGCGGTGCCGCCCGCCACCACCACCTGGGCGTACGACGGGGAGGGGCTGGGTGACCGCCTCGGCCGGGTCCTCGGAGCGTCGATGGCGACCCATCCGCAGTCTTCCTCACGTGTCGGTGTCGAAGTGGTCACTCGTACGGGGGAGCCTTATTCGGCCGCGACTGTACGGCACGGGGTGCGGGGTCGAAGTGCTGCTTATGTAATTGCCCGGTTAACGTGCAGGCATGAACGAGAATGTCCGTCTGACGGCGTGGGTGCGCGGCCATGTGCAGGGTGTTGGCTTTCGTTGGTTCACTCGGGCCAACGCATTGCGGATCGGTGATCTGATCGGCTTTGCCTCCAACCTGTCCGACGGTCGCGTGCAGGTCGTGGCCGAGGGCCCCCGCGGAGCCTGCGAACAATTGCTCGACTGGCTGCGGGACGGCGACACGCCCGGGCGCGTCGACGGTGTCACCGAGATCTGGGACGCGCCCAAGGGGGGTTACGCCGGCTTCGAGATCCGCTGACCGTACGGCCGGGAAATCGGATATTGGCCGGGTTTCCGCCCGGAATGGCGCCGGACGGGTGTCCCTCACATATGCCGGCGGCATATGTGAGGGACGGAAATCGCCCGATGGTTGCCAAGCGGGCCGCAGCGTGCAAGGCTGCCTGTCAACGGATGATCTCCAAGCGCCCCTGAGGGCCCCGGGTGCGGAATGCGGTGCCGATTACCGGCGCGCACCCCCGGGACGCCTGCGGATACAGGGTGTGATCGTGTTGACCGTCAAACCATTTGGTGAGACTCTGGAAGCCCCGCGCACCTAAGCTGTTTGGCATTGGAAGACCGTAGTAGCGATGGCAGACACCGCGGGTGCGAATCCCTCACGACCCACACCGCTTCGGTCGGTCACTCAGTGTGGAGGACCATCCATCATGGCAAAGGCGCTTCTCGGTTACGTCGGCGGCTCCGACCCCCGAGTCCTCTCCGAGATGCGACGGCTCCAGCAGCGTGTCCAGGACCTCGAATCCGAGCTCATCCGGATGCAGGCCGAGAACGACGCGCTGGCTGCCGCCGCTCACCGCGGTGACTCGCTGCTCGACACCATCGACGTATCCAAGGCGGAGCCTGCGCTCGCCTGATCCGTGCCCTGCCCCCGGGGGCCCGGTCGGGCTGCACCATCAGCCACCAGGAGTCGCAGCTGCAAGGGACGCTTCGGCGTCCCTTCGTCGTATCCCCCCGCCGGCTCCCCCCTCGGTCCGCCCCTGAAGGCCGTGTCGGTCGCGCCCCCCGATCGCCGCCTCACGCACGACGTGCCCTTCATGTGCCCTGCCCCTCGCAGGGTGAAACCCGTGCGAACAACGAGCGACACAGCGGCAGCGCCCGGGCGCGGGGCGGCCGGCCGGTAGAGTCCTCCCGCGTGCACCTCAAGAGCCTGACCCTGCGCGGGTTCAAATCCTTCGCCTCCGCCACGACCCTGCGCTTCGAACCCGGCATCACCTGTGTGGTGGGTCCGAACGGTTCGGGCAAGTCCAACGTCGTCGACGCCCTGTCCTGGGTCATGGGCGAGCAGGGGGCCAAGTCGCTGCGCGGCGGCAAGATGGAGGACGTCATCTTCGCGGGGACCACCGGCCGTCCCCCGCTCGGCCGCGCCGAGGTCTCCTTGACCATCGACAACTCCGACGGCGCCCTGCCCATCGAGTACGCCGAGGTCACCATCACGCGGATCATGTTCCGCAACGGCGGCAGCGAGTACCAGATCAACGGCGACACCTGCCGCCTGCTGGACATCCAGGAACTGCTCTCCGACTCCGGCATCGGCCGCGAGATGCACGTCATCGTCGGCCAGGGCCAGCTCGACTCCGTCCTGCACGCCGATCCCCAGGGCCGCCGCGCCTTCATCGAGGAGGCCGCGGGCGTCCTCAAGCACCGCAAGCGCAAGGAAAAGGCGCTGCGCAAGCTGGAGGCGATGAAGGCCAACCTCGCCCGCGTCCAGGACCTCACCGACGAACTGCGCCGCCAGCTCAAGCCGCTCGGCCGGCAGGCCGCCGTCGCCCGCCGCGCCGCCGTCATCCAGGCCGACCTGCGCGACGCCCGGCTGCGCCTGCTCGCCGACGACCTCGTCGCCCTGCGCGAGGCCCTGCGCTCCGAGATCGCCGACGAGGCCGCCCTCAAGGCCCGCAAGGAGGCCGCCGAGGCCGAGCTGCGCGCCGCCGCCCAGCGCGAGGCCGCCCTGGAGGAGCAGGTCCGCGCCCTCGCCCCGCGCCTGGCCCGGGCCCAGCAGACCTGGTACGAGCTCTCCCGCCTCGCCGAACGCGTCCGCGGCACCGTCAGCCTCGCCGAGGCCCGCGTCACCAGCGCCACCTCCGCCCCCGCCGAGGACCGGCGCGGCCGCGACCCCGAGGACCTCGAACGCGAGGCCGCCCGCATCCGCGAACAGGAGGCCGAACTCGAAGCCGCCCTGGAGGCGGCCGGCCGCGCCCTGGAGGACACCTCCGCGCACCGCGCCGAGCTCGAACGCCGCCTCGCCGAGGAGGAACGCCGGCTGCGCGACGCCGCCCGCGCCGTCGCCGACCGCCGCGAACAGCTCGCCCGGCTGCACGGCCGGGTCACCGCCGCCCGCGGCCGCGCCGCCTCCGCCGAGGCCGAGATCGGCCGGCTGGAACAGGCCCGCCAGGAGGCGGCCGAGCGCGCCGCGGCCGCCCAGGAGGAGTACGAGCGCCACCTCGCCGAGGCCGGCGGCACCGACGCCGAGGACGCCGAACTGGCCGCCGCCCACGCACGGGCCCGGGCCGCCCTCGCCGAGGCCGACACCGACCTCGACGCCGCCCGCGAGGCCGTCACCGAGGCCGAACGCGACCGCGCCGCCCTCGCCGCCCGCCACGACGCCCTCGCCCTCGGCCTGCGCCGCAAGGACGGCACCGGCGCCCTGCTGAGCGCGAAGGAACGGTTGACCGGCGTGCTGGGCCCGGCCGCCGAACTGCTGAGCGTCGCCCCCGGCCACGAACTGCCCGTCGCCACCGCCCTCGGCGCGGCCGCCGACGCCGTCGCCGTCACCGGCCCCGCCGCGGCGGCCGAGGCCCTGCGCGTCCTGAAGAAGGAGGACGCCGGCCGGGCCACCCTCCTCCTCGCCGGGGCACCGGAGGAAACGTCCCTGCCCGGCGGGCCGGACGCCGCAGGGCCGCTGTACGCCGCGCGCCTCGTGCGCGGCCCCGAGACCCTGCTGCCCGCCGTGCACCGGCTGCTGCGCGACTTCGTCGTCGTCGACACCCTCGAGGACGCCGAGGCCCTCGTGCACTCCCGGCCGCACCTGACCGCCGTCACCGCCGAGGGCGACCTGCTCGGCGCCCACTACGCCCAGGGCGGTTCCGGCGGGGCGCCCAGCCTGCTGGAGACCCAGGCCGCCGTCGACGAGGCGGCCTCCTCCCTCACCCGCCTCGACGAGCGCTGCGCCGCCCTGCGCGCCGAGGGCGAGGCCGCCGGCGTACGCCGCCGCGCCGCCGCCGCGCTCGTCGAGGAGCTCGCCGCCCGCCGCAGCGCCGCCGAGCGGGAACGCTCGCAGGGCGCCCAGGCGCTCGGCCGGCTCGCCGGCCAGGCCCGCGCCGCCGCCGGCGAGGCCGAACGCGCGGCCGCCGCGGCCGAACGCGCCCGCGAGGCCCTCACCCGCGCCACCGAGGAGGCCGAGGAACTGGCCGCCCGCCTCGCCGCGGCCGAGGAGCTCGCCGCCGCCGACGGCACCGACGAGCCCGACACCTCCGTACGCGACCGCCTCGCCGCCGACGGCGCCAACGCGCGCCAGACCGAGATGGAGGCGCGCCTGCAGGTCCGTACGCACGAGGAACGCGTCAAGGCCCTCGCCGGCCGGGCCGACTCCCTCGACCGCGCGGCCGCCGCCGAACGCGAGGCCAGGGCCCGCGCCGAGCGCCGCCGCGCCCGGCTGCGCCACGAGGCCGAGGTGGCCGCCGCCGTCGCGGCCGGCGCCCGGCAGCTGCTGGCGCACGTCGAGGCCTCCCTCGTGCGCGCCGACGAGGAGCGGCGCGCCGCCGAGGCCGCCAAGACGGAGCGGGAGGAGGAGCTCGTCGCCGGCCGGGGCGCCGCCCGCGACCTGAAGGCCGAGCTCGACAAGCTCACCGACTCCGTGCACCGCGGCGAAGTGCTGGGGGCGGAGAAGCGGCTGCGCATCGAGCAGCTGGAGGGCCGGGCCCTGGAGGAGCTGGGCGTCGAACCCGCCGTACTGATCGCCGAGTACGGCCCCGACCAGCCCGTACCGCCCTCGCCCCCGGCCGAGGGCGAGGTGCTGCCCGAGGACCCCGCTCACCCCCGCAACCGGCCCGTCCCCTACGACCGCGCCGCCCAGGAGAAGCGCCTGAAGGCGGCCGAGCGCGCCTACCAGCAGCTGGGGAAGGTCAACCCGCTGGCGCTGGAGGAGTTCGCGGCGCTGGAGGAGCGGCACCAGTTCCTCTCCGAGCAGCTCGACGACCTGAAGAAGACCCGGGCGGACCTGCTGCAGGTGGTCAAGGACGTCGACAAGCGGGTGGAGGAGGTCTTCACGGCGGCGTACCACGACACGGCCCGCGAGTTCGAGGGCGTCTTCTCCCGGCTCTTCCCCGGCGGCGAGGGCCGGCTGGTGCTGACCGACCCCGACGACATGCTGGCCACCGGCGTGGACGTCGAGGCCCGCCCGCCGGGCAAGAAGGTCAAGCGGCTGTCCCTGCTCTCCGGCGGCGAGCGCTCGCTGACGGCGGTGGCGCTCCTCGTCGCCATCTTCAAGGCCCGTCCGAGCCCCTTCTACGTGATGGACGAGGTGGAGGCGGCCCTGGACGACACCAATCTCCAGCGGCTGATCAGGATCATGAAGGAGCTGCAGGAGAGCTCGCAGCTCATCGTGATCACGCACCAGAAGCGCACGATGGAGGTGGCGGACGCCCTGTATGGAGTGTCCATGCAGGGCGACGGCGTGTCGAAGGTCGTCAGCCAGCGACTGCGCTGAATCAAGATCACTTCAACTCTTGAAGTTAACAAGGGGCAAACGGTGATCTGATTTCTTCCTCACACCCTATTGACTTAAAAAACTGAAGGCATAAGGTTTGCCGCGTTGCTCACGCCTTCACGTGGTTGATCGTTGGGTCCCACCGAGGCGCCCCCCACCCCGGCAGTGTCGCCGGGTTCCAGGAGAAAACCTTGACCAGCACTGCGACGGCGCAGGGGTCCGAGGGCCGCAAGGCCGCTCCGGACCACCTCGGCCACGTCATCTTCATCACCGCGGCCGCGGCCATGGGTGGCTTCCTCTTCGGCTACGACAGCTCCGTCATCAACGGTGCGGTCGAGGGCATCCGTGCGAAGTACGACATCGGCTCCGCCGCCCTGGCCCAGGTCATCGCCATCGCGCTGATCGGCTGCGCCGTCGGCGCCGCCACCGCGGGCCGCCTCGCCGACCGCATCGGCCGCATCCGCACGATGCAGATCTCCTCGGTCCTCTTCACCATCAGCGCGGTCGGCTCGGCCCTGCCGTTCTCCCTGTACGACCTGGCCTTCTGGCGCGTCCTCGGCGGCATCGCCATCGGCATGGCCTCGGTCATCGGCCCGGCCTACATCGCCGAGGTCTCCCCGCCGGCCTACCGCGGCCGCCTCGGCGCCTTCCAGCAGGCCGCCATCGTCGTCGGCATCGCCGTCTCCCAGCTCGTCAACTGGGGCCTGCTGAACCTCGCCCACGGCGAGCAGCGCGGCAAGATCATGGGCATCGAGGCCTGGCAGGTCATGCTCGGCGTCATGGTCGTCCCCGCCGTCCTGTACGGCCTGCTCTCCCTCGCCATCCCCGAGTCGCCCCGCTTCCTGATCTCCGTCAACAAGACCGACAAGGCCAAGCAGGTCCTGGCCGAGGTCGAGGGCTCCGGCATCGACCTCGACAAGCGCGTCGCCGAGATCGAGCACGCGATGAAGAGCGAGCACAAGTCCACGTTCAAGGACCTCGTCGGCGGCAAGGGCGGCCTGCTCCCGATCGTCTGGATCGGCATCGGCCTCTCGGTCTTCCAGCAGTTCGTCGGCATCAACGTCGCCTTCTACTACTCCTCGACGCTGTGGCAGTCGGTCGGCGTCAACCCCGAGAGCTCGTTCTTCTACAGCTTCACCACGTCGATCATCAACATCGTCGGCACCGTGATCGCGATGGTCCTCGTCGACCGCATCGGCCGCAAGCCGCTCGCCCTCGTCGGCTCCGTCGGCATGGCCGTCTCCCTGGCCCTGGAGGCCTGGGCCTTCGCCTCCAAGTCGGCCGAGGGCACCCTGCCCACCACGCAGGGCACCGTCGCCCTGATCGCGGCCCACGCCTTCGTCCTGTTCTTCGCGCTCTCCTGGGGCGTCGTGGTCTGGGTCTTCCTGGGCGAGATGTTCCCCAACCGCATCCGCGCCGCGGCGCTGGGCGTCGCCGCCTCCGCGCAGTGGGTCGCCAACTGGGCCATCACGGCCAGCTTCCCGAGCCTGGCGGACTGGAACCTGTCCGGGGCGTACGTGATCTACGCGGTCTTCGCCGTGCTCTCCATTCCCTTCGTGATGAAGTTCGTGAAGGAGACCAAGGGCAAGGCGTTGGAGGAGATGGGCTAACCCCCCGCCGCCCCTCTCCCTGTGGCTGCCCCCGGCTCGTACGAGCCGGGGGCAGCCGCCGTTTGCGCCCCACTTGCGGGGCGCGCCTGCGGCGGGCGGTACGACGGCGCCCCGTAGGGGCGCGGGGAACTGCGCGATCGGCCACAGACGGCCTGCAGCCGACGCACCACCGGCAAGGCCCGGGCACCGCACGGCACCCCGTCTGCAGGCGCGTCGTGGCTTGTCGCGCAGTTCCCCGCGCCCCTACGGGGCGCCGCAACCGGCCGCCCGCAGGGCCCGGGTATGCGAAAGGGCCCCCGGAGGGGCCCTTCGCGTGCGGGGGAGGGGGGCGGCGGCTACGCCGCCGGCACCTTCTCCGGCTCCGCCGGCTCGGCGACCGTCACGGCCTCCGCCGCGTTCTCGCGCGGCACCGGCAGCGCGGCCATCACCGCGGCCGAGATGAGGATCGTCGCCGCCCAGCCCAGGCCGTACTTGCCGACGAACGTCGACGACAGCGGGCCGCTGAACCAGGCGCAGTCCGTGAAGGCGAGGCCGGCGAGGAGGGCGACGCCCCAGGCGGTCATGGCCTGCCAGCAGAAGCCGCCGACGTACCAGTAGCGGCTCGTGCGGCCGGTGTCCATCAGCGCTTCGGCGTCGTAGCGCACGGCGCGGGACCGGCGGCGGGCCATGTCGACGGCGTAGACGCCGATCCAGGCGGAGAAGGAGACGGCCAGCAGGATGAGGAAGGTGATGAAGGAGCTGAGGAAGCTCTTGGCGACCAGCATCAGCAGGAGGCCGCCCGCGAGGGAGATGAAGGCGTTGATGCTGACGGCCATGGCGCGCGGCAGCTTGACGCCCATGGTCTGGGCGGTGAAGCCGGCGGAGTACATCGACAGGCTGTTGATCAGGAGCATGCCCACGATGGCGGTGATCAGGTAGGGCACGGCCAGCCAGGTCGGCAGGATGTCGCCGAGGAAGGAGACCGGGTCCGGCGCGTCGGCGAGCTTGGGCGTCGCCACGGCCATCACGGCACCCATGAGCACCATCGGCACCATGACGATGCCGGCGCCGGAGACGGTCGCACCGACGATCTTCTTGCCGGAGGCGGCGTGCGGCAGGTACCGGGCGAAGTCCGGGCCGGTGGGCACCCAGCTGATGCCGCCGGCGGCGATGGTGCCGACACCGGCGATCATCATCGCGGTGGTGCCGGCGGGCCGGGAGAAGACCTCGTCCCACTTGATGTTGGCGATCAGGTAGCCGAGCACCAGCACGCTGAAGACGCCGAAGAGGTACGTCGACCAGGTGTTGCAGACGTTGAGCGCCTTGCGGCCCATGCCGCTGACCAGGAACGTGCAGGCGACGAAGGCGAAGAGCGTCACGACGATGAGCACGGTGTTGCTCTTGACGCCGAGGACCAGGTCGAGGACGGTCAGCACCGCGTACGCGCCGGTGACCGCGTTGATCGTCTCCCAGCCGAAGCGGGCGACCCACAGGATCGCGCCGGGGAAGAGGTTGCCCCGCACGCCGAACGTGGCCCGCGAGAGCATCGCGCCGGGGGCGCCGCCCCACTTGCCGGACACCGACAGCACACCGACCAGGCCGAAGGACACCAGCGCGGCGCACGCGGCCACGACGAGGACCTGCCAGAAGTTCAGCTTGTTGAAGACCACCAGCGCGGCGCCCATGGTGAGCAGCAGCACGCTGATGTTTGCGGCGACCCAGGTCGGGAAGAGCTCCCGGACCCGGCCGTGCCGCTCGTGGTCGGGTACGGGCTCGATGCCGCGGGTCTCGATGGCGCCTGCGGCGCCGTCGGGGCTGGACACGTTGGCGCCTTCGGCAGCGTTGTCCATGGTGGGGGCCATGTGGGGGGCTCCGTGCGGGGTGAACCAGGGCGGGGCCTGGGCAGAAAGGGACGGTGCGGACTCTACGCGCGTTGCGCAAGCCCACGCCATCGTACTTTGATCTAACTTTGGCCGGTTAGGGCCATTCGTCCTTGTGGAAAACCACAACAACCTTGCGTCGCGGTGCCCGATCCCCGTGGTGTCCGATACTGGGTCCGTTATGGAAATCGTCATCCTTGCTGTCGTCATCGCTGTGGTCGCGCTCGGCGCGATCAGCGGGCTCGTGGTCAGCAGCCGCAAGAAGAAGCAGCTGCCGCCCGCTCCGCCGAGCACCCCGACCCCGTCCGTCACCGCGCCGCCCGCCGAGCCGCACATCGGCGAGGAGGCCGAGACCCCGACCGCGGCACCCCGCCGCACGGTCGAGGAAGTGGAACTGCCCCCGGCGAAGACGCCGGAGCCCGAGGCCCCCGTCGTGGAGCCCGCCCTGCCCGAGGCCCCGGCCGAGCCGGAGATCGAGGTCCCCGAGCCCACCGCCGGTCGCCTGGTGCGCCTGCGCGCCCGGCTCTCCCGCTCCCAGAACTCCCTGGGCAAGGGTCTGCTGACCCTGCTCTCCCGCGAGCACCTCGACGAGGACACCTGGGAGGAGATCGAGGACACCCTGCTGACCGCCGACGTCGGCGTCGCCCCCACCCAGGAGCTCGTCGAGCGCCTGCGCGAGCGCGTGCGCGTGCTCGGCACCCGTACGCCCGAGGAGCTGCGCGGCCTGCTGCGCGAGGAGCTGCTCGCCCTCATCGGCACCGAGGCCGACCGCAGCGTCCACACCGAGCCGGGCGTGGCCGTGAACGGCGAGGAGAAGCCCGGCGTCGTCATGGTCGTCGGCGTCAACGGCACCGGCAAGACCACCACCACCGGCAAGCTCGCCCGCGTGCTCGTCGCCGACGGCAAGTCCGTCGTCCTGGGCGCGGCCGACACCTTCCGTGCCGCCGCCGCCGACCAGCTGCAGACCTGGGGCGAGCGGGTGGGCGCCCGTACGGTGCGCGGCCCGGAGGGCGGCGACCCGGCGTCGATCGCCTTCGACGCGGTCAAGGAGGGCATCGCCGAGGGCGCGGACGTCGTACTGATCGACACCGCCGGCCGCCTGCACACCAAGACCGGCCTCATGGACGAGCTCGGCAAGGTCAAGCGCGTCGTGGAGAAGCACGGCTCGGTCGACGAGATCCTGCTCGTCCTCGACGCCACGACCGGTCAGAACGGCCTGACCCAGGCCCGGGTCTTCGCCGAGGTCGTGAACATCACCGGCATCGTGCTCACCAAGCTCGACGGCACCGCCAAGGGCGGCATCATCGTCTCCGTCCAGCGCGAGCTGGGCGTGCCGGTCAAGCTCGTCGGCCTGGGCGAGGGCGCGGACGACCTCGCGCCGTTCGAGCCGGAGGCGTTCGTGGACGCCCTGCTGGGCTGAGGCCCGCACACCCGCGAAAGGGCCCGCGAAAAGGCCCGCGAAAAGGGGTGTCCTCGTGGCAGCATCGCTGCCACGAGGACACCCCTTTCAGCTGCCCGCGCCGCCCGAGCGGTGGCACACGTACGCCAGCGTGCCCAGCAGCAGCCGCGCCTCCGGCGGCCGGCCGGCCGTGTCCAGGGCGGGCGGCAGCAGCCAGCGCATGGGCCCGAGCCCGGCGAAGTCCGACGGCGGCGCCGTGACGTGGTCGCCGCGGCCCAGCCCCTTGAGGTCCAGCCGGGCGTCGTCCCAGCCCATCCGGTACAGCAGCTGCGGAAGCTCCGCGGCGGCGCCCGGGGCGACGAAGAACAGCGCCCGCCCGTGCGGGGTCAGCGCCACCGGCCCCAGCGGCACCCCCATGCGCTCCAGTCGCGCCAGGGCGTGCCGCCCGGCCGCCTCGGAGACCTCCAGCACGTCGAAGGACCGGCCCACCGGCAGCAGCACGGCCGCGCCCGGCACCTCGGCCCACGCGGCGGCGGCCTCGTCGAGGGTGGCGCCCGCGGGCACCGGCGGGGCGAACGACAGCGGGTGGGCGCCGGGGGAGGGGCAGTCGGCGGCTCCGCACGAGCAGGCCGGGCCGCCGCCGCGCGAGGCCCGGGCACCGGGGACCACGTCCCAGCCCCACAGGCCGGTGTACTCCGCGACCGTCGTCACGTACTCGGACGCGCGGCCTCGGCGCCGAGAGCTCGAGCGCAGGTCCCGGATGCCGCCGATTGTGAAGCCCATGCCCCCTCCAACGGGTCGTGTTCGCCGATGGTTACGTGTCGGAGTGTCTCGGACACGCACGGTCGCCGATGCCCGCCCGGAGGGGGCGTGACGGTGTGCGATGGGTGGTGCGCCCGGCATTGCGCGCGGTGGCGCGCATCGATACACCCTCCCTTGGGTTTCCTTCGGCCGTTCCCTGTCAAGTCAATCGCGATGGGTGAGGAAGGAGTTCATTCCTTGGGGTGGCGAATGGTGGCGTTTCCTGGACCCCACTCGCCCGAGCGGTGATCGTAGGATTACTTTCGGTACCCGAATCCTGCCGGACGGGCGGCCGCAACGGGCGGCAAGCTGGAGGCGGTTCGCACGCAGACGTGTGAACGCACGTGTGACCACCGGTCCGTGTGGACACAGGATGCGTAGACAGCACGTAGACGTAGACGCACGTAGACGCAGAGCTTCGGATGGGGGCGTTCCCGTGGGCGGCAATGTCAGCACTACCGGCGGGGCCGAGAGGCCGGAGAAGCGCCCCAACGAACAGCTCAACTCCTGGTTCCTGCGCAGCGGCTGGTCCAAGGGCGAGCTCGCCCGCCAGGTCAACCGCAGGGCCAAGCAGCTCGGCGCCCACCACGTCAGCACCGACACCTCCCGTGTGCGGCGCTGGCTCGACGGCGAGCAGCCCCGCGAGCCCATCCCCAAGATCCTCTCCGAGCTCTTCTCCGAGCGCTTCGGCTGCGTCGTCGGCGTCGAGGACATCGGGCTGCGCACCGCCCACCAGTCCCCCTCCGTCTCCGGCATCGACCTGCCCTGGGCCGCCCCCCAGACCGTGGAGCTGCTCAGCGAGTTCTCCCGCAGCGACCTGATGCTCGCCCGCCGCGGCTTCCTCGGCACCTCCCTCGCCCTGACCGCCGGCCCCGCCCTGATCGAGCCCATGCAGCGCTGGCTGGTGCCCGGTCCCACCGGCGGCCGGCCCGCCGACCGCACCGAGCGCGACCGCCCCCGCCGCTCCCGCCTCTCCGAGCCCGAGCTGGAGCTGCTGGAGTCCACCACCGTGATGTTCCGCCAGTGGGACGCCCAGTGCGGCGGCGGCCTGCGCCGCAAGGCCGTGGTGGGCCAGCTCCACGAGGTCACCGACCTGCTGCAGGAACCGCAGCCGGAGGACACCGCCCGGCGCCTGTTCCACGTCGCCGCCGAGCTGGCCCAGCTCGCCGGCTGGATGAGCTACGACGTCGGGCTGCACCCTACCGCCCAGAAGTACTTCGTCCTCGCACTGCACGCTGCCAAGGAAGCCGGCAACCGCCCCCTCGGGTCGTACATCCTCTCCACCATGAGCCGGCAGATGATCCACCTCGGCCGGGCGGAGGACGCCCTGGAGCTCATCCACCTCGGCCAGTACGGCTCCCGCGAGAGCGCCACCCCCCGTACGCAGGCCATGCTGTACGCCATGGAGGCCCGGGCGTACGCCAACATGGGCCAGCCCGCCAAGGTCAAGCGCGCCGTGAACATGGCCGAGGACTGCTTCGCCGACATCACTGCCGGCGACGGCGACCCCGACTGGATCGGCTTCTTCTCCGAAGCCGAGCTCAACGCCGAGAACGCCCACTCCTACCGCGACCTCGCCTACGTCGCCGGACGCAGCCCCACCTACGCCCAGCTGGCCCGGCCCAAGATGGAGCGCGCCGTCGAGCTGTTCTCCCAGGACGGCGTCCACCAGCGGTCGTATGCGCTCAACCTCGTCGGCATGGCCACCGTGCACCTGATGCAGCGCGAGCCGGAGGCCATCACCGAGCCCGTCGTCAAGGCGCTGCGCATCGCCCGGCAGGTCCGCTCCGAGCGGGTCAACAACCGGCTGCGCAAGACCGTCGACAGCGCCGTGCGCGACTTCGGCGACCTCCCCGCCGTGCGCGAGCTCGGCGAACAGCTCGCCACCCACCTGCCGGAGTCCGCCGAGCCCGCCGCCCAGGCGGTCTGAAGGCCCCCTCCCGGCACCCCGTACCCGGCCGCGGCGGCCCTCCCCGTACACCCGACTCGGCTCCCCCACGCCAGGTCGAGCGCGGACGGCCGCCGCGCCCGGCCGCCCTCCCGCAGGCCGCGCCGCGTTCACCGCGCCGTAACACGTGCACGGACCTCGCAACCGGCGTGAAACACCTCACGGCACTGACCGAAACCCCGTTGCGACACCCTCGGGCCACACCGCCCCACCGGGACCACCGGCCCGCTCGGGGGCACGGGCCGCGGCCGTGAGGAGACCACGACGTTGAATGGCGCAGACACCGCGTTCGTACTGATCAGTGCGGCACTCGTGATGCTGATGACACCCGCCCTGGCCTTCTTCTACGGCGGCATGGTGCGGGTCAAGAGCGCGCTCAACATGCTGATGATGTCCTTCATCTCGCTCGGCATCGTCACCGTCCTGTGGGTGCTTTTCGGCTACTCGCTCGCCTTCGGCGACGACACCGGAGCCGGTCTGCTGGGCGACCTCGGCCACGCCGGCTTCCGGGGCATCCGCCCCGAGACCCTCACCGGCGGCAAGGAAGGCATCCCCGTCCTCGCCTTCGCCCTCTTCCAGCTGATGTTCGCCGTCATCACCCCCGCCCTGATGAGCGGCGCCCTCGCCGACCGGGTGAAGTTCAGCGCCTGGTCGCTGTTCATCACCCTGTGGGTCAGCATCGTCTACTTTCCCGTCGCCCACTGGGTCTGGCAGGCCGACGGCTGGCTGTTCAAACTCAAGGTCATCGACTTCGCCGGCGGCACGGCTGTCCACATCAACGCCGGCGTCGGCGCGCTGGCCGCCGTCCTCGTCGCCGGCAAGCGCATCGGCTTCAAGAAGGACCCCATGCGCCCCCACAGCCTGCCGCTGGTGATGCTCGGCGCGGGACTGCTGTGGTTCGGCTGGTTCGGCTTCAACGCCGGCTCGGCCCTCGCCGCCAACGGCACCGCCGCCACCATGGCCATGAACACCCAGGTCGCCACCGGCGCCGCCATGCTCGGCTGGCTCGCCTACGAACGCATCCGGCACGGCGCCTTCACCACCCTCGGCGCCGCCTCCGGCGCCGTCGCCGGACTCGTCGCCATCACCCCCTCCGGCGCGGCCGTCAACGCCTTCGGCGCCCTGCTCATCGGCGTCGTCGCCGGAGCCGTCTGCTCCTGGGCGGTCAGCTGGAAGTTCCGCCTCGGCTACGACGACTCCCTCGACGTCGTCGGCGTCCACCTCGTCGGCGGCGTCATCGGCACGCTCCTCGTCGGCCTCCTGGCCGTCGACGGCGTCGGCGGCCTCACCCAGCTCGGCCGCCAGGCCCTCGGCGCCTTCTCCGTCATGGCCTACTCCTTCACCGTCTCCTGGCTGCTGGCCAAACTCGTCGACCGGCTCGTCGGCTTCCGGGCGAGCGAGGAGGACGAGGTCGGCGGCATCGACCAGGCGTTCCACGCCGAGACCGCCTACGACTTCAGCGCGGTGGGCGGCGCCCCGGCCTCCCGCACCCCCGCTCCCGGACCCCAGGGCGCCCACGAGAACAGCGACAGGAAAGTGGACGCATGAAGCTCATCACCGCCATCGTCAAGCCCCACCGCTTCGAGGCGGTCAAGGACGCCCTGCGCGCCTTCGGCGTGCACGGCCTGACCGTCACCGAATCCAAGGGATACGGCCGCCAGCACGGCCACACCGAGGTCTACCGCGGCGCGGAGTACACCATCGACCTCGTCCCCAAGATCCGCATAGAGGTCCTCGCGGAGGACGCCGACGCCGACGACATCGTGGACGTCATCGTCAAGAGCGCCCGCACCGGCAAGATCGGCGACGGCAAGGTCTGGACGGTCCCCGTCGAAACCACCGTCCGCGTCCGCACGGGCGAACACGGCCCCGACGCGCTGTGACCTCCGGTCCGGTACGGGACGCCGGGGCGCGCAGCGCCCCGGCACCGTGCCGCCTCCGGCGCGACCCGCACCGGCCCGCTCCGGGAGCCCACGGAGCCTTCGCGGGGGCCGGCTTACCGGCGCTCCGTCCCGGACACGGGCGTCCGGCCCACCGCAGGACGCTCGCCGATGCGGTCCAGGGGGCCCGCGCCCCGGCCGGGCCCTGGCCCGGGCCTCGTTTCGGCTCGCTGCACCGGCGGATCATGCAGCGCCCCGTCAGGGGCGCGGGGAACTGCGCGACAAGCCACGACGCGCCCGCAGACGGAGTGCCGTGCCGCGCCCGGGCCCCCCGCGGTGGCGCGTCGGCTGCAGGCCGTCGGTGGCTGATCGCGCAGTTCCCCGCGCCCCTGACGGGGCGCCCCAAGCGGGCCCCGCCCCGCGCGGGGGACCCGCATCGCGTGGTCGTCGGTCGGCGGCCGCGAAACGGCAATCAGCACAGGGGAAAGCACCGTGACCCGGAAACCGTCCCCCGCCGCCGGCGGGTACGCCGCCGCGCGGTTGCGGCTGCTCAGCGAGGCGCCGCACACCGGTGCGGCGCTGCGTGCGCGGCTCGCGCGCATCACCGATCAGTGGCTCGGCGGGCTGCTGGGCCGGTCCACCGACGGCGTCGCGCTCGTCGCCGTCGGCGGGTACGGGCGCGGTGAGCTCTCCCCGCGCAGCGACCTCGACCTGCTGCTGCTCCACGACGGCACCGCGGGCCTGCCCGCCGTCGCCGCCGTCGCCGACCGCCTCTGGTACCCCGTGTGGGATCTGGGGCTCTGTCTCGACCACTCCGTCCGCACCCCCGCCGAGGCCCGCAAGGCGGCTGCCGGTGACCTCAAGGTGCACCTCGGTCTGCTCGACGCCCGTCACCTCGCCGGCGACCCGGAGCTGACGGCCGCGGTGCGCACCGTCGCGTACGAGGACTGGCGCGCCCAGGCCCCGCACCGCCTGCCGGAGCTGCGCGAGCTGTGCGAGGAGCGCGCCCGCCGCCACGGCGAACTGCGCTTCCTGCTCGAACCCGACCTCAAGGAGTCCCGGGGCGGTCTGCGCGACGCCACCGCCCTGCGGGCCGTCGCCGCCTCGTGGCTCGCGGACGCCCCGCGCGACGGGCTGGAGGCCGCCCGCACCCTCCTGCTCGACACCCGCGACGCGCTCCACCTGACCACCGGCCGCGCCAGCGACCGCCTCGCCCTGCAGGAACAGGACCAGGTCGCCACCGCCCGCGGCCTGTCGGACGCCGACGCCCTGCTGCGCCAGGTCTACGAGGCCGCCCGCACCGTCTCGTACGCCGCGGACGTCACCTGGCGCGAGGTCGGCCGCGTGCTGCGCGCCCGCTCCGGCCGGCCCCGGCTGCGCCGGATCCTGGGCGGCCGGGGCGGGCGGGGCGGCTTCGTCGAGCCCGAGCGCGTCCCGCTCGCCGAGGGCGTCGTCGAGCAGGACGGCGAGGCCGTCCTCGCCCGCACGGCCCGGCCCGAGCACGACCCCCTGCTGCCGCTGCGGGCGGCCGCGGCGGCCGCGCAGGCGGGTCTGCCGCTGTCCCGGCACACGGTGCGCCGACTTGCCGCCGCCGGCCCGCTGCCGGTGCCCTGGCCCGCCGAGGCCCGCGACCGGCTCGTGGCCCTGCTGGGCGCCGGCGAGCCCACGGTGGCCGTCTGGGAGGCCCTGGAGGCCGAGGGCCTGGTCGCCCGGCTGCTGCCGGAGTGGGAGCACGTGCGCAGCAGGCCGCAGCGCAATCCGATCCACCGCTTCACCGTCGACCGCCACTTGGTGGAGACGGCCGTGCAGGCGGCCGCCCTGACCCGCCGCGTCCACCGCCCCGACCTGCTGCTGATCGCCGCGCTGCTGCACGACGTCGGCAAGGGCCGCCCCGGCGACCACAGCGAGACGGGCGCGGCCCTGGCGCACGACGTGGCCCTGCGCATCGGCCTGGGCAGTGCGGACGCGGCTGTCGTCGCCGCCCTCGTCCGGCACCACCTGCTGCTGGCCGACACGGCGACCCGGCGCGACCTCGACGACCCGGCCACCGTCCGTACGGTCGTGGAGGCCGTCGGCAGCGCCGGCACGCTGGAGCTGCTGCACGCCCTCACCGAGGCCGACGCCCTGGCGACCGGGCCCGCCGCCTGGAGTTCGTGGCGCGCCTCCCTGGTCGCCGACCTCGTGCGGCGCGCGGCCGCGGTCCTGGAGGGCCGGCCCCTGCCGGCCGGCCGGGACCGCGCCGAGCCCACCGCCGAGCAGCGCGGGCAGGCCGCCGAGGCGGCCCGTACCGGCGCTCCCGTCGTCGTCCTGCGTGCCGGGGGCGCCGGACAGTCCGAGCAGGCGGGGGAGGAGCCGGTCGGCGTCGAGCTGTCGATGGCCGTCCCCGACCAGCCGGGCGTCCTGCCGGCCGCGGCGGGCGTGCTGGCCCTGCACCGGCTGACCGTGCGCTCGGCGGAGCTGCGCGCGGTGGACCCCGGTGTCCTGCTGCTGCACTGGCGCGTGGCGGCCGAGTACGGCTCCCTGCCGGAGGCGGCCCGCCTGCGCAACGACCTCGTACGGGCCCTGGACGGCTCGCTGGACATCGCCGCGCGCCTGGCGGAGCGCGAGGCGGCGTACGCCCGGCGCCGCAGGCCCGTGCACGCGCCACCGCGCGTCGTGGTGGCGCGCGAGGGCGCCTCGCGCGACGCCACCGTCCTGGAGGTCCGCGCCCAGGACGCCCCGGGACTGCTGCACCGCCTGGGCCGCGTCCTGGAGGCGCAGGGCGTGTGGGTGCGCAGCGCGCACGTGAGCACGCTGGGGGCGAGTGTGGTGGACGCGTTCTATGTGACCGGTGCGCACGGCGAGCCGCTGTCGGAGCGCGATGCGGCGCGGCTCGCGGAGGCGGTGACGCGGGCCCTGGGGGAGGGATTGTCGACCGCGCAGGGCCCGGGGGCGACCGGGCCGGATACTCTTGAGGGCGATTGACCCTGCCCCCTGACCATGAGGACCCACGAGCGCCGTGTTCGACACCCTCTCCGATCGCCTTGCAGCGACCTTCAAGAATCTGCGGGGCAAAGGCCGCCTGACCGAGGCGGACATCGACGCCACAGCGCGTGAGATCCGCATCGCCCTGCTGGAAGCCGACGTCGCGCTGCCGGTCGTCCGGGCCTTCATCAAGCAGGTCAAGGAGCGGGCGCTCGGTGCCGAGGTCTCCAAGGCGCTCAATCCCGCCCAGCAGTTCGTCAAGATCGTCAACGAGGAGCTCATCGGCATCCTCGGTGGCGAGACGCGCCGCCTGCGCTTCGCCAAGCAGCCCCCGACCGTGATCATGCTCGCGGGTCTGCAGGGTGCCGGTAAGACGACGCTCGCCGGAAAGCTCGGCCGCTGGCTCAAGGCCCAGGGGCACGCGCCCCTGCTGGTCGCCTGCGACCTGCAGCGTCCGAACGCCGTCAACCAGCTCGCGGTGGTCGCCGAGCGCGCCGGCGTGGGCGTGTACGCGCCGCAGCCCGGCAACGGCGTGGGCGACCCGGTGCAGGTGGCCAAGGACTCGATCGACTACGCGCGCACCAAGCAGCACGACGTCGTCATCGTCGACACCGCCGGCCGTCTCGGCATCGACGCCGAGATGATGCAGCAGGCTGCCGACATCCGCGACGCGGTCTCCCCCGACGAGATCCTCTTCGTCGTCGACGCCATGGTCGGTCAGGACGCGGTCAACACCGCCGAGGCCTTCCGTGACGGCGTCGGCTTCGACGGCGTGGTGCTCTCCAAGCTCGACGGCGACGCCCGCGGCGGTGCCGCGCTGTCGGTCGCGCACGTGACCGGCAAGCAGGTCATGTTCGCCTCCAACGGCGAGAAGCTGGACGACTTCGACGCGTTCCACCCGGACCGCATGGCGTCCCGCATCCTCGGCATGGGCGACGTGCTCAGCCTGATCGAGAAGGCCGAGCAGACCTTCTCCCAGGCCGAGGCCGAGAAGATGGCGGCCAAGCTCGCCAAGGGTCCCAAGGAGTTCACGCTCGACGACTTCCTGGCCCAGATGGAGCAGGTCCGCAAGATGGGCTCGATCTCCAAGCTGCTCGGCATGCTGCCGGGCATGGGTCAGTTCAAGGACCAGATCAACAACCTCGACGAGCGCGAGGTCGACCGCACCGCCGCGATCATCAAGTCGATGACCCCGGCCGAGCGCCAGGACCCGACGATCATCAACGGCTCCCGCCGGGCCCGTATCGCCAAGGGTTCGGGCGTGGACGTCAGCACCGTGAAGAACCTGGTCGAGCGCTTCTTCGAGGCCCGCAAGATGATGTCCCGCATGGCCCAGGGCGGTATGCCCGGCATGCCGGGGCTGCCGGGCATGCCCGGCGCGGGCGCCGGGGCGCGCAAGAAGAAGCAGCTCAAGCAGGGCAAGGGCAAGCGGCAGTCGGGCAACCCGATGAAGCGCAAGGCCGAGGCCGAGGCGGCCGCCGCCCGCCGTGAGCAGGCGCAGGCGGGCAACCCTCTGGGCCTGCCGTCCGGCCAGGACGGTCAGGGCTTCGAACTGCCCGACGAGTTCAAGAAGTTCATGGGCTGAGGCCGAGTGGGCCGAGCCCACCCGCGGCAGGCTCTCGCGCGGCCCCCGGCGATCCTTCGCCGGAGGCCGTTCGCGTGGCGGCGCCCTTCGGTCCTCAGCGCACCCGTGCGATCAGGTAGCGGAAGACGTTGGGCATCCACACCGTCCCGTCGCGCCGCTGGTACGGGTGGAGGGCCTCCACGAGCTCCTTGGTGACCTGGTCCTCGTCGGTGGCCCGGATCGCCGCGTCGAAGGCGCCCGTGGAGAGCATCCCGCGCACCGCGCTGGTCAGGTCGGCGTAGCCGTACGGGCAGGAGACGCGGCCGGAACCGTCGGGGGTCAGCCCCGCGGTGCGGGCGAGGTCCTCCAGGTCGTCGCGGCCGCTGGGCCGCCAGCGCGCGGGGGCGCACATGGGATCGGCCAGGCGTGCGGCGACGCGCAGGGCGCCCGAGGCGGCACAGCGCTCCTGCGGCCCCCAGCCGGCCAGGACGACGGGGGTGCCCGGCGTCGCCAGTGCGGTGGCGCGCGCGAGGGTCTGGGCCAGGCCACGGGTGCCGCCGCCCGCGCAGTACAGCGGGTCGAAGGCGGTGATCAGGTTGAACGCCGGGCCGGTGGGGTCGTGGACGGCCTCGGGCCCGCCCAGCCCCAGGCGCCGTCCGCTCTCGGGGGCGCCGTCGGGCAGCAGCCGTTCGCGGGCGAGCGCGAGCCGGCGGCCGTCCTGGTCGACGCCGCTGACGCTGGCGCCCCGGGCGGCGGCCATCAGCAGGGCGAGGCCGGATCCGCAGCCGAGGCTGAGCAGCCGGGTGCCGGGGCCCGCTTCCAGGCGGTCGTAGACCGCTTCGTAGAGCGGCACCAGCATGCGTTCCTGGATTTCCGCCCAGTCGCGGGCCCGGGCTTCGGGCGAGGTCGGGGACGGCCGGTGCCGCCGCACGAGCGTTGGTGTCATCGAAAGGGCCCCAATCCGCCGGGTGACGTGTCCTGGTCCGTTGTGCCGCTGTTCGGCGTTCCGCGTCGCCCGTGCGACGCGGCGCGCTCCCGCCCCCGTGACGTGCCGCCGTTCGTGCTCCGTGCAGAAACCCCCCGATGCAAGGGAACTGCGCTCGACGTCACTAGTCCAGGGGGTTGTGCGAGAAGGTTCCCCCGTGCGCCCCGATGGCATGTGCCGGGTGTCATCGCCTGAAATGGAAGTACCCGCGACGTGCGCGGATCAGGCGCCCTGTCGCAAAACGCGCCGGGCCGACCGGCCGGGAAGGCGGGGTTGCGGGCGGACGGATTCACACTCGGCCGCGGGTGCCCCGTACCATTCGCAGCATGGCAAAGGCTCCCATTCTCACCCCCCAGGCGGAAGACTTCCCGCGCTGGTACCAGGACTTGATCAACAAGGCCGAGCTGGCCGACAACGGCCCGGTGCGCGGCACCATGGTCATCCGACCGTACGGGTACGGGCTCTGGGAGCGCATGCAGCAGGAGATGGACGCCCGGATCAAGGACGCGGGCGCCTCCAACGCGTACTTCCCGCTGTTCATCCCGCAGTCGTACCTGACGAAGGAGGCGGAGCACGTCGAGGGCTTCGCCCCCGAGCTGGCGGTCGTCACGCACGGCGGCGGCAAGGAGCTGGAGGAGCCGGTCGTGGTGCGGCCGACCTCCGAGACGATCATCAACGAGTACTTCTCGAAGTGGGTGCAGAGCTACCGCGACCTGCCCCTGCTGATCAACCAGTGGGCGAATGTCGTCCGTTGGGAGATGCGTCCGCGCGTCTTCCTGCGCACGAGCGAATTCCTCTGGCAGGAGGGCCACACCGCGCACGCCACCTACGAGGACGCCCGCGACTACGCGGCGCGCATTCACCGGGACGTCTACTACGACTTCATGGTGAACGTCCTGGGCATCGACGTGGTGCTCGGCCGCAAGACGCCCAAGGAGCGGTTCGCCGGCGCCATCAACACCCTCACCCTCGAGGGCATGATGGGTGACGGCAAGGCGCTGCAGCTGGGCACCAGCCACGAGCTCGGCCAGAATTTCGCGAAGGCCTTCAACACCTCGTACCTGTCGAAGGAGGGCCACCAGGAGCTGGTCTGGCAGACCTCCTGGGGCGTGTCCACCCGCATGGTCGGTGGTCTGATCATGTCGCACGGCGACGACAACGGCCTGCGGGTGCCGCCGCGCCTGGCGCCGGTGCAGGCCGTGGTCCTGGCGATCAAGGGCGACGAGGCCGTGCTGGCCAAGGTCCGCGAGATCGGCGACGTCCTCAAGGCGGCCGGTGTGCGCGTGCAGGTCGACGACCGCACCGACACCCCCTTCGGCCGCCGCGCCGTGGACTGGGAGCTCAAGGGCGTCCCGGTGCGCATCGAGATCGGCCCGCGCGACCTGGAGAACGGCACCGCGATGCTGGCCCGCCGGATCCCCGGCGGCAAGGAGCCGGTGCGCATCGACGAGCTGGCCGCGCTGCTGCCGAAGGTCCTGGAGGAGGACCAGGAGCTGCTGCTGCGCCAGTCGCGCGAGCGCCGCGAGTCGCGCACGACGGACGTGAAGACCATCGAGGAGGCCGCCGAGGCCGCTGCCGCCGGCGGCTGGGCCCGCATCCCGTGGGCGACGCTGGGCACCGAGGGCGAGGCCAAGCTCGCCGAGCAGGCCGTGACCGTGCGCTGCCTGGTCGCCGAGGACGGCTCCGTGCCGGACTCCGACGACGCGCCGGGTGCGATCGCGATCGTGGCCCGCGCCTACTGAGCCGGACACCCCCGGGTGCGCGCCCCACGGCGCGCGCCCGGGGGTTCGCGCTTGCGGGCGTCCCTACGCCGGCGTCCGTACGCCGAGGTGCTTACGCCGAGGTGCTTACCCCGGAGTCAGTACGTCCCACCTTGCGAACGGGTGAGCGGGTCATCCCCCTTCTCCGCAGTTCTGCGCACCCGCCCTCGTCAGGACGCATCAGTCGGGAAACTGACTGGTACGTGCAAAATATTTGAGATGGCCCGGTATCGGAACACCGGGCTGTGCCTGCTCGTTGTCACGACGTGAGCACGACACCACCTGTTCTCGCCGCAGAGCTGGCGCAGGCGTGGGCCGACATTCAGCGGTACCACCCCGAGCTGCCGGATCTAGCCGCGCCCGAATCGTTGATCGGGGAGTCGTCGTCCGCCTGTGGCGCCGAGCTCTCCTTCGAGAGGCTGCTGCACGAGGCGGTCCACGGCATCGCGGCCGCCCGCGGTGTCCGCGACACCTCCCGTGCCGGCCGCTACCACAACCGGCGGTTCCTGGCGATCGCCGAGGAGCTGGGGCTCGACCACAGCGAGGAGCCGCATCCCAGCAGTGGCTTCTCCCTGGTCGTGCTGAACGCGGAGGCGCGCAAGCGCTACCGGCCGACCATCGAGAGACTGCAGCGCGCGCTCAAGGCCCACACCGTCGCGACGGCCGCCGACACCTCGCGCACCTTCCGGGGGCCCGCGGCGCGGCACGGCTCGTCCGGCGGCGGCGTGCGGGTGAAGGCGGTGTGCGAGTGCGGGCGCAACGTCCGGGTCGTGCCGTCCGTGCTGGCCCAGGCGCCGATCATGTGCGGCGGCTGCGGTCAGCCCTTCCGGATCCCCGAAGCCGTCCCCGTCGGCTCCGGTCGCTGAGTTCGACACACCGTGTGGCACAATAGGTCGCTGTACTCGACAGTCGCACAGGACCCCTCTCTCCTCCGGCTGACGCGTCCATCGGGCACCCGAGTACCGCAACCCCACGTGGCATCTCGTTGTGCCCACCACGTCAAGACCAGGAGACACCACTTCCGTGGCAGTCAAGATCAAGCTGAAGCGTCTGGGCAAGATCCGTTCGCCTCACTACCGCATCGTCGTCGCCGACTCCCGTACCCGCCGTGACGGCCGGGCCATCGAGGAGATCGGTCTGTACCACCCGGTGCAGAACCCCTCGCGCATCGAGGTCAACAGCGAGCGCGTGCAGTACTGGCTGGGTGTCGGCGCGCAGCCGACCGAGCCGGTCCTGGCCATCCTGAAGGTCACCGGCGACTGGCAGAAGTTCAAGGGTCTGCCGGCCCCGGCCCCGATGCTCGTCGCCGAGCCCAAGGCCGACACCAGCGGTCTCTTCGAGGCCGCCGTGAACGCCGCCGGCGAGGTGAAGGGCGAGGCCATCACCCCGAAGGCCAAGAAGTCGGAGAAGAAGGACGAGGCCGACGCCGCCGAGTCCGCTGAGTCGACCGAGGCCTGAGGATGCTCGAGGAGGCCCTTGAGCACCTCGTGAAGGGCATCGTCGACAACCCCGACGACGTGCAGGTCGCCTCGCGCAACCTGCGTCGCGGGCAGGTGCTGGAGGTCCGGGTCCACCCCGACGACCTCGGCAAGGTGATCGGCCGCAACGGCCGCACCGCACGTGCTCTGCGTACCGTCGTCGGCGCCCTCGGCGGCCGTGGCATCCGCGTCGACCTGGTCGACGTGGACAACGTCCGCTGAGCAGCGATAGCGCACCGGCATGAGGCCGGGGGTGGGAGACCGCCCCCGGCCTCTGTCGTGTGCACCCCCCGCGTAGAAGCGACAATTGAGGAACCGGACCAGAAGGGGACCGAAGAGCGTGCAGCTGGTAGTCGGCAGGATCGGCCGGGCCCACGGCATCAAGGGCGAGGTCACCGTGGAGGTGCGCACGGACGAGCCCGAGCTGCGGCTCGGCCCCGGCGCGGTGCTGATGACCGATCCCGCGGGCGTGGGGCCGTTGACCGTGGAGTCCGGCCGTGTGCACAGCGGACGGCTGCTGCTGCGCTTCACGGGCGTGGCCGACCGCAACGCCGCCGAGGCGCTGCGCAACACCCTGCTGATCGCCGAGGTCGACCCCGACGAGACGCCCGAGGACCCCGAGGAGTACTACGACCACCAGCTGGTCGACCTCGACGTGGTCACCGTCGACGGCACGCACGTCGGCCGCATCTCGGAGATCTCCCACCTGCCCTCCCAGGACCTGTTCATCGTCGAGCGGGAGGACGGCAGCGAGGTGATGATCCCCTTCGTGTCGGAGATCGTCACGGAGATCGACCTAGACAACCAGCGTGCCGTCGTCGACCCGCCGCGCGGGCTGCTGGACAGCGGGCAGGCCGAGGTCGCCGGCTCGCGCACCGAGGGCCCGGAGGGTGACGCCTGATGCGCCTCGACGTCGTCACGATCTTCCCCGAGTACCTCGAACCGCTGAACGTCTCCCTCGTCGGCAAGGCCCGGGCCCGCGGTCAGCTGGACGTGCGCATCCACGACCTGCGGGAATGGACGCACGACAAGCACAACACCGTCGACGACACCCCCTACGGCGGCGGCCCCGGCATGGTCATGAAGCCCGAGCCCTGGGGCGAGGCGCTCGACGAGATCATCGCCTCGGGCCGGGAGGGGCAGCGGCCGGTCCTGGTCGTGCCCACGCCCAGCGGCAAGCCCTTCACCCAGGAACTGGCCGTCGAGCTCTCCGAGAAGCCCTGGCTGGTCTTCACCCCCGCCCGCTACGAGGGCATCGACCGCCGCGTCATCGAGGAGTACGCCGAGCGCCT
Source organism: Streptomyces luteosporeus (assembly GCF_039532865.1). Classification (NCBI taxonomy): domain Bacteria; kingdom Bacillati; phylum Actinomycetota; class Actinomycetes; order Kitasatosporales; family Streptomycetaceae; genus Streptomyces; species Streptomyces luteosporeus. The sequence goes on from NZ_BAAASL010000010.1 coordinate 233,720, forward strand.
CGACGTGCGCGAGGTGTCCATCGGCGACTACGTCCTGGCCGGCGGCGAGGCCCCCGTCCTGGTCATGGTCGAGGCCATCGCCCGGCTGCTGCCCGGCGTCCTCGGCAACGCCGAGTCCCACCGCGACGACTCCTTCGCCCCCGGCGCCATGGCCGACCTGCTCGAAGGGCCCGTCTACACCAAGCCGCCGGAGTGGCGCGGCCGGGGCATCCCGGACGTCCTCCTCAGCGGCCACCACGGGAAGATCGCCCGCTGGCGCCGCGACGAGGCCTTCCGGCGCACCACGCAGAACCGGCCCGACCTGATCGAGCGCGCCGACCCGGCCGCCTTCGACAAGAAGGACCGCGAAATGCTCTCGATCCTCGGCTGGGGCCCCGGCGCCGACGGCCGATTTGGGCCAGTGGCGCCCCCCGTGGAAGAATGAGCCGTTGCCTTGCGTCCGGCGCACGCCCCTGCCACAGGGGGAACGACGTCCGCCCGACGGTGGGGCACCCCTTCACCTCCCGTACGAGTACCGCTGATGACCTGTGGCATCGGCGAGGAAGCAGACATTCATGTCCAACCGTCTCTCGGCCGTCGACGCCGCTTCGCTGCGCACCGACGTCCCGGCGTTCCGCCCCGGCGACACCGTGAACGTCCACGTCCGCGTCATCGAGGGCAACCGCTCCCGTATCCAGCAGTTCAAGGGTGTCGTCATCCGCCGCCAGGGTTCGGGCGTCAGCGAGACCTTCACGGTCCGCAAGGTCTCCTTCTCCGTCGGCGTCGAGCGCACCTTCCCGGTGCACAGCCCGATCTTCGAGAAGATCGAGCTGGTCACCCGTGGTGACGTCCGCCGCGCCAAGCTGTACTACCTCCGTGAGCTGCGCGGCAAGGCCGCGAAGATCAAGGAGAAGCGCGACAACTGAGCTTCCCGCCGGTGTCCCCGGGCGGCCGGATAGGCTCTCGGACCGATGGACACCGACGCACAGCTCGCACCGCTTCCGGAGCGCGACCGCTCCCCCCGCCCCGACCGGGCGGGGGAGCAGCGGTCGCGCTCCGCGCGTTTTCCCCGCCGCCACCTCGCGCGGGCCCGGCAGTGGCTGTCGGACGGCGGCCCGCTGCGCCGGGCCGGGGTGATGCTGACCGTGTGCATGGTCACGCTGCTGCTGGTCAGCGGCTATGTGGTGCAGCCCTTCACGATTCCCAGCCGCTCGATGGAGAACACCCTGCGGGTCGGGGACCGGGTGCTGGTCAACAAGCTCGCCTACCGCTTCGGCGCCGAGCCGCAGCGCGGCGACGTGATCGTCTTCGACGGCACCGAGTCCTTCGTCCAGGACCCGCCGGCCGAGAACGCCGTCATGGCGCTCATCCGCAAGGGCGGCTCCGCCCTCGGGCTCATGCGGCCCGCCCCCGGGACCGACTACGTCAAGCGCGTCGTGGGCACCGGCGGGGACCGGGTGCGCTGCTGCGACCGGCAGGGCCGGCTGGAGGTCAACGGCCGGCCGCTGCTGGAGGCGGACTACCTCTTCCCCGGCGACGTCCCCTCGCGGGTGCCGTTCGACATCGTGGTGCCGGAGGGCAAGCTATGGGTCATGGGCGACCATCGCAGTGACTCCCGGGACTCCCGTGACCACCTCGGCGAACCGGGCGGTGGCACCGTCCCCCTCGACCGGGTCGTCGGGCGCGCCGACTGGATCGGCTGGCCGCTGAGCCGCGTGGGCTCGGTGCGGGGGACCGGCGCCTTCGAGGGCGTACCGGCCGCTCCGAGGGGCACCCATGGGTAGCCGGGGGCGCGCCCCCGTACGCGAGGGCCGGGCCCGGGACGCCCGTACGGAGCCCGGGGCCCCGCCGCCCGCGACGGAAGGCCGCGCCGCCCGGCGCAGGGCCGGGCAGGCCGCCGGGACGGCGCCGCCCGCCACCGGGGGCCGGGCCGCACGCCGCAAGGCGGCCCGGCGCGTGAAGCGGCGGCGCCGGCGCCGGTCGGTGTACAAGGAAGTGCCCGTCCTGATAGGCGTCGCGGTGCTCATCGCGCTCGTGCTGAAGACCTTCCTCGTGCAGGCGTTCGTCATCCCCTCCGGTTCGATGGAGCAGACCATCCGCATCGGGGACCGGGTGCTGGTGGACAAGCTCACCCCGTGGTTCGGCACCCGGCCGCAGCGCGGGGACGTGGTGGTCTTCAAGGACCCCGGCGGCTGGCTGGAGGGCGAGCAGCGCTACGGGGGCGACGACCCGGTGGGCGTGAAGCAGGCCAAGCAGGTGCTCAGCTACGTCGGCCTGCTGCCGTCGGCCGACGAACAGGACCTGATCAAGAGAGTGATCGGAGTCGGTGGCGACACGGTCAAGTGCTGTAACACCGACGGCAAAATCACGGTCAACGGAACACCGCTCGTCGAGCCCTACCTCCACCCCGGCAATCCGCCCTCGCAGATCGCCTTCGAGGTGACCGTCCCGCCCGGACGGCTCTTCGTCATGGGCGACCACCGCTCGGACTCCGCCGACTCGCGCTACCACCTCGACGAGCCGCAACACGGCACCGTGGGCGAAAACCTGGTGGTGGGACGCGCGGTGGTGATCGCCTGGCCCTTCGGACACTGGCGCCGGCTGGCCGAACCGGGCCCGTTCGCGGCGGTGCGCAACGCGCCGCCGGCGGCGCGGGCCGCGGGGACGCAATCGGGCGCCGGGCCGCATAGTGTGTCCCCCATGGATCAAGAAGGATTGATCCGGCTCCCGACCCCTGCGGAACTCCCGCTCGTTATGGGAGTGGTGGGCCTGCGTCGTGTGTACGACAGGCGGCAGTGCGGAGTGAGGAGTGGATGTGGGGGATTTGGCGGTCGGCGCACGGTCCGGACACGGCGAACCCGAAAAGCACACCGGTCAGACGGATGAGCCCGCGGGGGCGGCCGGCGGCGAGGCGCCGCACGAGGCCGGTTCCTCCCCGGCCGGCGGCCGGAACGACGACGGCCGCGAGCCGGCGGGCACGGACGACGGCGGCCGCGACGACGGCGGGCGGGACGACGGCGGGCGCGGCGAGCGGCAGAAGCAGCGCTCGTTCTGGAAGGAGCTGCCGATCCTGGTCGGCATCGCCCTGGTGCTCGCGCTGCTGATCAAGACGTTCCTGGTGCAGGCGTTCTCCATCCCGTCCGAGTCGATGCAGAACACCCTGCAGCGCGGCGACCGGGTGCTGGTCGACAAGCTCACGCCGTGGTTCGGCTCCAAACCCGAGCGCGGCGAGGTCGTCGTCTTCCACGATCCGGGCGGCTGGCTGGGCGAGACCCCCACCACCGACAACGGCCCGGTGGCCGGCGGCCTGCAGAAGGTGCTCAGCTTCATCGGCCTGATGCCCTCCGCGGAGGAGAAGGACCTGATCAAGCGGGTCATCGCGGTCGGCGGCGACACCGTCGAGTGCAAGGGCAACAACGAGCCCGTCACGGTCAACGGCAAGGCGCTGAACGAGCCGTACATCTTCCCCGGCAACACCCCCTGCGGCGACAAGCCCTTCGGCCCGATCAAGGTGCCGCAGGGCCGGATCTGGGTCATGGGCGACCACCGCCAGGACTCCCTCGACTCCCGCTACCACCAGGAGCTGGACCGCTTCCAGGGCACGGTCTCCGAGGACCAGGTCGTCGGGCGCGCCATCGTCGTCGCCTGGCCGGTCGACCGCTGGTCCACGCTGCCGGTGCCGGACACCTTCGACCAGCCCGGGCTCAGCGCCGCGGCCGGCTCGGCGCCGGCGGCCCTCGGCCTCGCGGGCGCGGTGCCGCTGGTGCTGTGGCGGCGCCGCCGGATCCTGCGCCGGGACGCGGGCGCGCTGCGCGAGGCCGCGCCCGCCGCGACGCCGAGGGGCTGACCTCGGGCGGTACCCCCGGGTAGGGTGCGGTCGCGGAGCAAGCGGGGAACGGCCGCGCCGTTCCCGGGCGCTTCCGCGCACCGATCATCGACCCGGGCGGGGGCGGCATGAGCACAGAGGGACGCGACGAGCACGGCCCGGGCCGCACGGGCAGGGTGCTGTCCGGGCTGGCCGTGGCCGTCGGCTGCGTGCTCTTCCTCGGCGGGTTCGCCTGGGCCGCCTGGCTCTACCGGCCCTACACCGTGCCCACCGATTCCATGGCGCCCACCATCGGGCGCGGGGACCGGGTGCTGGCCGAGCGGGTCTCCGGTGCCGAGGTGCGGCGTGGGGACATCGTGGTCTTCGAGGACAAGGTCTGGGGCTCGGTGCCCATGGTCAAGCGCGTCGTCGGCGTCGACGGCGACAAGGTCGCCTGCTGTGACCCGCAGGGCCGGCTGACGATCAACGGCCAACCGGTCGAAGAACCGTATCTGCAGGGGGCGGGCCCGGCCTCCCCGGCGCCCTTCTCCGCCACCGTCCCGCCCGGGCACCTCTTCCTCCTCGGCGACCACCGCAGCGACTCCGTCGACTCCCGCAGCCACATGGCCGGCACGGGGCAGGGCTCGGTGCCCCGCGAGACCGTACGGGCCCGGGTGGACGCCACCGCCTGGCCCGTCTCCGGCTGGGGCATGATCGAACGACCGGACGCCTTCGCCGCCCTGCCCGGCGGCACCTCCCGGCCCGGGCCGCTGCCGCTGATCGTCACCGCCGCCGGCCTGGGTGCTGCGTTGATCTTCGGCGGAGCCGCGTACGGCCCGCTGGCCCGGTGGCGCTCCCGCAGCCCGGGCAGGACGGCGGTGTCGTCCCATGGGTGAGCCCGGTCGTGGGCCTGGTCGCGAGCCCGGTCGCGAGCCCGTCGATGAGCCTGGCGGCGGGCCCGGCCATGAGCCTGGCGGCGGGTCCGGCAGCGAGCCCGGGCCGCTGCGCAGGGCCGCGCGCGTCATCCTGCTCGACCCGGCCGACCGGATCCTGCTGCTGCACGGCTACGAGCCGGACGACCCCTCCCTGACCTGGTGGTTCACCCCCGGCGGCGGGCTGGAGGGCGGCGAGGACTGGGAGAGCGCCGCGCGGCGGGAGCTGGCCGAGGAGACCGGGATCACCGAGGTCGAGCTCGGGCCGCTGCTGTGGCGGCGCAGGTGCTCCTTCCCCTTCGCCGGCCGCCGCTGGGACCAGGACGAGCGCTACTACCTGGCCCGCACCCGCCAGGAGCCCACCTGGACGGGCGGCGGGACGGAGCTGGAGCGGCGCAGCCTGAACGGGCTGCGCTGGTGGAGCTGCGGGGAACTGCTGGACACCCGTGAGACGGTGTACCCGACCAGACTCGCCGAGCTGCTGCGCACGCTGCTCGACGAGGGACCCCCGAGTGCGCCGGTGCTGCTGGAGACGGAGCACGCCTGACGCACAATGGGGGGACGCACGGCTGAAGGGGAACATGCCATGAGCGCCGAGGACCTCGAGAAGTACGAAACCGAGATGGAGCTGAAGCTCTACCGGGAGTACCGCGACGTCGTCGGTCTGTTCAAATACGTGATCGAGACCGAGCGGCGCTTCTACCTGACGAACGACTACGAGATGCAGGTCCACTCCGTGCAGGGGGAGGTCTTCTTCGAGGTGTCGATGGCGGACGCGTGGGTCTGGGACATGTACCGGCCGGCACGCTTCGTGAAGCAGGTGCGGGTGCTCACGTTCAAGGACGTGAACATCGAGGAGCTCAACAAGACGGACCTGGACCTTCCGGGTACCTGATCGGGTCACCGGGTTTTCCCCAGGCGCCGGGTTATCCACCAAGATCCAACAGTTGCGGGCCGGGGCGGCACAGTCGGTGCCGGAGGTGGTGCCGATGTCCCGGAACCCGGCTGGAAAAGAGTGCGAGCGGACGTCCGCCGGAGCGCGCAGGGCGCTCGGGCGGTACGGCGAGGAGCTGGCGGCCCGCAGGCTCGCCGAGGCGGGCATGCGCGTCCTCGCCCGCAACTGGCGGTGCCGGTCCGGCGAGCTCGACATCGTCGCCGCCGACGGCGACGCCCTGGTGATCTGCGAGGTCAAGGCCCGCCGCGCGGGCCCCTACGAGCACCCGATGGCGGCGGTCACCCCCGCCAAGGCCGAGCGGCTGCGCACCCTGGCCGCCCACTGGCTCCTCCGGCACGGCGGGGCACCGGCGGGCGGCGTGCGCATCGACCTGGTGGGCGTCGTCGTGCCCGACCGGGGCGCGCCCGTGGTCGAGCACGTCCGGGGGGTGGCCTGATGGCCTTCGCACGGACGTGTTCGGTGGCCCTGGCGGGAGTCGAGGGCGTGGTGGTCGAGGTCCAGGCCGACCTGGAGCCGGGCGTCGCCGCCTTCACCCTGGTGGGCCTGCCCGACAAGAGCCTGACGGAGAGCCGCGACCGGGTGCGGGCCGCGGTGGCCAACTCTGGGGCCGAGTGGCCGCAGAAGAAGCTCACGGTGGGGCTGAGCCCCGCCTCGGTGCCCAAGGGCGGCAGCGGCTTCGACCTGGCCGTGGCCTGCGCGGTCCTGGGGGCGGCCGAGCGCATCGACCCCCGGTCCATCGCCGACCTGGTGATGATCGGCGAGCTGGGCCTCGACGGCCGCGTCCGCCCGGTGCGCGGCGTCCTGCCCGCTGTCCTGGCGGCCGCCGACGCCGGGTACCGCCAGGTCGTGGTGCCCGAGCGGACGGCGGCGGAGGCCGCCCTCGTGCCCGGCGTCTCGGTGCTGGGCGTGCGCAGCCTGCGCCAGCTGATCGCGGTGCTGACGGACGCGCCGGTGCCCGAGGAGGACGAGGAGCCGGCGGCGGAGGGCCGGCCGGACCCGGTGTCCGCCGGGCTCGCCCTGCCGGGCAGCGGCATCCCCGCGATCGCGCCGGACGGGGCGGGCCGGCCCGACCTCGCCGAGGTCGCCGGGCAGGCCCGGGCGCGCAGGGCGCTGGAGGTCGCCGCCGCGGGCCGGCACCACCTGCTCTTCCTGGGCCCGCCCGGGGCCGGAAAGACGATGCTGGCCGAGCGGCTGCCGGGCCTGCTGCCACCGCTCACGCCGCACGAGTCGCTGGAGGTCACCGCGGTGCACTCGGTGGCGGGCGTGCTGCCCGCCGGGCAGCCGCTGATCGACCGCGCGCCGTACTGCGCGCCGCACCACTCGGCGTCCATGCCCTCGCTCGTCGGCGGAGGTTCGGGCCTGCCCCGGCCGGGGGCGGTGTCCCTGGCTCACCACGGGGTGCTTTTTCTGGACGAAGCGCCCGAATTCTCCAGCCGTGTCCTGGACACCCTCCGCCAGCCCCTGGAGTCCGGGCACGTGGTCGTGGCCCGCTCGGGCGGGGTCATGCGGCTGCCGGCCTCCTTCCTGCTGGTTCTCGCGGCCAACCCCTGCCCCTGCGGCCGGCACGGGATGACGGCGGACGGCTGCGACTGCCCGCCGAGCGCGGTCCGGCGCTACCTGGGCCGGCTCTCCGGGCCGCTGATGGACCGGGTGGATCTCAGAGTGACCGTCGAGCCCGTGACCCGCTCGGAGCTGACCGGGCCCGGGGCCCGGCCCGAGTCGACTGCGGACGTCGCCGCGCGGGTGCGGGCCGCCCGCGAGCGCGCCGCCACCCGGCTGGCCGGCACGCCCTGGCACACCAACAGCCAGGTGCCCGGGCACGAGCTGCGCACCCGCTGGAGCGTCGTGCCCGGGGCGCTGGCCGAGGCCGAGCGGGACATGGAGCGCGGGCTGCTGACCGCGCGCGGGCTCGACCGGGTGCTGCGGGTCGCCTGGACGGTGGCCGACCTCGCCGGGCACGACCGGCCGGATGCCGGCGACGTGCTCCAGGCACTGGAGCTGCGCACGGGCGTCCGGCGCGGCGCGGTGCGGGCGGGCGGCTGGGAATGAGCGGCCCGGACGCATCCGAGCGGCTGGCCCGGGCCGCCCTGACCCGCCTGACCGAGCCCGGCGACGAGCAGGTGGGGCGATGGCTGCGGCAGCTGGGCGCCCAGGCGCTGCTGCAGGCCCTGACCGGGGCCGGGCCACCCCCGCCCGGTGCCCGGAAGGACCGCCTCGCGGCGTGCGCGGCCCGGGCCGCCGCCCTGGACCCCGGGCGCGACCTGGAGACCGTGGCCCGGCTCGGCGGGCGCTTCCTGATCCCCGGCGACCTGCAGTGGCCCAGCCAGCTGGACGACCTGGCGGACGCCCGGCCCGTCGGGCTGTGGGTGCGCGGCAGCCCGGACGTGCGGCTGTGGGCGCTGCGCTCGGTGGCGGTGGTCGGAGCCAGGGCCTGCACCGACTACGGCTCCCACGTGGCCTCCCTGCTGGGCGCGGGGCTGGCCGAGCGCGGCTGGGTGGTGGTCTCCGGCGCGGCCTTCGGAGTGGACGGCGCGGCGCACCGGGGCGCGCTGGCCGTGAGCGGGGCCACGGTCGCCGTGCTCGCCTCCGGCATCGACGTCCCCTACCCGCGCGGCCATGCCGAGCTGATCGACCGGATCGCGGAACAGGGCCTGGTGCTGGCGGAGCTGCCACCGGGCGGGCACCCCACGAGGGCCCGGTTCGTGCTGCGCAATCGCGTCATCGCCGCCCTGACCCGGGGCACGGTCGTCGTCGAGGCGCAGTACCGCAGCGGGTCGCTGGTGACCGCGCGCCGGGCGCGGGCGCTGGGGCGGCACACGATGGGCGTGCCGGGGCCGGTCACCTCCGGCCTGTCGGCGGGCGTGCACGAACTCCTGCGCGAGGGGGCGTGTCTGGTCACCGATGCCGACGAAATCGCCGAGCTGGTCGGCACCATGGGAGAGCTCGCACCCGCCCGGCGCGGCCCCGTCCTCGCCCGGGACCTGCTGGCGCCGGCCGCCGCCGCGGTGCTGGAGGCCGTGCCCGGCCGGGGCGGTGCGGGCCTCGCCCTTCTCGCCCGGGAGGCGGGCCTCGGCACCGAGCGGACACTCGCCAGCCTGTACGAACTGCAGGCGCTGGGGTTCGTGGAACGGCTGGGCGATCGCTGGCAATTGGCTGACGAGCCGTCAACAGACGAAGGCTCCAAGCCCCTCCAACGGCGCCCCCCTGCGCGGCGAGGCGGTTCTTGACCTGGGGTGATCGGGTGAAAGGGTTAAGGCGACGACCCGGCCGGCCGATACGGCGGGCGCCGAGCGGCCCCGTGCCCCGCGTCCCGGCCGCCGTCGTGCGGCGCGCCGCCGCCGGCGGACCGCATCTCCACCCACCGAAGGGAGTCCATCGCTCACCGCAGCGTCCCGGTCACGCTACGCTCACGGAAATCATCCCTTCGTACCGCCCGATCTCCCATCGACCGATCGTCACACCACCTGATCAACGTCCACGGCAGAACGGCTGAAGAACGACGAATGCCCCAGCACACCTCCGGGTCCGACCGCGCGGCGGTACCGCCCGCAGCGCGCGGCGCCGTGCGCCCTCCCGCACCCACGACGCTCGACGAGCTGTGGCGGTCGTACAAGGCCACGGGCGACGAGCGGCTGCGGGAGCAGCTGATCCTGCACTACTCGCCCCTGGTGAAGTACGTGGCGGGCCGCGTCAGCGTCGGGCTGCCGCCCAACGTCGAACAGGCCGACTTCGTCTCCTCCGGGATCTTCGGGCTGATCGACGCCATCGAGAAGTTCGACCCGGGCCGGTCCATCAAGTTCGAGACCTACGCCATCACCCGCATCCGCGGGGCGATGATCGACGAGCTGCGCGCGCTCGACTGGATCCCGCGCTCGGTGCGCCAGAAGGCGCGCGCCGTGGAGCGCGCGTACGCCACCTTGGAGGCGGCCCTGCGCCGCACGCCCACCGAGGCCGAGGTGGCGGCCGAGATGGAGATCTCCCTGGAGGAACTGCACGCCGTCTTCAGTCAGTTGTCCCTCGCCAACGTGGTGGCCCTGGAGGAGCTGCTGCACGTCGGCGGCGAGGGCGGCGAGCGGCTGAGCCTGATGGACACCCTGGAGGACACCGCGGCCGACGACCCGGTCGAGGTCGCCGAGGACCACGAGCTGCGCCGGCTCCTGGCCCGGGCGATCAACACCCTCCCCGAGCGGGAGAAGACCGTCGTCACCCTCTACTACTACGAGGGCCTCACCCTCGCCGAGATCGGCCAGGTGCTGGGCGTCACCGAGAGCAGGGTCAGCCAGATCCACACCAAGTCCGTCCTGCAACTGCGGGCCAAGCTCGCGGACGTCGGGCGCTGAGCGTGCCGGGGCCGACGTCGCTGAATCGTCCCTCCACCGTCGTCCGGGCCCGCTCCTGTCCGTAAAGTGGGAGCGTGCCCAGGATTCGAGCGGCCTCAGTGGCCGAGCACCGGACGATGCAGCGCGGCGCCCTGCTGGACGCCGCCCGCTCCCTGCTGTCCGAAGGCGGGACGGAAGCGCTGACCTTCCCCGCGCTCGCCGAGCGCACGGGCCTCGCCCGGTCCTCCGTCTACGAGTACTTCCGCTCGCGCGCCGCCGTCGTCGAGGAGCTGTGCGCCGTCGACTTCCCGGTCTGGGCCGCCGAGGTGGAAGCCGCGATGGCCGCCGCCGCCACCCCCGAGGACAAGATCGAGGCGTATGTGCGCCGGCAGCTGGCACTCGTCGGCGACCGCCGGCACCGGGCCGTGGTGGCGATCTCCGCCGGCGAGCTCGACGCGGGCGCCCGCGAGAAGATCCGCGCCGCGCACGGCGGCCTGATCGCGATGGTCGTCGAGGCACTGGAGGCGCTCGGCCACGAGCAGCCGCGGCTGGCGGCGATGCTGCTGCAGGGTGTCGTCGACGCGGCGGTCCGCCGCATCGAGCTGGGCGCGGCGGAGGACCCCACGACGATCACGGAGGCGGCGGTGGGCATGACCCTGCGGGGCGTGCGCGGCTAGCGCCTGCCCGGCGGATCCTCGTCACGCGGCACCACGGCGCCCCGTAGGGGCGCGGGGAACTGCGCGATCGGCCACGGACGGCCCGCAGCCGACACCTGCGCGTTCGCCGTGGCTTGGCGCGCCCGCGCGGCGGAGCCGCAGATCGACACTGCCCCGCGCCCCTACGGGACGCTCACCACCAGCGGCAGCAGGCGCGACGGTGGGCGTCGCAGGAGCCACGGGGGCAGCAGGCTCAGGGGATCGCGGTACTCCTCCCCGTCCCGCAGCCCCCAGTGCACGCACCCCACCCCGCAGTGCCATCCCGCCCTCGGCGTCACGACCCCGATCACCTGCCCCGCCCGCACCATCTCTCCCTCCTGCACCACCGCCCGCACGGGCTCGTACGTCGTGCGCAGCCCCGGCGCGAGCTCCACCGCCAGCACGCCGAGCCCCGCCACCTCGCCCGCGTAGGACACCCGCCCCGGCGTCGCCGCCCGCACCGGTGTGCCCGGGGCCGCCGCCAGGTCCACTCCGCGGTGGCCGGCGGCCCACCGCACCGGGGGCGGCTCCCAGGCCCGCAGGACCAGGGGCCGGGCCCCGTGCGCCCCCGGGACGGGCCAGGCCCGCTCGCCGCCGGGCGGCTCGGCGGCAGCCGCCGGCGCCCACGCCAGCAGCACTGCCACCAGGACAAGAAGCAGTCGTCGTCGCATGCCACGACCATGGCCCCGATCACCGACTCGTGGGGATCTTGGCGAGGATCTGTGGACTACTCGGGGGTTGTGGACAACGCCGTCACCCGCGCCTTCTGCCGTCCCGTACACTTCTCATGGCGATCCGGGTCACCGGATCGACTTCGCACGCCCCGCCACCGGCGCTTCTCGCCCTTCCGGGCAGCACGGTGGCCGTGTCCCTCGGTCCTCGGAACGGCTCCCCGCACGGGCGCCGACCGCGGCGGACGCACCGGGGCGTCAGGCGCGGCGACCGCCCGGTCGTCGTGGAAACCGAATACCTCAAGGAGCACGGCCATGGCCGTCGTCACGATGCGGGAGCTGCTGGAGAGCGGCGTCCACTTCGGTCACCAGACCCGTCGTTGGAACCCGAAGATGAAGCGTTTCATCTTCACCGAGCGCAACGGCATCTACATCATCGACCTGCTCCAGTCGCTGTCGTACATCGACCGCGCCTACGAGTTCGTCAAGGAGACCGTCGCGCACGGCGGCTCCATCATGTTCGTCGGTACGAAGAAGCAGGCCCAGGAGGCCATCGCCGAGCAGGCGACCCGCGTCGGCATGCCCTACGTCAACCAGCGCTGGCTGGGCGGCATGCTCACCAACTTCTCGACCGTCTACAAGCGCCTGCAGCGCCTGAAGGAGCTCGAGCTCATCGACTTCGAGGACGTGGCCGCCTCCGGCCTGACCAAGAAGGAGCTCCTGGTCCTCTCCCGCGAGAAGGCCAAGCTGGAGAAGACCCTCGGCGGCATCCGCGAGATGCAGAAGGTGCCGAGCGCCATCTGGGTCGTCGACACCAAGAAGGAGCACATCGCCGTCGGTGAGGCGCGCAAGCTCCGCATCCCGGTCGTCGCCATCCTCGACACCAACTGCGACCCCGACGAGGTCGACTACAAGATCCCGGGCAACGACGACGCGATCCGTTCCGTCACCCTGCTCACCCGCGTGATCGCCGACGCCGTCGCCGAGGGCCTGATCGCCCGCTCCGGCGGTGCCGGTGAGGGCAAGGGCGAGAAGGCCGCCGGCGAGCCGCTGGCCGAGTGGGAGCGCGACCTGCTCGAGGGCGAGAAGAAGGCCGACGAGCCGGCCGCCGCCGAGGCCGAGGCCCCCGCCGAGGCCGAGAAGCCGGCCGCGGACGCCGAGCAGGCCTAAGGCTCTGCCGCACCGGGCGTACGGCGGGGGCGGCAAGCCCCCGCCGTACGCCCGGCGGATCCACTGTCGGACCCCGTCAGCGGGACGGGAGCCGACAGGTGTGGTGACCTCAAGACGGACCAGCCTGCCCGAGGCCCCGCGTGGGGCCCGGCAAGGCCCAGTGCACGAGAAGGATTGAAGGATGGCGAACTACACCGCCGCTGACGTCAAGAAGCTCCGTGAGCAGACCGGCGCCGGCATGATGGACTGCAAGAAGGCGCTCGACGAGGCCGAGGGCAACCTCGAGAAGGCCGTCGAGATCGTCCGCGTCAAGGGCCTGAAGGGTGTGGCCAAGCGCGAGAGCCGCACCACCGAGAACGGCGCCGTCGCCTCCCTCATCGCCGACGACAACACCTCCGGTGTCATCGTCGAGCTGAAGTGCGAGACGGACTTCGTCGCCAAGGGTGAGAAGTTCGTCGCCGTGGCCGACGCCCTGGCCGCCCACATCGCCAAGACCGCTCCGGCCGACGCCGAGGCCCTCATGGCCTCCGAGATCGAGGCCGGCAAGACCGTCCAGGCGTTCGTGGACGAGGCCAACGCCACCCTCGGCGAGAAGATCGTCGTGGACCGCTTCGCGCACTTCGCCGACGGCAAGGTCTACGCCTACATGCACCGCACGGCCGCCGACCTGCCCCCGCAGGTGGGTGTCCTCGTCGAGCTCGACAAGGACAACGCCGAGGTCGCCAAGGACGTTGCGCAGCACATCGCCGCCTTCGCGCCGAAGTTCCTCTCCCGCGAGGAGATCCCGGCCGACGTCGTCGAGAACGAGCGCCGCATCGCCGAGGAGACCGCTCGCGAGGAGGGCAAGCCCGAGGCCGCCCTGCCGAAGATCGTCGAGGGCCGCGTCACCGGCTTCTTCAAGGAGCAGGTCCTGCTGGACCAGGCCTTCGCGAAGGACAACAAGAAGACCGTCCAGAAGGTCCTGGACGAGGCCGGCGTCACGCTCAAGCGCTTCGCCCGCATCCGCGTCGGCGCCTGAGCCGTCCGCAGGGCAGCGAATGACCCGCGACCCGCTAGGGTCGTACGCAGTCGGCCGCCCACCGGCCGACCGCTGATGTGACGAGGAGGCCATTGCCGCTGAGGGAACCGCAAGGATCCATCCGGCAATGGCCTTCTTGGTATGTGCACGAGGAGAACTCCAATGAACCAGGGTGCGGACGCCACGCAGGCCGCCGACGACACACACGCCGAGCAGGGCACACGCCGTCGGTTCCTGCTGAAACTGTCAGGTGAGGCCTTCGCCGGCGGCGGTGGGCTCGGCGTCGACCCCGATGTCGTGCACGCCATCGCCCGGGAGATCGCGGCCGTCGTCCGCGAGGGCTACGAGATCGCCGTCGTCATCGGCGGCGGCAACTTCTTCCGCGGCGCCGAGCTGCAGCAGCGCGGCATGGACCGGGCCCGGTCCGACTACATGGGCATGCTCGGCACCGTGATGAACAGCCTCGCCCTGCAGGACTTCCTCGCCAAGGAGGGGGTCGAGACGCGGGTCCAGACCGGCATCACCATGGGCCAGGTCGCCGAGCCGTTCATCCCGCTGCGCGCCGTGCGGCACCTGGAGAAGGGCCGCGTCGTGATCTTCGGCGCGGGCATGGGCATGCCCTACTTCTCCACCGACACCACCGCCGCCCAGCGCGCCCTGGAGATCCACGCAGAGGCGATCCTCATGGGCAAGAACGGCGTCGACGGGGTCTACGACTCCGACCCGAAGAAGAACCCCGACGCCGTGAAGTTCGACGCCCTCGAGTACGGCGAGGTGCTCGCCCGCGGACTGAAGGTCGCCGACGCCACCGCCATCAGCCTGTGCATGGACAACAAGCTGCCGATCCTGGTCTTCGAGCTCCTCGCCGAGGGCAACATCGCCCGTGCGGTGAAGGGTGAGAAGATCGGCACGCTCGTGAGCGACCAGGCCACGCGGGACTGACGACCCGCAGCCGTCCGCCTTGGCCGCCGAAATGAGGCGGACGGCAACTCCGTGCCGGGGGAAGACCTCGGCACGGGGATGGACAACTGCCTGCCGGTCGGACACCGTGCAGGAGAAGACGCGCGCAGGGGCGAGGCTCTGCTTACTGATAACACCAGGAGCAAGTGGTGATCGAAGAGATCCTCCTCGAGGCCGAGGAGAAGATGGAGAAGGCCGTCGTGGTCGCCAAGGAGGACTTCGCGGCGATCCGCACCGGGCGTGCGCACCCGGCGATGTTCAACAAGATCGTGGCCGACTACTACGGCGCGCTGACGCCCATCAACCAGCTGGCGTCGTTCTCGGTGCCGGAGCCGCGCATGGCCGTCGTCACCCCGTTCGACAAGACCGCGCTGCGCAACATCGAGCAGGCCATCCGCGACTCGGACCTCGGCGTCAACCCGAGCAACGACGGCAACATCATCCGGGTGACCTTCCCCGAGCTGACCGAGCAGCGCCGCCGGGAGTACGTCAAGGTCGCGAAGACCAAGGCCGAGGACGCCAAGGTCTCCATCCGTTCCATCCGCCGCAAGGCCAAGGACCTCCTCGACAAGCTGGTCAAGGACAAGGAGACCGGCGAGGACGAGGTCCGCCGCGCGGAGAAGGAGCTCGACGACACCACCGCGAAGTACGTCGCGCAGGTGGACGAGCTGCTCAAGCACAAGGAAGCCGAGCTCCTCGAGGTCTGATGAACGACGCATCCTGGGGAGCCCCGCCGCGCCCCGGTCACTGGGGGGCCACCGACGCCGGACCCCCTCCCGGCACCCGCTGGGAGGACGGTCTCCCGGCGGGTCCTGTGCACGACATGGGCGACGCGGCGCAGACTCGCCCCATGCCCATTGTGCCCGGAGAAGGCGGATACCAGGACGACGATGACGACCGTGAGCAGGGGGCCGCGCACCTCGGCGGCCCCCTGTTCCACGACGAACGCGATCACCGTGACACAGGGGAGCCCGCCATCCGGCCGCACGAGCCCGCCCCCCAGGCGCCCAAGGCGAAGAAGAGCGCCGGCCGGGACCTGCGCGCGGCGATAGGGGTGGGCGTCGGCCTCGGTGCCGTCATCCTCGCCTCCCTGTTCATCTACAAGCCCGTCTTCCTCGGCGTCGTCGTGATCGCCGTGGTGGTCGGGCTGTGGGAGCTGACCTCCCGCCTCGCCGAGCGCAAGGGCATCCGGGCCCCCCTGGTGCCGCTGGCGATCGGCGGCGCCGCGATGACCGTCGCGGGGTACGTGAGCGGCGCGGAGGGCGCGTGGGTGGCCATGGCCTTCACCGCGCTCGCCGTGCTGGTGTGGCGGATGACGGAGACGCCGGACGACTACCTCAAGGACGTCACCGCCGGCATCTTCGCCGCCTTCTACGTGCCCTTCCTCGCCACCTTCGTGGCGTTGATGCTGGCCGCGCAGGACGGCGCCTGGCGGGTGCTGACCTTCCTGATCCTGACCGTCGTCAGCGACACCGGGGCGTACGCGGTGGGCTGGCGGTTCGGCAAGCACAAGCTCGCCCCGCGCATCAGCCCCGGCAAGACCCGCGAGGGCCTGGTCGGCGCGGTGCTCTTCGCCATGGTGGCGGGCGCGCTGTGCATGCAGTTCCTCATCGACGGCGGCGTCTGGTGGCAGGGTCTGCTGCTGGGTCTGGCGGTCGCCGTCAGCGCCACGCTGGGCGACCTCGGCGAATCCATGATCAAGCGGGACCTGGGCATCAAGGACATGGGCGCCCTGCTCCCCGGCCACGGCGGGATCATGGACCGGCTGGACTCGCTCCTGCCGACGGCACCGGTGGTGTGGTTGCTGATGGTGGCTTTCGTCGGCAGCGGGTGACACGGCGCCACGCGGCGGCAGCCGCATATCGGCACAGCATGGACCGGCTGGACTCGCTCCTGCCGACCGCTCCGGTGGTCTGGCTGCTGATGGTGGCCTTCGTCGGGGTCGGCTGATCCCTTAAGCCGCCTGACCTGCGTCTTCACCGCGAGGGGGCCCGTCGTCCACAGGACGGCGGGCCCCCTCGCCGCGTCTGCGACACTGGTAGGACCATGCCTAAGCCCGGAGAACTCACTTTCGTCGCCCCGCGCGGAGCCAAGCTGCCGCCGCGGCACCTCGCCGACCTCTCGCCCGCCGAGCGCCGCGAGGCCGTGGCCGCGATCGGCGAGAAGCCGTTCCGCGCCAAGCAGCTGTCCCAGCACTACTTCGCGCGGTACGCGCACCAGCCCGAGGCGTGGACGGACATCCCGGCCGCGGCCCGCACCAAGCTGGCCGAGGAGCTGCTGCCGGAGCTGATGAGCGTGGTGCGCCACGTCTCGTGCGACGACGACACCACCCGCAAGACCCTGTGGCGCCTGCACGACGGCAAGCTCGTCGAATCGGTGCTGATGCGCTACCCGGACCGGGTGACGATGTGCATCAGCTCCCAGGCCGGCTGCGGCATGAACTGCCCGTTCTGCGCCACCGGCCAGGCCGGCCTGGAGCGCAACCTGTCGACGGCCGAGATCGTGCACCAGATCGTCGACGGCATGCGCGCGCTGCGCGACGGCGAGGTGCCGGGCGGTCCCGCGCGGCTGTCCAACATCGTCTTCATGGGCATGGGCGAGCCGCTGGCCAACTACAAGCGCGTCGTCGGCGCCATCCGCCGGCTGACCGACCCCGAGCCGGACGGCCTGGGCCTGTCCCAGCGCGGCATCACGGTCTCGACCGTGGGTCTGGTCCCGGCGATGCTGCGGTTCGCGGACGAGGGCTTCAAGTGCCGTCTCGCGGTCTCGCTGCACGCCCCCGACGACGAGCTGCGCGACACCCTGGTGCCGGTCAACACCCGCTGGAAGGTCCGCGAGGTCCTCGACGCCGCCTGGGAGTACGCGGAGAAGTCCGGGCGCCGGATCTCCATCGAGTACGCCCTCATCCGGGACATCAACGACCAGGCCTGGCGCGGTGACCTGCTGGGCCGGCTGCTCAAGGGCAGGCGGGTGCACGTCAACCTCATCCCGCTCAACCCCACCCCGGGCTCGAAGTGGACGGCCTCCCGCCCGGAGGACGAGCGGGCCTTCGTCGAGGCGATCGCCGCCCACGGCGTGCCCGTCACCATCCGCGACACCCGCGGCCAGGAGATCGACGGAGCCTGCGGCCAGCTGGCCGCCGCCGAGCGCTGAGCGGCCGCCGCGGGCCCGGCAGGGGCCCGCGGCCGCCCTGGTACGGTTCCTTCGCGCAACGTCGCGCACTTCGTACAAATGAACATTCCGACAGGGGAGCGCAGCGAGCGCTGAGAGTGCGGCACGGCCCGCAGACCCTCGGACCTGATCCGGTTAGTACCGGCGTAGGGAGTCAGCACCACCATGAACACCATCCTTCGGCGTGCCGTCGTGGCGACGGCCGCCGCGGCCCTCGGCCTGCCCGTCCTCGCCGCCTGCGGCAGCCCGGACTCCGGCTCCGGTTCGGGCTCCGGCGGCAGCGGTTCCGGCGACAAGACCGTCCGGCTCGTCTCCCACGACTCGTTCGTGGCCTCCGACGCGGTCCTGAAGCAGTTCACCGCGCAGACCGGCTACAAGGTCCAGGTGATCAAGGGTGGTGACGCCGGTGCGGCCGTCAACCAGGCCATCCTCTCCAAGAGCCACCCCCAGGGCGACGTCTTCTTCGGCGTCGACAACACCCTCCTGTCGCGCGCGCTCGACAAGGGCCTGTTCACGCCCTACCGGGCCAAGGGCGCGGACCGCGTCCCCGCCGAGCTGCGCGGCGACACCAAGGACCGCGTCACCCCGACCGACTACGGCGACATCTGCGTCAACTACGACCGCGCCTACTTCGCCGACAAGAAGCTCGCGCCGCCGCAGACCTTCGCCGACCTGGTCAAGCCGGAGTACAAGAACCTCCTGGTGACCGAGAACGTCGCCACCTCCTCGCCCGGCCTCGCCTTCCAGCTCGGCACCGTCGCCGCCTTCGGCGAGAACGGCTGGCAGGACTACTGGAAGAAGCTCAAGGACAACGGCGTCGAGGTCGTCGACGGCTGGGAGCAGGCGTACAACACCCGCTTCTCCGGCTCCGCCGCCGGCAAGAAGGCCAAGGGCGACCGGCCGCTCGTCGTCTCCTACGCCTCCAGCCCGCCCGCCGAGGTGATGGGCGTCAAGCCCGAGCCGGCCGAGGCGCCCACGGGCGTGGCGACCGGCACCTGCTTCCGGCAGGTCGAGTACGCCGGCCTGCTGAGCGGGGCGAAGAACACCGAGGGCGGCAAGGCACTGATCGACTTCCTGGTGGGCAAGACCTTCCAGGAGGACATGCCGCTGCAGATGTTCGTCAACCCCGTCAACCGGGACGCGCGCGTCCCCGAGCTGTTCACCAAGTACGGCGCGAAGATCACGCAGTCGGCGACGCTGGACCCGCAGCGCATCGCCCAGCACCGCGACCAGTGGATCAAGACGTGGTCCTCGCTCGTCCTGAAGTGACCGACGCACCCCCGGGTGCCGCCCCGCGCGGCGGCGCCCGGCGGACCGCGACGCGCCTGGCCCTGATGGCCGGGCCGCTCGCCTTCTTCGGGATCTTCTTCGCCTACCCCGTCGCCGCCATCGTCGCCCGCGGCCTGAAGGACGGCGACCAGTGGCAGCTCGCCCGCATCGGCGAGGTGCTCGGCGACCCCGCCACCGGCCACGTCCTGTGGTTCACCACCTGGCAGGCCGCCGCCTCCACGGCGCTCACGCTGCTGCTCGCGCTCCCCGGCGCGTACGTCTTCGCACGCTTCGACTTCCCCGGCAAACAGCTGCTGCGAGCCGTGGTCACCATCCCCTTCGTCCTGCCGACCGTCGTCGCCGGCTCCGCCTTCCTCGCCCTGCTCGGCCGCGGCGGACTGCTCGACGAACTGTGGGGCGTCCGCCTGGACACCACCGTCTGGGCGATCCTGCTCGCCCACGTCTTCTTCAACTACGCCGTCGTCGTCCGCACCGTCGGCGGACTGTGGGCCCAGCTCGACCCGCGCCAGGAGGAGGCCGCCCGCGTCCTCGGCGCCGGCCGCCTCACCGCCTGGCGGCGGATCACGCTGCCCGCCCTCGCCCCGGCCGTGGCCGCCGCGGCCCTCATGGTCTTCCTCTTCACCTTCACCTCCTTCGGCGTCGTGCAGATCCTCGGCGGCCCGCGCTACGCCACGCTGGAAGTGGAGATCTACCAGCAGACGGCGCAACTGCTCGACCTGCCCACCGCCGCCGTGCTCACGCTGCTGCAGTTCCTGGCCGTCGCCGTGCTGCTCCTCGTGCACGCCCGCACCGTCCGGCGGCGCGAAGCCACCCTGCGGCTCGTGGACGCCGCCCGCACCGCCCGCCGCCCCCGCGGCGCCGCCCAGTGGACGCTGCTCGCCTCCGTCCTGGCCGTCATCGCCCTGCTGCTGATCCTGCCGCTCGCCGTCCTCGTCGAACGCTCCCTCGACGGACCCGACGGATACGGCCTGACCTACTACCGTGCCCTCGCCTCCGCGGGCGGCACCGCCGGCACCTTCGTCGTCGCACCCCTCGAAGCCATCGGCAACTCCCTCGCCTACGCGGCGGCGGCCACCGCCGTCGCCGTCGTCATCGGCTCCCTCGCCGCGGCCGCGCTCACCCGCCGCGAGGGCAGGCTCGTACGCGGCTTCGACGCGCTGCTGATGCTCCCCCTCGGCACCTCCGCCGTCACCGTCGGCTTCGGCTTCCTGATCGCCCTGGACGAGCCCCCGCTGGATCTGCGCACCTCCTGGATCCTCGTCCCGCTCGCCCAGGCCCTGGTCGGCGTGCCCTTCGTCGTCCGCACCGTGCTGCCCGTGCTGCGCGCCGTCGACACCCGCCTCCGGGAGGCCGCCGCCGTGCTCGGCGCCTCCCCGCTGCGGGCCTGGCGCGAAGTCGACCTGCCCATGGTCGGCCGGGCCCTGGCCGTCGCCGCCGGCTTCGCCTTCGCGGTCTCGCTCGGCGAGTTCGGCGCCACCGTCTTCATCGCCCGCCCCGACAGCCCCACCCTGCCCGTGGCCGTCGCCCGGCTGCTCGGCCGGCCCGGCGCACTCAACTACGGGCAGGCCATGGCCCTGAGCACGATCCTGATGCTGGTGTGCGCCGCCGCGCTGCTGGTCCTGGAGCGCGTGCGCACCGACCGTACGGGAGAGTTCTAGATGTCCATGCTCCGGCTGGAGGACGTCACCGTCCGCTTCGGCGCCCGCACGGCGCTCGACGCCGTCGGCCTCACCGTCGCCGAGCACGAGACCGTCTGCGTGCTCGGCCCCAGCGGCAGCGGTAAGTCCACCCTGCTGCGCGTCGTGGCCGGCCTGCAGAGCGCCGACGAAGGCCGCGTGCACCTCGACGGCCGCGACCAGAGCGGCGTACCGGTGCACCGGCGCGGCGTGGGCCTCATGTTCCAGGACCACCAGCTCTTCCCCCAGCGCGACGTCGCAGGCAACGTCGCCTTCGGACTGCGCATGCGCCGCACGGACCGCGCCGAGACCGAGCGGCGCGTCGCCGAACTCCTCGAACTGGTCGGCCTGCCCGGCGCACAGCGCCGACCGGTCGGCGCACTGTCCGGCGGCGAACAGCAGCGCGTCGCCCTCGCCCGCGCCCTGGCCCCCCGGCCACGGCTGCTCATGCTCGACGAACCCCTGGGCCAGCTCGACCGCGGCCTGCGCGAACGGCTCGTCGTCGAACTGCGCGAGCTCTTCGGGCGCCTGGGGACGACGGTGCTGGCCGTCACGCACGACCAGGGCGAGGCCTTCGCCCTCGCCGACCGGGTCGTCGTCATGCAGGAAGGCGGACGGGTCGCACAGATCGGCACGCCGCTGGAGGTGTGGCAGCGGCCGGCATCGGAATTCGTGGCGCGCTTCCTGGGATTCCGCAACGTCGTTCCGGCAACGGTGAACGGCCCTACGGCACGGACGCCGTGGGGCGAGCTGCCGGTGCCGGACGGCACGGCGGCGGGGGAGCGACGGGTGCTGGTGCGGCCGGCGGGCGTACGGGTCGCTGCCGCGGGGGACGGCTTGCGGTGTGTTGTGGGGGCGCGGACGTTCCGCGGGGACCACGTGGTGGTGCGGCTTCGGCCGGAGGCCGGGCCGGAGCTTGAGGCGGCGGTGCCGCTGGGGGATGCGCCGGAGGTCGGTGACCGGGTGGGCGTCGCGTTCGCGGTGGACGAGGTGGTTGTCCTTCCCCCACCCCGCCCCTTCCCGTAACCGGGGGCTGCGCCCCCGGACCCCGGGGTGGTGCGACCCGGTGGGCCGGTTGTGCCCACCCGTGCCGCCCTGCGGCACGCCTGCCCACAACCAGGTGCACCATCCAGGGAGGCCTCACGCCACAGGTGTGGGCACCTTGTCCGGCTCGGCCTGCGGCGCAGCCGCGTGCGTGTCCGGCTCGGCCTGCGGCGCAGCCGCGTGCGCGTCCGGTTCGCCGAACCAGGCCACCGCTACCGCGCCTGCGACGGCGAGGAGGAAGCCGAGGACCGCGACCCAGGCGAAGCCGTCGCGGGAGGCGTCGCCGAGCCACATCACGCCGATGATGCCGGGCAGCACCGTCTCGCCGACGACCAGGGCCGCCGTCGCGCCGTTCACGGAACCGATCTGCAGGGCCACCGTGTGCAGGTACATGCCGACGGAGCCGGAGACGAGGATGGCGTACAGCGCGGGGTCGGCGAGCATGGTCGGCAGGTCGAAGGGGTCGATGCCGTCGAGGATGCGCACGCCGACGCCGATGGCACCGAAGCCGAGGCCGGACAGCAGGCCGGCCAGGATCGCCGCCCGGGCGCCCAGCAGCCGTACGGCCACGGTGCCGCCGCCCATGAGGACGACGGAGATGGCGAGGAGCCACCAGTGCGTGGACATGGCGGTGGCGCCGCTGCCCTCGTGCCCGGCGGCGGTCGCCAGGAGCACAAGGGCCGAGCAGACGACGCCGATCGAAACCCATTCCCTGCCGTTCAGACGTATGCCGAGCAGCTTGATGCTCAGCAGCGCGGTGACGATGAGGTTGGCGCTGATGACGGTCTGGGAGAGGAACAGCGGCAGCATGCGCGCGGCGAGCGCGCCGAGGCCGAAGCCGAGGAAGTCCAGGACGGTACCGACCATGAACTCCCAGGTCACGGCGGCCTTGGCGGTGGAGGACAGGCTGGGGCCGCCGTGCTGGGTGGTGCCCGTGGTGGAGGCCTTGGCGGCCTCCCTGCGGGCCGACTTGCGCGACCCCACGGCTTGCAGGACCGATCCTGTGCCGTAACACACCGAGGCCGCGACAGCCGTGACAAGGCCGATGATCACCAAGAGCTCCGTTCGCCTGAATTCCAGTCGCTCTTGAAGCAGACGTGGTTTCGGGCCGCGGAGTTGCCTTGGGTCAAGAAGTGGTCAAGAACGGGTCAGGGGCAGGGCGGTCAGCTCGGCGATCACCCAGGTGAGGGGCGCCAGGACGGCGACCAGGGCGCCCGTGCGCACGGCGGCGGCGCCGCGCAGCAGGGAGGCCGGGATGCCGAGCCGGGCCAGCGCGGCCGAGGTCTCCGCGCGGGAGGTGCGGGTGTCGGCCGCGGCCGTGAGCGCGGTGGCGGTCACGCAGGCGATCACCAGGCCCGCGCCGAGCCAGGTCAGCGGCCCGAACGGACCGGGCCCGGTGGGCCGCCACAGCGCGCCGTACAGTTCGACGGCCGCCACGGCCCCGGCGGCCACGGCGCACAGCACGCCGAGCGGGCGTCCGACCCGTGCCGCCGCGTCCTGCAGTATCCGGCCGGCCAGCAGCCGTACGGGCCCGGGCCGGCCGGACGACAGCAGGGCGCCGCACCAGTGGGTGAGCCCGGGGCCGGCCAGCACCAGGCCGGCGAAGGTGAGCAGCCAGCCGCCGAGCAGGGCGGGGGAGGAGCCGCCGTCCTGGCCGGGCAGGGCCAGCAGGGTCTCGGGGGCGGGCGCCGGGGCGTGGCCGACGTACGCCTCCAGGGCCAGGCCGCAGGCGATGACGGCAACGCCCCAGGGCAGCCCGATGTGGGCGGGGCGGTCCTCGCGGGGGGTGGAGGGCGCGGGATCATCGGTGGGTGCGGCGTGGGCGCCGCGCGCCCTGCGCTCGCGGCTCGGGCGCAGGAAGAGGGCGCAGGCGCCGGCGCCGAGCGCCGGCAGCAGGCCCAGCAGGGTCACGGCGGCCCCCCACGGCAGGCCGGCCTGCCCGTCGAGGGCGCGGGCGGCCGCGCCGCTGAGCGGGGTGCCGCCGAGGTCGCCGCGCAGCTCCAGGTAGGCCAGCAGAGCCAGGACGCTGCCGGTGCCGCAGGACAGGGCGGTGGAGGTGGCGGCGAGCACCGACAGCCGTACGGGGCCGAAGCCGATGGCGTCCATGCCGTCCCGCGGCCGCGTCGCGGGGTCGTTGCGGGCCACGGCGACGGCGAACTGCACGACGGCGGCCAGCGGCGCCAGGCACCACAGCAGCCGCACGAGCGACTCCTGCGGCGTGTCCGGGTGGGCCACGGCGTACCCGAGCGCGCACAGCAGCAGGAAACCGGCCCCGGCCGCGGCGAGGACCACCAGCAGCCGGCGCAGCAGGACGAGCGGGTGGGCGCCGCGCGCTAGGCGGAGACTGAGCACGCGGCCCTGCCCTCCCCTTCGGACGCCTCGGGCGTGGGAAGCGAGCCGCGGCGGCCGTCGACGAGGCCGACGGTGCGGTCGGCGAGCGAGGCGCTCTCCTCGTCCAGGGTGGCGAGCACGACGGTGATGTGGTGCGAGCGGGCCGCGGTGGTCAGGGTGCGCAGCACCTGCGCGCGGTCGGTGGCGTGCAGGGGCGCGGTGGGCTCGTCGGCGAAGACCACCGTCGGGTCGGCGGCCAGCGCCCGGGCGATGGCGATGCGCTGGCGCTGGGCCTGGGTGAGGGCCCCGGGCCGCTTGCGGGCGCAGTCGCCGACGTCGAGGCGTTCGAGCCACTCGGTGGCGGTCTGCTTGGCGGCGCGGTGGCCGGTGCCGCGCACGAGCAGCGGCAGGGCGGCGTTCTCCCAGCCGGTCAGCTCGGGCACGAGGTGCGGCCGGCTGTCGATCCAGCCGAACCGGTCGCGGCGCAGCCGCTCCCGCGCGGCGCGCGAGAGGGTGTGCACGGGGCCGCTGTTGAACCACACCTCGCCCGGGTCGGCCAGCAGCTGTCCGGACAGGCATTTCAGGAGCGTGGTCTTGCCGGAGCCGCGCGGTCCGGTGACGGCGAGGATCTCGCCCTCGCGGACGCCGATGGACACCCCGGTCAGGGCGGGGGAGCCGTTGTAGGAGTAGTGGAGTCCGCGTGCCCAGAGCACGTCGTTGTCCGGCGGGGCCACCATATCGAGCACCTCGGGTCGCTTGAGAGGGTTCGCTCCCCCGACCGGGTGAACGAACCGGAGGCCATTGGGTCACTGGCACCGTACGGAACCGGGATCCTAGCCTCCGCCCAGGCTCGGCGCTGGGGTGCCTCATTTCCTCCCATCGGGCTCATCCGCCCGCGAGGCACCCCTGACGACACCCTGACGACACTCTGACGACGTCAGATCTTCGTCCACGCCTCCGTGAGGACGCCACGGATGATCTGCTCGATCTCGTCGAACGTGCCCTGGTCGGCGATCAGCGGCGGCGCCAGCTGGATGACCGGGTCGCCGCGGTCGTCGGCGCGGCAGTACAGGCCGGATTCGAAGAGCTTCTTCGACACGAAGCCGTACAGCAGCCGCTCGCACTCCTGCGGCGTGAACGACTCCTTGGTGGCCTTGTCCTTCACCAGCTCGATGCCGTAGAAGAAGCCGTTGCCGCGCACGTCGCCGACGATCGGCAGGTCGTGCAGCTTCGCCAGCGTGGTGTGGAAGGCGCCCTCGTTGTCCAGCACGTGCCGGTTGAGGCCCTCGCGCTCGAAGATGTCGAGGTTGGCCAGGGCCACGGCGGCCGAGACCGGGTGCCCGCCGAAGGTGTAGCCGTGCAGGAAGGTGTTGTCGCCCCGGAAGAACGGCTCGGCGATCCGGTCGGAGACGATCGCGGCGCCGATGGGGGAGTAGCCGGAGGTCATGCCCTTGGCGCAGGTGATGATGTCGGGCACGTAGCCGAACTTGTCGCAGGCGAACATCGTGCCCAGGCGGCCGAAGGCGCAGATGACCTCGTCGGAGACCAGCAGCACGTCGTACCGGTCGCAGATCTCGCGCACCCGCTGGAAGTAGCCGGGCGGCGGCGGGAAGCAGCCGCCGGCGTTCTGCACCGGCTCCAGGAAGACGGCCGCGACGGTGTCGGCGCCCTCGAAGAGGATCTGCTGCTCGATCTGGTCGGCGGCCCACCGGCCGAACGCCTCGGGGGAGACGCCGGATCCCTCGTCGAGGAAGGAGGGCGCGCGGTAGATGTTGGTGTTGGGCACCTTGTGCGCGCCGGGGACCAGCGGCTCGAAGGGGGCCTTCAGCGCGGGCAGCCCGGTGATGGACAGCGCGCCCTGCGGGGTGCCGTGGTAGGCCACGGCCCGCGATATCACCTTGTACTTGGTGGGGTTGCCGGTCAGCTTGTGGTACTGCTTGGCCAGCTTCCACGCCGTCTCGACGGCCTCGCCGCCACCCGTGGTGAAGAAGACCTTGTTCAGGTCGCCCGGCGCGTGGTGCGCCAGGCGCTCGGCCAGCTCGACCGCCTTGGGGTGGGCGTAGCTCCACACCGGGAAGAAGGCGAGCTCCTGCGCCTGCTTGGCGGCCGCCTCGGCCAGCTCGGCGCGGCCGTGGCCGGCCTGGACCACGAACAGCCCGGCCAGGCCGTCGAGGTAGCGCCGGCCCCGGTCGTCGTAGATGTAGGTGCCCTCGCCGCGCACGATGACGGGCACGGGGGCGTTCTCGTACGACGACATCCGGGTGAAGTGCATCCACAGATGGTCGTACGCCGTCCTGCTGAGGTCCTTGCTGCTCACGGCTATCGAGTTCCCCATGTATAGGTCTGCTTGCGGAGCTTGAGGTAGACGAAGCTCTCCGTGGAGCGCACGCCGGGCAGCGTCCGGATCCGCTTGTTGATCGTGTCGAGGAGATGGTCGTCGTCCTCGCAGACGATCTCGATCAGCAGGTCGAACGAGCCCGCGGTCACCACCACGTACTCCACCTCGTCCATCGCGGTCAGGGCGTCCGCGACCGGGTCGAGGTCGCCCTCGACGTTGATGCCGACCATCGCCTGCCGCCGGAATCCCACGGTGAGGGGGTCGGTGACGGCGACGATCTGCATCACGCCCTGGTCGAGCAGCTTCTGCACGCGTTGCCGGACGGCGGCCTCGGAGAGGCCGACGGCCTTGCCGATCGCCGCGTAGGGGCGGCGGCCGTCCTCCTGGAGCTGCTCGATGATCGCCAGGGAGACGGCGTCGATCGGCTGGGTGCCGGTCGTGCTCTTGGGGTCTGCGCTACGAGTGGCCACGCCTCCCACCATGCAACAGGACTCGGCGGTGCGGCAAGCCCTTCACGATGAAATTCGTCGTCAAGCGACCTGGGAAGCACTGATTCCGTTGTTCTCCCTCTGCGGGTATGTCGAAAGCGCGGCCCCCCTGACTAGGCTGTGCGTCTCAGCCATTGGACGTCCGACACGAAGGGGTGGCACGACGTGACCACCGAGCTGCGCCGCCTGCGCAATTTCATCGACGGGGAGTTCCGGGACGCCGCCGACGGGCGGACCACCGAGGTGGTCAATCCCGTCACGGGCGAGGCGTACGCGACCGCCCCGCTCTCCGGTGCCGCCGACGTGGACGCCGCCATGGCCGCCGCCGAGGCCGCCTTCCCCGCCTGGCGCGACCTGGTCCCCGCCGAGCGCCAGAAGGTGCTCCTGAAGATCGCCGACGCCTTCGAGGCCCGCGCCGACGAGCTCGTCGCCGCCGAGGTCGAGAACACCGGCAAGCCGGTGGCCCTGACCGCCAGCGAAGAGGTCCCGCCGATGGTGGACCAGATCCGCTTCTTCGCCGGCGCCGCGCGCATGCTGGAGGGCCGCTCGGCCGGCGAGTACATGGCGGGGATGACCTCGATCATCCGCCGCGAGCCGGTCGGCGTCTGCGCCCAGGTCGCGCCGTGGAACTACCCGATGATGATGGCGGTGTGGAAGTTCGCCCCGGCGCTCGCCGCGGGCAACACCGTCGTCCTCAAGCCCTCGGACACCACCCCCGCCTCCACCGTGCTCATCGCCGAGATCATCGGCGGCGTGCTGGAGGAGTTGGGCCACCCCAAGGGCGTCTTCAACGTCATCTGCGGCGACCGCGAGACCGGTCGCCTGATGGTCGAGCACAAGGTGCCGGCCATGGCCTCCATCACCGGCTCGGTGCGCGCCGGCATGCAGGTGGCCGAGTCCGCCTCCCGCGACCTCAAGCGCGTCCACCTGGAGCTCGGCGGCAAGGCCCCGGTCGTCGTCTTCGAGGACGCCGACATCGCCAAGGCCGTCGAGGACATCGCCGTCGCCGGCTTCTTCAACGCCGGCCAGGACTGTACGGCCGCCACCCGCGTCCTGGTCCACGAGTCGATCCACGACGACTTCGTCACCGCCCTCGCCCAGGCCGCCGCCGACACCAAGACCGGGCAGCCGGACGACGAGGACGTGCTGTACGGCCCCCTGAACAACGCGGGCCAGCTCAAGCAGGTCACCGGCTTCATCGAGCGCCTGCCCGGCCACGCCAAGGTCCACACCGGCGGCCACCGCGTCGGCGAGAAGGGCTTCTTCTTCGCCCCGACCGTCGTCTCCGGCCTCAAGCAGGACGACGAGATCGTCCAGAACGAGGTCTTCGGCCCCGTCATCACCGTCCAGTCCTTCGCCGACGAGGCGCAGGCCGTCGAGTACGCCAACGGCGTCGAGTACGCCCTGGCCTCCTCGGTGTGGACCAAGGACCACGCCCGCGCGATGCGCATGTCGAAGGCGCTCGACTTCGGCTGCGTGTGGATCAACACCCACATCCCGCTGGTCGCCGAGATGCCGCACGGCGGCTTCAAGAAGTCCGGCTACGGCAAGGACCTCTCCGCCTACGGCTTCGAGGACTACACGCGCGTCAAGCACGTCATGACCTCGCTGGGCTGACCTGCGGCTCCCGGGGGCGGGGCAGCAGGCTCCCGCCCCCGGTATCATCGACCGCCGCCCCGCCCCGCCGGTTCGATTGCGAGACGCCCGTGAAGCCCCTTTCCCGCCGTACCCTGCTGCGCGCGCTGGGCGCCGGTGCCGGGGCCGCGGCCCTCGCCGGCTGCGGGGTGCCCGCGGCGTACGTCGCCCCGGGCGAGCGGGCCGCCGCCGACCGCTCGGGCGCCGAGAAGAAGCTCGTCTTCGCCAACTGGCCGCTGTACATCGACGTGGACGAGAAGGACCCGCAGAAGCGGCCCACCCTGCAGGAGTTCGAGCAGCGCACCGGCATCTCGGTGAAGTACACCGAGGAGATCAACGACAACGACGAGTTCTTCGGCAAGATCAGCCCCGCCCTGATGAACCATCAGGACACCGGCCGGGACATCATCGTCGTCAGCGACTGGATGGCCTCCCGCTACGTCCGGCTCGGCTGGGTCCAGAAGATGGACCGCGCCGCCCAGCCCCACGTCGACCGCCACCTCGACCCGCTGCTGCGCAAGCCCTCCTTCGACGCGGGCCGGCTGCACACCGTGCCCTGGCAGTCCGGCATCACCGGCATCGCCTACAACCGCAAGAAACTCGGCCGCGAGATACGCCACACCTCCGACCTGTGGCGCGACGACCTGCGCGGCCGCGTCACCCTGCTCTCCGGCATGGACGAGGCCTTCGCCCTGCTGATGATGGGCAACGGCGCGGACGTCACCCGCTGGACGGCCGACGACTTCCACACCATGACCGACCAGCTGCGCCGCCTGGTCCGCAGGCGCCACATCCGCCGCTTCACCGGCAACGACTACATCAAGGACCTCTCCTCCGGCGACGTCCTGGCCGCCCAGGCCTACTCCGGCGACATCATCCAGCTCCAGGCCGACAACCCCGACATCGAGTTCGTCGTCCCCGAGGAGGGCGCCGAGCTGTGGGCGGAGAGCCTGATGATCCCCGACCTCGCGCGGCACAAGCGCAACGCCGAGGCGCTGATCGACCACTACTACCGGCCCGAGGTCGCCGCCGAGCTCGCCGCCTCCGTCAACTACGTCTGCCCGGTGCCGGCCGCCCGCGACGTGCTGGCCTCCTCCGGGGAGAAGGAGACCGCCAAACTGGCGGAGAACCCGCTGATCTTCCCCACCGACGACATGCGCAAGCGGCTCGCCACCGCCCGCGACATGACCGCCCGTGAACGGCCTGCCTTCGCCAAGGAGTGGAACGAGATCGTCGGCTTGTGACGGCCCCGCTCACCCCGCCAGCAGCGCGCGCAGCGCGCCGATGCGGTTGGTGGTGATCGAGTCGACGCCGGCCCCCAGCAGCCGGCGCATCGTGCGCCGGGTGTCGGCGGTCCACGCCGACACCAGCAGGCCGTCGGCGTGATGGCGGGCGACGAGCTCGGGCGTGACCAGCCCGAAGCAGTAGTTGAGCCAGTGCGGCCGCACCGCGGCCAGCAGCGCCGGGCGCGGCGGCGCCAGCGTCGTCCACGTCAGCGCGATCTCCGCCTCCGCGTCCGCCCGGCGCACGGCGAGCATCGAGGCCGGCCCGCCGCAGTAGTACACGTGCGCCCCCGCCGCGCTCTCGCGCACCGCGGCGACGGCCGCCGGGGCCGCCGCCGCGTCGGGCAGGTCCACGAACAGCCGCACGCCCTCGGTGATCTCCGCCAGCGCCTCGCGCAGCGTCGGCACGCCGCCCGCCGTGGCCTCGCGCACCTCGGCGGCCGTCAGCGCGGCCAGCGGCCGGTCCAGGCCCCACAGCCGCTTCAGCGTCGCGTCGTGCAGCAGGACGGGCACGCCGTCCCGGGCCAGCCGTACGTCGATCTCCACTGCCCCGGCCCCCGCCCGCAGCGCCGACCGGATGGAGGGCAGGGTGTTCTCGCGGTGGACGTACGGGTCCCCGCGGTGGGCGACGGCGACGCAGGCGGGCGGCGGCAGGCTCACGGCGCCGTCAGCCCCGCCACGCGGCGGTGTACGCGTCGATCTCGGCGTGCAGGGCGGCCTTGCCCGCCGCGTCCATGAACGACGCCTCGACCGCGTTCTTCGCCAGCGCGGCGACGCCCCGGGCGTCGAGGTCCAGCAGCCGCGCGGCCACCGCGTACTCGGTGTTGAGGTCGGTGCCGAACATCGGCGGGTCGTCGCTGTTGATCGTCACCAGCACCCCGGCCGCGACCATCTCCTTGACCGGGTGCCGATCGATGTCGGTCACCGCCCGCGTGGCCAGGTTGGAGGTGGGGCAGACCTCCAGCGGGATGCGGTGCTCGGCCAGGTGCGCCAGCAGCCGCGGGTCCTGGGTGGCGCTGGTGCCGTGCCCGATGCGCTCGGCCCGCAGCTCGGTGAGGGCGTCCCAGATCGTCTGCGGCCCGGTCGTCTCGCCGGCGTGCGGCACGCTGTGCAGGCCGGCGGCGACGGCCCGGTCGAAGTACGGCTTGAACTGCGGCCGCGGCACGCCGATCTCGGGGCCGCCCAGGCCGAAGGAGACCAGGCCGTCGGGGCGCAGGTCGCAGGCGATGCGCGCGGTCTCCTCGGCGGAGGCGAGCCCGGCCTCGCCGGGGATGTCGAAGCACCAGCGCAGCACCACGCCCAGCTCGGACTCCGCGGCCTTGCGCGCGTCCTCGATGGCCTCGACGAACGCCACGTCCGGGATGCCGCGCCTGGTGGAGCTGTAGGGCGTCACCGTCAGCTCGGCGTAGCGGATGTTCTGCCGGGCCATGTCGCGGGCGACCTCGTAGGTCAGCAGCCGCACGTCCTCGGCGTCGCGGACGAGGTCGACCACCGAGAGGTAGACCTCGATGAAGTGCGCGAAGTCGCGGAAGGTGAAGAAGTCCGCGAGCGCCTCGGGGTCGGTGGGCACGGGGGAGTCGGGGTGCCGGGCGGCCAGCTCGGCGACGATGCGGGGGGAGGCCGACCCCACGTGGTGCACGTGCAGTTCGGCCTTCGGCAGCCCTGCGATGAACGAGTCGAGTCCTGACATGCGGGCCTCCATGGCTGCTGGGCTTCGGGGCGACGGCGTGCCGATCATCGTATGCGCGATGGCCGCCGGGGCATCGCCCAGGGCTTAGCATGACGGGGTATCGACTGGGGAGGACCATGTCCGACAAGGACGACGCGCAGCACGACCAGCCGGGCGGGAACCCCTGGGCCCCGCCGGAGCCCGGCCGTGTGCCGCTGGAGAAGCCGGCCGCCCGGCCGACGCCCACCGTGGTGGAGCCCGCGCCCGGCCCCGCCGCAGCGGCTCCCGCGCCCTCCGCGCCCGCAGTGCCCCCCGCCCCGGCGGCGCCCGTCGTGCCGCCCCAGCCGGCCCCGCCCGGCGACGCGGTGCCCCCGGTGCCGCCCGCCCCGACCGGGCCCGGCACCCCCAGCGCGTACCCGGGCGGCCCCTACGCCTACGCGCCCGGCGCCGGCCCCCAGGGCGCGCCGTACGGGCAGACCGCCTACGGCACCGGCGCCTACGGCTACGCCGCGCCCGGTTATCCGCAGGGCTGGCCCGCACCGCCCCCGGTGCCCAACAACGGGCTCGGCACGGCCGGCATGGTGCTCGGCATCGTCGGCACGATCCTGGCGCCCAGCGTCGTCTTCAGCGTCATCCTCGGCGTCCTCGCGGTCGTCTTCGGGGCGATAGGCCGGGGCAAGGCCCGCACCGGCGAGGCGACCAACGGCGGGCAGGCGCTGACCGGGCTCATCCTGGGCCCCGTGGCCATCGTCGCCTCGGTGCTGATGCTCCTGCTGTACATCTACTCCAACGCCACGAGCAACGACTACAACGACAACGAGGACCCGGACGACGCCACCTACGGCGCCTACATGCCGGCCCCGCCCGGCCCCGCACCGCTGGTGGCCGCCAGGCGCTGACGCGCCTCCATCAGAGCGAAGCCCAGCAGGTTCAGCCCGCACCAGCGGGCCGGGTCCTGCGCCCGCTCGTCGTCGGCGGCCAGCCCGATCCCCCAGATCCGGTCCACGGGGCTGGCCTCGACGAGCACACGGCTCCCGGTGCCCAGCAGATACGCCCCCAGCTCGGGATGCTGCGCGAACTTGTGCACGCTGCCCTCGACCACGAGCCCGTAGCGGTGGCGCACCCACTCCTGCTCGTCGAAGCCGCGCACTGAACGCCCGGCGTCCTTCGCCTCCTTGGGATGGCCCGCCGCCAGCACCCGCGCCAGCGCCTCCCGGTCGCCGAACAGCCGGGCCTTGCCGGCCATCATCCAGTGCTCGGCCGTCGCGTACTCCACGCCGTCGACGGTGAACGGGGAGGGCCACCACTGGCTGAAGCAGCCGGGCCCCGCGCCGCCGCCGCGCGGCGGCCGGTGCCCCCAGAAGAACACGTACTTCAGGCGCTCCTCGCCCGCGACGGCCGCCACGAGCTCCGCCACCGACCGCGGGCCGTCCGCCCCGCCACCGGCCGGCGCCGCCCCCGCACCCGCTTCGATCTTCGACATGCACGAAGTGTGGCATGCCGGACCGACAGCCGAATCGGGCTGCCCCGGCGGGTGATCTCCCCCTACGCTTGCCCGGCACCTTGACAGGAGGGGAATCTTCGCAATGTCGAACTACCAGAACAATCCGTACGCCGCCCAGCCGCCCTACCCGCCCCAGCAGCCGCAGCAGCCCCCGGCCGGTTACGGCTACCCCGGGCCGGCCGGGCCGGGCACCCCGCCCGCCTACCCCGCGGCCCCGCCCGTGCAGCCCTACCCGATGCCCGGCTACGGCGGCGGCATGCCGCCGCAGCCCAGCAACGGCATGGGCACCGCAGGCCTGGTGCTGGGCATCATCGGCGTCGTCTTCAGCCTGACCTTCATCTTCTGGGTCCTGGGCGTCATCCTCGGCATCCTCGCGATCATCTTCGGTGCCATCGGCCGGCACAAGGCCACCCAGGGGGAGGCCACCAACAAGGGCGCCGCCACGGCCGGACTGGTGTGCGGCATCGTCGCCACCGTCCTGCTCCCGCT
The DNA here is from genome assembly GCF_039532865.1 of Streptomyces luteosporeus. Classification (NCBI taxonomy): domain Bacteria; kingdom Bacillati; phylum Actinomycetota; class Actinomycetes; order Kitasatosporales; family Streptomycetaceae; genus Streptomyces; species Streptomyces luteosporeus. Next base: position 267,142 of record NZ_BAAASL010000010.1, read on the forward strand.
GCTCGGCATGCTCTTCGCGGCCAGCCTGCTCGGCGTGAGCTGACGCCCGCCGGTGACGGGGGACGGCACCCGCCGTCGGCCGCCCCCGTCACCGAATCCGTTGCACGACCGAAAACTGTCGACGGAATCCCTTGTTGGAAGCGGAGGTCTCTGCCAGGATCGGCAAACCAATCCGGTGGAGCGGCCTGTGGGTACAGGTGCGCGGACGGCGGAGGAGTAGGCATGCGACACGGCCCGTTTCGGAACCAGGCCGCACCGTGTGTCACCCTTTCCTGTTTGCGTTCCCCGAACCCCTGGACCAGACCATGACGGCAACCGCCACCACCGGCACCAGCGGCACCGACGTGCGCCTCGCCGGCATCAGCAAGACCTACGGCGACTTCACCGCCGTGCACCCGCTCGACCTCGCCGTCCCCGCGGGCTCCTTCTTCGCCCTGCTGGGCGCCTCCGGCTGCGGCAAGACCACCACGCTGCGCATGATCGCCGGCCTGGACGAGCCCACCACCGGCACCGTCGCCCTCGGGGGACGCGACGTGACCGCACTGCCCGCCTACAAGCGGCCCGTCAACACGGTCTTCCAGAACTACGCGCTCTTCCCGCACCTGGACATCCACGAGAACGTCGCCTTCGGCCTGCGCCGCCGCGGCGTGAAGTCCGTCAAGAAGCAGGTCGCGGAGATGCTCGACCTCGTCCAGCTCGGCGACCAGGCCCGCCGCCGCCCGCACCAGCTCTCCGGCGGCCAGCAGCAGCGCGTCGCCGTCGCCCGCGCCCTGATCAACCACCCCGACGTCCTGCTCCTCGACGAGCCCCTGGGCGCCCTCGACCTCAAGCTGCGCCGTCAGATGCAGCTGGAGCTCAAGCGCATCCAGACCGAGGTCGGCATCACCTTCATCCACGTCACCCACGACCAGGAGGAGGCCATGACCATGGCCGACACTGTCGCGGTGATGAACGCCGGCCGGGTCGAGCAGCTCGGCACCCCCACCGAGCTCTACGAGATGCCGCGCACCACCTTCGTCGCCAACTTCCTCGGCACCTCCAACCTCATCACCACCGACGTCCTCGACGCCTCCGGCGACGACATCGTCCTGCGCGCCTGTGATACCAAACTCACCCTGCCCCGGGCACGATGTACAGCCGGCGCCCGGCCGGGCGAGAAACTCCTGCTCGGCATAAGGCCGGAGAAGATCACCCTCACCCACGCCGACGACGCCGCCGGTGTCCCCGCCGGCCGCAACGCCGTGCCCGGCCGCATCACCCAGGCCGGCTTCACCGGCGTCTCCACCCAGTACCTCGTCGACAGCCCCGTGGGCACCGGTCTGTCCGTCTACGAGCAGAACGTCGAGCGCGATGCCCGCCTCGCCCCCGGCGCCGAGGTCCTCCTGCACTGGAACCCTGCGCACAGCTTCGGCCTCGACGCCTCCCAGGCCGTGTCCGCCGGAACGACGGGCGAGGCGGGCACCGACGCGCGAGAGGCAGGTACGTGACGATGACGACCGCCACCGACCACCCTCCCGCACCACCCGCCGCCCCCGCCGCCGACAGCGCCCTGCACAAGGCCGTCCGCCGCAGGAAGCGCGTCCCCTACTGGCTGCTCCTGCCGGGCATCGCCTGGCTGCTCGTCTTCTTCGCCGCCCCCCTCGTCTACCAGGCCTCGACCTCCCTGCAGACCGGCTCCCTCGAAGAAGGCTTCCGCGTCACCTGGCACTTCGCCACCTACTCCGACGCCCTCGCCGAGTACTACCCGCAGTTCCTGCGCTCCGTCGCCTACGCCGCCACCGCCACCGCTCTGTGCCTGCTGCTGGGCTACCCCCTGGCGTACCTGATCGCCTTCCGCGCCGGCCGCTGGCGCAACCTGCTGATGGTGCTCGTCATCGCACCCTTCTTCACCAGCTTCCTGATCCGCACCCTCGCCTGGAAGACGATCCTCGCCGACAGCGGCCCCGTCGTGCGCACCCTGGACTCGCTGCACGTGCTGACCGTCACCAACGCGCTCGGCGTCACCGAGGGCCACCGCGTGCTCGCCACGCCGCTGGCCGTCGTGTGCGGACTGACCTACAACTTCCTGCCGTTCATGATCCTGCCGCTCTACACCTCGCTCGAACGCATCGACAGCCGCCTGCTGGAGGCCGCCGGCGACCTGTACGCCCGGCCCCTGACCACCTTCCGCAAGGTCACCCTGCCGCTGTCCATGCCGGGCGTCGTCGCCGGCACCCTGCTCACCTTCATCCCCGCCGCCGGCGACTACATCAACGCGGAACTGCTCGGCTCCGCCGACCAGAAGATGATCGGCAACGTCATCCAGTCCCAGTTCCTGCGCGTGCTGGACTACCCGACCGCGGCCGCCCTCTCCTTCATCCTCATGGCCTCCATCCTCGCCATGGTCACGCTCTACATCCGCAAGTCCGGCACGGAGGAGGTCGTCTGATGCGCTGGCTGCGCCGCAACCTGGTCGTCATCGCGGGCCTGCTCACCCTCGCGTTCCTGATCCTGCCCAACGCCGTCGTGACGGTGTTCTCCTTCAACAAGCCCAACGGCCGCTTCAACTACGAGTGGCAGCACTTCTCCACCGACGCCTGGACCCACCCCTGCGGCGTCGCCGACCTGTGCGGCTCCCTCTCGCTGAGCCTGCAGATCGCCCTGTGGGCCACCCTCGGCGCCACCGTCCTCGGCACCCTGATCGCCTTCGCCGTCGCCCGCTACCGCTTCCGCGCCCGCGGCACCGTCGGCACGCTGATCTTCCTGCCCATGGCCATGCCCGAGGTCGTCATGGCCGCCTCGCTGGCCACGCTCTTCCTCAACATGGGCGTCAGCTTCGGCTTCTGGACCATCCTCATCGCCCACATCACCTTCTGCCTCAGCTTCGTGGTGACCGCCGTCAAGGCCCGCGTGATGAGCATGGACCCCCGCCTGGAACAGGCCGCCCAGGACCTGTACGCCACCCCCCTGCAGACGTTCCTGCGCATCACCCTGCCGATCGCCGCCCCCGGCATCGTCGCCGGCGCGCTGCTGTCCTTCGCGCTGTCCTTCGACGACTTCATCATCACCAACTTCAACGCCGGATCGACCGTGACCTTCCCCATGTACGTCTGGGGATCCGCCCAAAGGGGCACGCCCGTTCAGATCAATGTCATCGGGACGGCGATGTTCGCCGTCGCCGTGCTGTGCGTCCTCGCCGGACAACTGGTCGGGAGACGCCGACAAAGGAGCTGAGAACCATGGCCACCGGCGCCATGACCCATGTGAAAGCACTCTCCGACGCGACCCCCCGCCCCTACTGGCTCGACGACCCCTCCCGCCCCGACCCCCTGCCGGCCCTCGTCGGCGACGAGCACTGCGACCTGCTCGTCGTCGGCGGCGGCTACAGCGGACTGTGGACCGCCCTGAACGCCAAGGAACGCGACCCCGGCCGGGACGTCGTCCTCATCGAGGGCCAGGAGGCCGGCTGGGCCGCCTCCGGCCGCAACGGCGGCTTCTGCGCCGCCTCCCTCACCCACGGCTGGGCCAACGGACACGCCCGCTGGCCCGCCGAACTCCCCGCCCTCGAAGACCTCGGCCGCCGCAACCTCGACGGCATCGAGGCCGCCCTCGCCCGCCACGGCATCGACTGCGACTTCGAACGCACCGGCGAGATCGACGTCGCCACCGCCCCCCACCAGGCCCACGAACTGCGCCTGGCCGCCGACGAGGCCACGAAGCTCGGCATCACCGGCCACACCTTCCTCGACCGCGACGCCGTCCGCGCCGAGATCGACTCCCCGACCTTCCTCGCCGGCCTGTGGAACCGCACCGGCGTCGCCATGCTCCACCCCGCCAAGCTCGCCTGGGGCCTCAAGCGCGCCTGCCGGAACCTGGGCGTACGCCTCTACGAGCACACCCCCGGCGCCGAGCTGTCCGTACGCCGCGCCGGCATCGCCGTGCGCACCCCCTACGGCCGCGTCTTCGCCCGCCAGGCCGCCCTCGCCACCAACGCGTTCCCCTCCCTGGTCAAGCGCCTGCGCCCGTACATCGCCCCCGTCTACGACTACGCCCTGATGACCGAGCCCCTCACCGACGGGCAGCTCGCGGACATCGGCTGGCGGCGCCGCCAGGGCCTGAGCGACAGCGCCAACCACTTCCACTACTTCCGGCTCACCGCCGACAACCGCATCCTGTGGGGCGGCTACGACATCGTCTACCGCTACGGCGGCGGCGTCCGCGCCGAGTACGACCACCACCCGCCCACCTACCAGCGCCTGGCGGAGCACTTCTTCCGCTGCTTCCCGCAACTGGAGGGGGTGCGCTTCACCCACACCTGGGGCGGGGCCATCGACACCTGCTCCCGCTTCTCCGCCTTCTTCGGCACCGCCCACCGCGGCCGCGTCGCCTACGCCCTCGGCTACACCGGCCTCGGCGTCGGCGCGTCGCGCTTCGGCGCGGACGTCATGCTCGACCTGCTGGCGGGCAGGCGCACGGAGCGCACGGAACTGGAAATGGTCCGCAGCAAGCCCCTGCCCTTCCCCCCGGAGCCGGTCCGCTCGATGGGCATCGGCATCACCCAGTGGGCGATGACCCGGGCGGACGAGAACGGCCGCAGAAACCTCTGGCTGCGCACGCTGGACCGCTTAGGGCTGGGCTTCGACAGCTAGGACGTGATCCGCGGGTGCATCGTGGCTTGTCGCGCAGTTCCCCGCGCCCCTTACGGGGCACACAGGCCTTAGCGGGAAGCGCCGTGTGGGCAGGCGTTCCGCTGGGGGCCCCTCCCAGCGTTAGCTGGGGGAGGAACGGGTGGGCACACGCCACCCACCGGCCCGCACACGGGCAACGCACATCAGCAATGCACCGGCCAGCGCCCACGCCCCGACCACGTCCAGTGGCCAGTGATACCCGCACACCACGAGCCCCACCCCAACGGCAACGTTGAGTAGGGCGACAGCCCAAAGCCACACCCGCCGGCGGCACAGGAGCAACGCCGCCGCCCCGTACGCCACCGCCGCCGTGGCCGCGTGCCCGGACGGAAAGAACTCGTGCGGCGCACCGGCCATGGCCGGCGGCCCCACCCGCCCGACCAACGCCTTGAACGGCACGACGACGGCCGGTACGGCGGCCATGGCCAGCGCGGCAGCCACGGACGAGCGCCAATGCCGTCGCGCGGCCCACAGGGCCGCCGCCACGAGCACCGGCACGGCCACCGACGCATTGCCCAGGTCGGCGAGGAAACGCGTGAGCCCCGACGGGCCGTACGCCGCCCGCCCCAGCCGCTCGTCGAGTGCCCGTAGCGGCCCGTGCGCGGCGACCTGCCAGGTCGTGGCGGCGAGGACGAGGCCGAGCAGGAGGGACACGAGCGGCGGCCCCGGAACCGGGGGGATGGTTCCGAGGCCGCCGAACCGGCCGGTGCGCCGCGCGCCCCGGGGGGTGTGGGGCGGGCGGCCGTCCGATCGGTGAGAAGCGTGCGCGAAGGCACGGCCGTGCCCGTACTGGGGAGGTACCGGCACGGCGTCGCCCGCAGTCCCCTGCGGACGGGGTGTTTCATTCATCTGCAGAAACCGTACGGCAGCTACGGCCGGTCCGATAGGCGGATCACCCGTCCACCACCCGCCCCGCACAGGTTCTTCACCGGCGCACGGCAGGCGCACAGACGGCTCACAGACGGCCGAGCGCACCCTCGATGATGTCGAGGCCCTCGTTCAGCAGGTCCTCGCCGATGACCAGCGGGGGCAGGAAGCGCAGCACGTTGCCGTAAGTGCCGCAGGTCAGCACCAGCAGGCCCTCCGCGTGGCACGCCTTGGCCAGCGTGCCGGCGGCCTCCGCGTTCGGCTCCTTGGTCGCCGGGTCCTTGACGAGCTCGATGGCGATCATGGCGCCGCGGCCGCGGATGTCGCCGATGACCGGGAACTTCTCCTGCATCGCGGCGAGGCGGGTCTTCATGACCTCCTCGATGCGCTTGGCCTTGCCGTTGAGGTCCAGCTCGCGCATGGTCTCGATGGCGCCGAGCGCACCGGCGCAGGCCACCGGGTTGCCGCCGTAGGTGCCGCCGAGGCCGCCCGCGTGGGCCGCGTCCATGATCTCCGCGCGGCCGGTGACCGCGGCCAGCGGCAGACCGCCGGCGATGCCCTTGGCGGTGGTGATCAGGTCGGGGACGATGCCCTCGTCCTCGCACGCGAACCACTGGCCGGTGCGGCAGAAGCCGGACTGGATCTCGTCGGCGACGAAGACGATGCCGTTGTCGTTGGCGAACTTCACGATCGCCGGCAGGAAGCCCTTGGCCGGCTCGATGAAGCCGCCCTCGCCCAGGACCGGCTCGATGATGATGGCGGCGACGTTCTCCGCGCCGACCTGCTTGGTGATCTGGTCGATGGCCTGGGCGGCGGCCTCCGGGCCGCAGTTCTCCGGGCCGGTGGGCCAGCGGTAGCCGTACGCCACCGGCACGCGGTAGACCTCGGGCGCGAACGGGCCGAAGCCGTGCTTGTACGGCATGTTCTTGGCGGTGAGCGCCATCGTCAGGTTCGTGCGGCCGTGGTAGCCGTGGTCGAAGACGACGACGGCCTGGCGCTTGGTGTACGCACGGGCGATCTTGACGGCGTTCTCGACGGCCTCGGCGCCCGAGTTGAACAGCGCCGACTTCTTCGCGTGGTCGCCCGGGGTCAGCTCGGCGAGCTGCTCGCAGACCTCCACGTAACCCTCGTAGGGGGTCACCATGAAACAGGTGTGGGTGAAGTCGGCCAGCTGCGCGGAGGCACGGCGCACGACGGCCTCGGCGCTGGCGCCGACCGAGGTCACGGCGATGCCGGAGCCGAAGTCGATTAGACGGTTGCCGTCGACGTCCTCGATGACCCCGCCGCCGGCCCGCGCGGTGAACACCGGCAGCACGGAGCCCACGCCGCCCGCGACAGCGGCGAGACGGCGAGCCTGGAGCTCCTGCGACTTGGGGCCGGGGATCGCGGTGACGACGCGGCGCTCCTGGGGGAGGGCGGCGCCTCCGGACAGTTCGGTCATGGAAGAGCTCCAGGGGAAAGTACGGGCTTTTGGTCGCAGGCTAGGGGTGGTGGCCGGGGCGGGGCATGTTCCGTTCGGGAGAAGTGCACGCGTCCGGTTGTCCGTATCGGACATGGTGGCCCACTAGATTGGGCCGGTCGGACAGTTCACACACGCGGGCGGGCGCGAGGGCCGGCTGGGGGCGAGGGCAACGATGGACACCGAAGGAATGACGGGCGACATGCCGGCGCCACCCGGCGGGCTGCCGCCGGGGCCCGGCCCGGCCGGGGCGCGGGGCACCCCCCCGGCCGTCCCGCCGGCCCCGCCAGGGGCCGCGCCCCCCCTCGTGCCGCTGCCCCGGCAGTCCCCGCCCGGGCCGCGGCCGGGCCCCGACCCGGCGGGCCCGGAGGCCGCGGCGTCGGGGCCGCCGCTGTACAAGCCGGCCGGTGCCGCGGGCGCGCCGCCGGTCCCCCCGTCGCCGGGCGGGCCGGCCGACGGGCCGGGGCGCCCGGCGACCGCCCCGCCGTCGCTGCCGCAGGCGGCCGACCCGTACGGCACCGTCGCCCATGCCTCGTCCTTCCTGACGTGGCTGCGGGCGCCGCGGGCGGACGCCGGGCCCGGGATCTGGGCCTTCGGGTACCGGCCCAGGCCGCCGGAGGAGCCCGATCGCATTCCGGGCCGCCAGTTGCTCAGCGGGGCCGTCATCGCGTTGCTGTGCGGCTGGCTGCTGTGGTCGCTGCTGTGGAACGGCTACCTGGGGCACTACTGGATCTGGCCGCTGTTCGCGCTGACACCCGACTCCTGGCGGCAGGGCGGCATGCTGGCCGTCTGGGTCGTCTACGCCTACTACACGCTGTGCGCCCTCGTCCTCCTCGTCGTCTTCGGGCGCCTGGGCCGCTGGGGGCAGGTGTGGCGCCGCTGGGTGACGCCGGCGCTGCGCCGGCTGTGGGACGACGGCGGGGAACCCCTGCCCGAGAGGCCGGGCACGGCGCACGACCCCGCCGAGTGGCCGCACCTGCGCGCGGCCGGAGCGCACGCCGCCGCCGACCGGCTCGCGGCCGACGCGCGCGCCGGGGTCATGAACGACGTGGACCACGCGCGCATCGAGCGCGCCTGGGAAGCGGCGCGCGCCCGGCCCGACCGGCTCGCCGCGTTCACCGACGCCGTGCTCGAACAGGGCGCCGCCGCCTGCGCCCACCCCTCCGGCGCCCGCGACCTGCCCGCGCGCACCGCCCGCCACGACCTCCTGGCCGGCCAGGTGCGCCTGGGCACCGCTGTCGACGACGAGCGCAACCCGTACCGGCACCGGGGCGCCGGCTGCGCCCTCGACGCCGGTCTGCTCGCCACCTCCCTGCTGGCCGTCGGCCCGCCCGGCTGCGGCAAGACCGAACGCCTCGTGCGGCCCGTCCTGGAATCGCTGTGCCTGCAGGCCCTCGCCGGGCGTGCCGCGGTCGTCGCCGTCGGAGCCTCCGGTGCCGCCCTGGCCCCGGACGACGCCTTCGACGTCGTCGTCCGCATCGGCCGCCCCGACTCCGCCTACGACCTCGACCTCTACGGCGGCACCGACGACCCCGACGAGGCGGCCGCCGTCCTCGCCGAAGGACTCGTCGGCGACCTGACCACCGCCCTGCCCGGCGGGGACAGCCGGCGGGCCGCCACCGCGCTCGCCCAGCTGCTGGGCCCCTTCCGGGCCGTTCACGGCCGCTTCCCGTCCGTGCCCGAGCTGCGCGAACTCCTCGACGGTTCGCCCGCCGCCCTCGGCGCCCTGCGCGAGCGCCTGGCCGCCGGCGGGCACGAGGCGCTCGGCCGCGAGCTCGACGCCCGTCAGCGCCAGGCCCACCGGCCCGGCGACCCCGCCCCCGCGCTCGCCGACCGGCTCGCCCTGCTCGACCGGCCCGCCTTCGCCGCCTTCTTCGACACCACCCGCCCCGGCCGCACCTTCTCCCTGCGCACCCTCGAACACCCGCTGCGCGTGCGCATCGACCTGCCCGAACGCGGGCACGCCGAGGCCTCGCGCGTGCTGGCCCGGCTGATCCTCGCCCAGTTCACCGAATGCGCGGCGGCCCGCGCCGACCGCTCCCTGTTCGCCTGCCTCGTCCTCGACGACGCGACGCACACGGTCACCCCCGAGTCCGTACGGGGACTGCAGCGGCTGCGCTCCGCCCGCGCCGGCGCCGTACTGACCCTGCGCACCCTCGACGACGTGCCCGAGGCGCTGCGCAGCGCGCTGCTGGGCTCGGTGGGCTGCCGCATGGCGTTCTCCGGGGTGACCACGTGGGACGGCGCCCGCTTCGCCGAGGTGTGGGGCAAGGAATGGGTCGAGACCCGCGACGTCACCGACCGCCAGGTCATCGCCCACGAACCGATCACCCGCGTCACCCACGTCGTGCGCCGCGTGATCACCGGCCGGGCCGTGACCGCCCAGTCCGTCACCGTGCGCAAGGTCGAGCGGGAACGGTGGTCCGCCTCGGAGCTCGCCCACTCGGTGCCCGCAGGCTGCGCGGTCCTCTCCGTGACCTCGGCGAAGGGGGACAGCACACCACCGGTGCTGGTCGAGCTGTCGAACTGAACCGACGACGCTCCACTGAGGCAGAATCGGTCACAGCCGTTCTTCCACCGAAGGTGTCATGCCCCTCACGCTCGCCTCACTCGTCCACCACTCCGCGCTGAAGCTCTCCGTTCTCGCGGGCCGGGACCGGCTGGACACGCCCGTGCGCTGGGCGCACGTCAGCGAGCTCGCCGACCCCGTGCCCTGGATGGACGGCGGCGAGCTGCTGCTCATCACCGCCATGAAGCTCGACGCCGAGGACCCCGAGGCCATGCGCCGCTACGTGCGGCGCCTGGTCGGCGCCGGCGTGGTCGGACTCGGCTTCGCCGTCGGCGTCAACTACGACGAAGTGCCGCGAGCCCTCGTCGAGGCCGCCGAGGCCGAGGGCCTGCCCCTGCTGGAGGTGCCGCGCCGCACCCCGTTCCTCGCCATCACCAAGGCCGTCTCGGCAGCCATCGCCGCCGACCAGTACCGCGCCGTCACCGCCGGCTTCGAGGCCCAGCGCGAACTGACCCGCGCCGCCCTCGCCCCCGAAGGCCCCGCCGCCCTCATCGCCCGCCTCGCCGCCCACCTCGGCGGCTGGGCCGCCCTCTACGACGCCTCCGGCGCCGTCGTCGCCGCCGCACCCGAATGGGCCGCACGCCGCGCGGCCCGGCTCGGCGCCGACGTCGAACGGCTGCGCGAGCGCCCTGCCCCCGCCAGCGCCGTCGTCGGCTCCGGCACCGACGACGAGGGCGGCGACCGCGTCGAACTGCAGTCCCTCGGCTCCGGACGGCGCGCCCGCGGCGTCCTCGCCGTCGGCACCGGCGCCCCGCTCGGCACCGCCGAGCGCTACGCCGTGCACTCCGCCGTCGCCCTGCTGACCCTGACCACCGAGCGCTCCCGCGCCCTGCAGGAAGCCGAGGCCCGCCTCGGCGCCGCGGTGCTGCGCATGCTCCTCGCCGGCGAACCCGACCACGCGCGGGCCGTCGCCGGCGACCTGTACGGCAACCTGCTCGACGCGCCCTTCCGCATCCTCGTCGCCGAGGCCGCGGAGGCCGCCGGGGCGGCACCCGGCGACGAGAACGGTCTCGGCGCCCTCGCCGACGCCGCGGAGACCGCCGCGGGCCGGGCGGCCGAAGCGGTGCTCGTCGTCGCCGAGGGCGCGCGCGTCACCGTCCTCGCCCCCGACGGCGGCGCGGCGGTGGGGGCGTGCGAGGCGTACGCGCGCGCCGTGGAGGAGCGGCGCAGCGCCGCCGGTGACAGCGCCCCCGCCGGGCCGGCGCTCGGGCTCTCCGGCCCGGCCGGACCCACCGGCGCGGCCGCCGCCCACCGGCAGGCCGAACAGGCCCTGTCCGTCGCCCGGCGCCGGGGGCGCGTCCTCGTCGAACACGAGGAGGTCGCCGCCGGCTCCGTCCTGCCGCTGCTCGCCGACGACGCGGTCCGCGCCTTCGCCGACGGGCTGCTGCGGGCGCTCCACGAACACGACGCGACGGGGCGCGGCGACCTCGTCGCGTCACTGCGGGCATGGCTGTCGCGCCACGGACAGTGGGACGCGGCGGCCGCGGACCTGGGGGTGCACCGGCACACGCTGCGGTACCGGATGCGGCGGGTGGAGGAGATCCTGGGACGGTCCCTGGACGACCCCGACGTCCGCATGGAGCTGTGGCTGGCGCTCCAGGCGACGAGCGGCCCTCCGGGCGGCTGAGCCGCCGGTTTGTGGGCAGTCGTTCCGCAGGGCGGAACGGGTGGGCACAAACCGGCCCACCGGGCCGCACCGCCCCCGAGGTCCGGGGCGTAGCCCCGGGAAACGGCGCCTGGTCGCTCACCAAGCGACCGGTATGCCCGCCGGCATGATCGCCATCCGGTTCGGGTGCCAGGGCACCTCCTGCGGCGGTACCGCCAGCCGGGCGCCCGGCAGGCGGTCGAGCAGGACGCGGAAGGCGATCTCCGACTGGCGGCGGACCAGGTGCGCCCCCGGGCAGTGGTGGCGGCCGTAGCCGAAGCGCAGGTGCGGGTTGGGGGAGCGGGTGGGGTCGAAGGTCTGCGGGTCGGGGAACGCGGCCGGGTCGTAGTTGGTCGCGTCCAGGGAGAGCAGGATCATGTCGCCCTGCTTCACCCGGGCCGGCCCCAGCTCGACGTCCTCCGTGACGAAGCGGGGGATCGCGTTGCCGAGGACGACGCTGCACCGCAGCAGCTCCTCCACGCACTGCGGCATCGTCTCCGGCCGGTCGCGCACCGCGCTCATGACGTCCGGGTGCTGCAGCAGGTTGAAGGCCGCGACGCCGAGGAAGCTCGCGAAGTCCTCGTAGCCGCTGACGAACAGGACGGACACGATGTTCGACAGCTGCTTGTCCGTGAGCCCCTGGTGGGCGGCGTTGAGGTCGGCGAGGCGGTCCGCGAGGCCGCGGGGTGCGCCGGGGCGGCGGCCGGTCATGTGCTCGTGCATGTACACGCGGATCTCCTCCCAGTTGCGGGCGAGTTCCTCGTGGGTGGGAGTGACCATGGTGAGGTCCAGGTCGGCCCGCACGGCGAGCCATTCGTGGTCCTCGAAGGGCAGGCCGAGGAGGCGGCACATGCACTGGGCGGCGACCCATTCGGCGAAGTGGCGCTGCAGGTCGCCGGGGGCGCCCTCCTTCACCAGCGCGTCCAGGCCCTCGTGGGTGATGCCCGCGACCCAGTCGGCGGGCAGTGCGGGCTGGTCGCGGCCGAGGGCCTTGAGCACTTCGTCGCGCAGTCCGGCCTGCTGGAGGTGGTTCATGGCGTCGAGGAGCTCGGGCGCGAGGATGGGCGCGTCCTGGGCGGGGCTGTCCGCCTCGCCGAGGACGGAGCGTGCGAAGGAGCGGTCCCGCAGCACGTGCCGGGCCAGCTCGTAGTCCGTCACCAACCAGGCTTCCTCGCCGGAGTTGGTGCCGACGCGGGCGACGGGGCAGCGGCTGCGCAGGTCGTCGAGTTCGGGGGCGAGCCGGTCGCCGTCGGTGCTGAAGGGATAGTGCGGGAGTGCGGTCATGGGGTGCGGGTCTCTTTCCTCGTGTGTCACCGTGTCACCAGCGGACGGGGAGCCGGGCCGGGGCGCGCAGCGGGGTGGACTCGTCCCAGGGGAGGGTCTCCGCCGCAGCGGCCAGCTCGATGCCGGGAAGCCGTTCCAGCAGCACCTCGATGGCGATGGCGAGCTGCATGCGGGTGAGGTGTGCGCCGGTGCAGGCGTGGGGTCCGTGCCCGAACGCGACGTGCGCGTTGGGGGTCCGGGTGAGGTCCAGGCGGTCGGGATCGGCGAACGCCTGCGGGTCGCGGTTGGCGGACGCCGGCACAGGGACGACCGCGTCGCCTTCGCGGATGTGCTGCCCGTGCAGGGTGAAGTCCTCGGTGGCGACGAGGATGTTGATGGCGTTCATCAGCGGCACGTACCGCAGCAGCTCGTCCACCGCGGTGGGGATCCGCCCGGGCTCCTCGCGCAGCATCCGCAGCTGGTCGGGGTGGGTGAGGAGTACGAGCAGGGCGTTGCTCGTGTGCTGGATGTTTGTCTTGTAGCCGGCCATGAGCATGGTGACGACGAAGCTGACGACGTCGTCCCTGCTCAGCTCGCCGCCCGGCCGGCGGCTCTCCGCCAGCAGCAGCCGGATGTAGTCCTCGCCCCCGTCCCCGCCGGTGCCCTCCTTCTCCTTGCGGGAGATGAGGTCGCCGGCGTAGTCCTGCAGCGCGTTCAGGGCCGCGAGCACCTCGTCCATCGTCAGGCCGGACGCGCCGAGGAGCGCGAGGGTGTGCGGCAGGTAGACGTCGCGGTCCTCGTACGGCAGGCCGACGGTCTCGCACAGCACGCGCAGCGGCAGCGGGTCGGCGTAGGAGGCGACGAGGTCCGCGGTCCCGCCGTCCGCCCCGGCGACCATGGCGTCGACGAGTTCCCCGGCCATCGACCGGATCCGGGGCGCCATGAACTCCAGCCGTTTCCGGCCGAACATCGGCAGCACGGTGCGACGGACGCGCTCGTGGTGCTCGCCGGTCATCTCCAGGAAGGTCGGCAGGGCCGGCGGCGGGGCGTCGTCCCCCTCCCGGGGCGGCCAGGCCGACAGCAGCGGCCGGACGAGCCGGCGGTCGGCGAACGCGGCGCGCACGTCCTCGTAGCGGCTGATGAGCCAGCCCGTCTCGCCGTTGGGCAGCTGCGCCTTGACGACGGGCGCCTCCGTGCGCAGGCGGGCGTAGGCGCACGGCGGTCCCGCGGTGCCGGGCTCGGCCTCCGGGACGGGGATGAGGGTCTCGGGCAGGCTCATGCGGTGCACTCCGATTCTTTTTCCTGGGTGCGGGCGACGGGGCGGGCGAGGTAGCCGGAGGTGAAGAAGTACTCCAGGTACCGGTCGAGCAGTGCGGCGTCGACCGGCGGGCAGTGCAGGCCGCTGCCGGCCAGCGCCTCCTCGGCGTTGCGCCGCCCCAGCACCGGGAAGGTCCCCTTCAGGTACATCTCCTTCACGGACATGTCGGCGCCCCGGCTGCGGTCCACGCACAGCGACACGAACGGCGCCGTGGCGCTCGTCGGGTTCTCGGCGACGTGTCGCACCAGCTCGCCCACCCACTGGTCGTACGGCAGCGTGCGCAGGGCGAAGCCCGCCGCGCGCATCCGTTCCAGGACGTCGGAGAGCATCGCCGGGCGGGGGTTGGTGAGGTGGTGGACGCGTCCGTCGGCCGGCCGGTGCGTGGCGATGTGCACGAGGGACTCGGCGAGGTGGTCGACGGGGACGAAGTCCATGGGCAGCTCGATGTCCGGGGCCAGCCCGGTCTCGGCGATCACCTTGAACAGCGAGCAGATGGCCGTCTCGGTGTTGCACACGCCGTGCACCCGGTCGCCCGTCACCTCGTACGGCCGGTAGACGGCCACCGGCAGGCCCTGTTCGGCCGCCCGCCGCAGCACTCCCTCGGCGACCCACTTGCTCTCCGCGTAGCCCATGGTGAGCCCGTCCGCGTGGGCCAGCGGCAGGTCCTCGGCCACCTCGCGCACGCCGGCGGTGCCGAATCCGGCGACGACGGCGACGGTCGAGACGAAGTGCACCGGCACGCGGCGTCGCGCCGCGATGCGGACGACCTCCCGGGTGCCGTCGACGTTCGCCGCGCGCAACTGTTCGTACGGATAGAGAAAGTTGACGCGGGCGCCGTTGTGCACGATCAGGTCCAGCCGGCCGGCCAGCGCGTCGGCGTGGGCGGCCGGCAGGCCCAGCCGCGGCTGGGTGAGGTCACCGGGGAAGCACTCCACACGCCGCCACTCGGCCTCCTCCAGGCGCAGCCCGTAGCGGGCGAGTGCGGTGCGCACCCGCTGCTCGGCGTGGGCCGGGTTCGTCGCCCGTACGGGGCAGTGGACGCGGGCGGTGGTCGCGTGCAGCAGACGGTGCAGCAGGTGGGCGCCGACGAAGCCGGAGGCGCCGGTGAGCAGGACGTCCTTCGGGTCCTGCGGGCACGGGGCCGGGCCCTCGGCGGGCGGGAGGCGGAAGCCGAGCTCGGTCTCCCGGACGAAGTCGACGACCTCTTCCGGCCCCGCGGTCCGCAGGGAACCGCCCCGGGCTTCGCGTACGGCGTCCGCGAAGCCCTCCAGCGTGGGCGCGGCCAGCAGGGCCCTGATCAGGGTGGAGCCCAGGGCGGCGTCGAGGCCGAGCACGGCCAGGGTGCGGGTGACGGCCTCCGAGGCGAGCAGGGAGTCGCCGCCGAGGAGGAAGAAGTCGTCGCCGGGCAGGGGACGCACGCGCAGTACTTGCTGCCACACCTCTGTCAGGACGCCGAGCAGGCCCCCGGCCCTCGGCTCGTCCGTGGTGCCCGTCCTGCGGTCGTCCGCGTGCGGCGCGGGTGCCGCGGCCCTCAGACGGGTGCGGTCGACCTTGCCGCCGCTGGTCACCGGGAAGTGGTCCAGGGGCACCAGGTGGGGTACGGCCTGCGGAGGCAGCCACTGGGCGCAGTACGCGCGCAGGTCGGGCAGCGGCAGGGGGCGGCCCGGCGCGGCGGCGGTCACATAGGCGGTCAGGGCACCCGACTCCATCTCGACGACGGCCTCGCCGACCTCGGCGTGGGCCCGTAACCGGGCCTCCACCTCGTCGAGTTCGACGCGCGCGCCGCGCAGCTTGACCTGGCGGTCGAGGCGGCCGCGGTACTCCAGCAGCCCGTCGGCGGTCCGTACGACCCGGTCGCCGGTGCGGTACAGCAGCCCGCCCGGCTCCACCGCGGGCAGCGCGACGAACCGCTCGGCGGTCAGGCGCGCATCGCCGAGGTAGCCCAGGGCCAGCCCGTCCCCGCCGACGTACAGCTCCCCCTCCTCGCCCGGCTGCGCCACCGAGCCGTCGGCGCGCAGGACGTGGCACGTGGAGGCGCCGAACGGGCGGCCCAGGGGGACGCTCGTGGCGTCCTCGGGCAGCGGGCGCAGCACGTGGGCGGTGGAGACCACGGCGTTCTCGGTCGGGCCGTAGAAGTTGACCACCGTCGTGCCCGGGCAGGCCGCGAGGACCGCGTTCGCCAGTCGCGGGTCCATCGCCTCCCCGCCGGCGGAGACGAAGCGCAGCAGCGCCAGCGCCTCGGGGCGGGTACGGGCGACGAGGTGGAAGACGCTCGTCGTCAGGTAGGCCACGGTCACGTCCGCCGCGTGGAAGAGCCGTTCCAGGGCGTCGGGGGAGAGCAGCTCCTCGCGATCCGCGATGACGAGGCAGGCGCCGGTCAGCAGGGCGCCCCAGATCTCGATCGTCGAGGCGTCCGAGGACAGCCCGTAGGCGTGCAGCACGCCGTCACCCGGACCGGGCGGCGGCACCTCGGAGTCGGAGAGCACCAGGCGCACCACGCCACGGTGGGGTATCGCCACGGGCTTGGGACGACCGGTCGTACCGGAGGTGAAGGCCACATAGGCGCAGTCGGTCGCGGAGCGGGTCCGGCGCGGGACGGCGGCGTGTGCCCCGGCGGGCGCATCGACGCTGCCGACCTCGACCGACGCGCGTAGACCGCGCACGCGACGCGTACTGCCCGGCAGCGCGACCGCCGCGCTCAGCCCCGCGTCCTCGGCCATGGCCCGCAACCGAGCCGGTGGCAGGTCCTCGTCCAGCGGCACGTACGCGCAGCCGGCCTTGAGGATGCCCAGCAGGGCCACCAGCGCCTCCAGCGAGCGGCTGCCGCACACGCCGATCAGCTCACCGGGCCGGACACCGTGCGCGACCAGGCGCGCCGCCAGGGCGTCTGCGTGGGCGTCGAGCTGCCCGTACGTCATGACGCGCTCCCCGTGCCGGGCCGCGGGCGCGTCCGGGCGGGCTGCGGCCTGCGCCTCGAACAGCTCCGGTATGAGGCCGTCCCGCGGGTAGCCGGGTATGCCGGGTATGCCGGGTATGAGCGTGTCGGGGCGTAACGAAGTGCCGGTGCCGGCGCCGCTCATCACGCCTCCCCGGCGAAGTCCGCCGCGAACGCGGCGAAGTCGGCACTGCGCCAGTGCTCCGGACGCATACGGAACAGGACGTCGTCCTGCAACTGGGCCACGGTCGCCGCGAGGTAGTCGCGGGCCTCCTGCGGATCCAGGTACCGGTGGGCCAGGGCCTCGCGCACGGCCGGATCGATCGGATCCTCGATCGAGGTGATCGGGCCCTCGACGCTGACATAGCGGTACGGCCGCTTCTCGTCCTGCACGCAGAGGCTGAAACGCCCGGCGTCGCGTAAGAGCCGGGCCTTGATGCTCTCCCGGTTCGTGCCGAGGACGACCTCGCCGCCGGGCTCGTAGTCGTACCAGAGCGGCACGACCAGCGGCCCGCGACCGCCGCCGCCCCGGGGATCGGCAACACCGAGGACGCCGACGCGTGGTTCGGCGAGGAAGGCTTCGCGGTCGGGGCGCGGCATGGAAGGGAGCATGCGGGTTCCTGTTCTGTGACTGGCTGGAGTGGTGCTGTTGCGGTGGGGTCACCGCGCGAAACAATCTTGAGAGCGAGAGGATCAATCCCCGGCCGATTGGTCGGCAAACGCAGGTTTCAGACGGTTTTGAGCCGCTTTTTCCAGCCGCCGGTCGGGCGGCCCTGCGGGCGGCCGTTCCCCAGCCCCGCCCTCTCCCCGTCTCCCGGGGGCTCCGCCCCCGGACCCCCGGTCCTCAAACGCCGGACGGGCTGATTTCAGCCCGTCCGGCGATTGAGGACACCGGGCGAAGCCCGGTCCGGGGGTGCTAGGGGGCGCAGCCCCGCTAGGAGACGGGGAGAGGGCGGGGCCGGGGCTCGGCCCGCCGCAGGCGCCCCTCCATTGCGGCGCACCCGCCGCGGTTCGCGCTCCATACCGGACAAGCGACGCACCGCCGTCCCAGACCTACCGTGGGGGAGCCAACATCCACACCCCCACCTGGGAAGGGCCGATTGTGACTGCTCCCCACGCGTTCTGGCTGGCCGGCCGCGAGGCCACCGGCGAGGAGACCTTCGACGTCACGAACTCCTGGGACGGTCGTCTCGTCGGCACCGTGAGCGTGCCCACCGAGGCGCAGGTCGAGGAGGCCGTCGCCGCCGCGTACGCCGTGCGCGAGGAGTTCGCCACCACGCCCGCGCACGTGCGCACCGCCGCTCTGGACCACGTCGCCAAGCGGCTGACGGAGCGCACGGAGGAGATCGTCCAGCTGATCTCGGCCGAGAACGGCAAGCCCATCAAGTGGGCGCGCGGCGAGGTCGGCCGTGCCGTCTCGGTCTTCCGCTGGGCCGCGGAGGAGGCCCGCCGGTTCAATGCCGGTGACGCCCAGCGTCTGGACACCGACCCGGGTTCGACCGGCCGTCTGGCGCTGACCCGCCGGATCCCGCGCGGCGTCGTCCTCGGTATCGCGCCGTTCAACTTCCCGCTGAACCTGAGCGCGCACAAGGTCGCCCCGGCGATCGCGGTGGGTGCCCCGATCATCCTCAAGCCGGCTCCGGCGACGCCGATCTCGTCCCTCGTCCTGGGCGAGATCCTCGCCGAGACCGATCTGCCGGCGGGCTCGTGGAGCGTGCTGCCGGTGCCGAACGACCGTATGCCCGCCCTGGTGCAGGACGAGCGTCTGCCGGTCATATCCTTCACCGGTTCCGGCCCGGTGGGCTGGTCGATCCTGGACTCCGTGCCGCGCAAGCACGTCACCCTGGAGCTGGGCGGCAACGCCGCGGCCGTCGTCCTGGCCGACTGGTCCTCCGAGGCCGACCTGGACTGGGCGGCGCAGCGCATCGCGACCTTCTCGAACTACCAGGGCGGCCAGTCCTGCATCTCCGTGCAGCGCGTGATCGCCGACGCCTCGCTGTACGAGCGTCTGGTGCCGAAGGTCGTGGCGGCCGTCGAGGCCCAGGTGACGGGCGACCCGTCCGACGCCTCGACCGATGTGGGCCCGCTGGTCAGCGAGGACGCGGCCAAGCGCGTGGAGTCGTGGGTGGACGAGGCCGTCGCGGCGGGTGCGAAGCTGCTGGCGGGCGGCAAGCGCCAGGGCGCCACGTACGCCCCGACCGTGCTGGCCGACGTGCCGGCGGGCACCACCCTGGCCTGCGAGGAGGTCTTCGGCCCGGTCCTGACGCTGTCCCGCGTCGAGGGCGAGGAGGCCGCGTTCGCCGCGGTCAACGACTCCCCGTACGGCCTGCAGGCGGGCGTCTTCACGCACGACCTGCAGACCGCCTTCCGCGCCCACCGGGCGCTGGAGGTCGGCGGCGTGGTGATCGGCGACGTGCCGTCGTACCGCGCGGACCAGATGGCCTACGGCGGCGCCAAGCAGTCCGGCGTCGGCCGCGAGGGCGTGCGCTACGCGATGGACGACTACACCTACGAGCGCGTCCTCGTCCTGACGGGCCTGAGCCTGTAACGGACCGCTCCACCGAACCACCGCGCCCCGGGCAACCGCTTCCGCCCGGGGCGCGGTCTCGTGTGCACGGGGACTGGTAGAGCCGGTGGGGATCGGGTAGGTACATGGGGGTACATACGGACGAGTAGTACCGGTCGGTAGTCGACCGGACACCTTCGACTCCAGCGGTGAGGTGCCTGATGACCGCACCATCCGTACGACCGGTCTCCGAGCGCGAGGCGCGCCAGGTCGCCGAGGCGGCCCGCGAGCAGGACTGGAAGAAGCCCAGCTTCGCCAAGGAGCTCTTCCTCGGCCGGTTCCGTCTCGATCTGATCCATCCGCACCCGACGCCCGCCCCGGACGACGTCCGGCGCGGCGAGGAGTTCCTGGCCAAGCTGCGCGACTTCTGCGAGACGCGCATCGACAGCGCCCGCATCGAGCGTGAGGCGCGCATCCCGGACGAGACGGTCGACGGGCTCAAGGAGCTCGGCGCCTTCGGCATGAAGATCGACCCGAAGTACGGCGGCCTCGGTCTGAACCACGTCTACTACAACAAGGCCCTGGCTCTGGTCGGCTCCGTCAGCCCTGTCGTGGGCGCGCTGCTGTCGGCCCACCAGTCGATCGGCGTGCCGCAGCCGCTGAAGCTGTTCGGCACGCAGGAGCAGAAGGAGAAGTTCCTGCCGCGGTGTGCGCGCACCGACATCACCGCCTTCCTGCTCACCGAGCCGGACGTGGGCTCCGACCCGGCCCGGCTCGCGACCTCCGCCGTGCCCGACGGCGACGACTACGTCCTCGACGGCGTGAAGCTGTGGACGACCAACGGCGTCGTCGCCGACCTGCTCGTCGTCATGGCCCGCGTGCCCCGCAGCGAGGGCCACAAGGGCGGCATCACGGCCTTCGTCGTCGAGGCGACGGCCGAGGGCGTCACCGTGGAGAACCGCAACGCCTTCATGGGCCTGCGCGGCATCGAGAACGGCGTCACCCGCTTCCACCAGGTGCGGGTGCCCGCCTCCCACCGCATCGGCCCCGAGGGCGCCGGCCTGAAGATCGCGCTGACCACGCTCAACACCGGGCGGCTGTCGATCCCCGCCATGTGCGCCGCGAGCGGCAAGTGGGCGCTGAAGATCGCCCGCGAGTGGTCCTCGGCCCGTGAGCAGTGGGGCAAGCCCATCGCCAAGCACGAGGCCGTCGGCTCGAAGATCTCCTACATCGCCGCGACGACCTTCGCCCTGGAGGCGATCGTCGACCTCTCCAGCCAGATGGCCGACGAGGACCGCAACGACATCCGCATCGAGGCCGCCCTCGCCAAGCTCTACGCCAGCGAGGCGGCCTGGCTGATGATGGACGAGCTGGTGCAGATCCGCGGCGGCCGCGGCTACGAGAGCGCCGCCTCCCTGGCCGCCCGCGGCGAGCGCGCCGTCCCCGCCGAGCAGATGCTGCGCGACTCGCGCATCAACCGGATCTTCGAGGGCTCCACGGAGATCATGCACCTGCTCATCGCCCGCGAGGCCGTCGACGCTCATTTGTCGGTCGCCGGCGACCTCATCGACCCGGACAAGTCCCTGGGCGACAAGGCCCGTGCCGGCGCCCGCGCCGGCGGCTTCTACGCCCGCTGGCTGCCCAAGCTGGTCGCAGGCCCCGGGCAGCTGCCGCGGACGTACGCCGAATTCCACCCGACCGGCCACCGCGACCTCTCGCGCCACCTGCGCTACGTCGAACGGTCCTCGCGCAAGCTGGCGCGCTCCACCTTCTACGCCATGTCCCGCTGGCAGGGCCGCATGGAGACCAAGCAGGGCTTCCTCGGCCGCATCGTCGACATCGGCGCCGAGCTGTTCGCCATGAGCGCCGCCTGCGTGCGCGCCGAGCACCTGCGCTCCCGCGGCGAGCACGGTACCGAGGCGTACCAGCTGGCCGACGCCTTCTGCCGGCAGTCCCGCATCCGCGTCGAGGAGCTCTTCGGGCGGCTGTGGACCAACACCGACGACCTCGACCGCAAGGTCGTCTCGGGCGTCATGGGCGGGGCGTACACATGGCTGGAGGCCGGCATCGTCGACCCCAGCGGCGAGGGCCCCTGGATCGCGGACGCCACCCCCGGCCCGTCCAAGGCCGAGAACGTCCACCGGCCGATCCGGTGAGCCGAAGAACCCCCGATCCGATGAACGGGTGAACCCCACCGGGTCGTACTGCCGGGACGCGCTGTCGGGCCGGACCGGCGGTACGGCCACAATGGGGGGATGACGGACTCCCTCGCTGACCCCCACCTGCGCTACTCCGCCGCCGTGCCCGGAGGCGGCCCGCGCGAGATCGTGATCCTCGGCTCGACCGGTTCGGTCGGCACCCAGGCCATCGACCTGGTGCTGCGCAACCCCGAGCGGTTCACGGTCACCGCCCTGTCCGCCGCCGGCGGCCGGGTGGAGCTGCTCGCCGAGCAGGCGCACAGACTGGGGGTCCGCACGGTCGCCGTCGCGCAGGCGGACAAGGAGCCCGCCCTGCGCGAGGCCCTGGCCGCCCGCTACGGCCGCGAGCCGCTGCCCGAGGTCCTCGCCGGCCCCGACGCGGCCACCGAGCTCGCCCGCAGCCAGTGCCACACCGTCCTCAACGGCATCACCGGCTCCATCGGCCTGGCCCCCACCCTCGCCGCCCTGGAGGCCGGCCGCACCCTGGCCCTGGCCAACAAGGAATCGCTGATCGTCGGCGGCCCCCTGGTCAAGGCCGTCGCCAAGCCCGGGCAGATCATCCCCGTCGACTCCGAGCACGCCGCCCTCTTCCAGGCCCTCCTCGGCGGCACCCGCTCCGAGGTGCGCAAGCTCGTCGTCACCGCCTCCGGCGGCCCCTTCCGCGGCCGCACCAAGGCGGAGCTGGCCTCCGTGACCCCTCAGGACGCGCTGGCCCACCCCACCTGGTCCATGGGCCCGGTCATCACGATCAACTCGGCCACCCTGGTCAACAAGGGCCTCGAGGTCATCGAGGCCCACCTGCTCTACGACATCCCCTTCGAGCGCATCGAGGTCGTCGTCCACCCCCAGTCGTACGTCCACTCGATGGTGGAATTCACCGACGGCTCCACCCTCGCCCAGGCCACCCCGCCGGACATGCGCGGCCCCATCGCCATCGGCCTCGGCTGGCCCGACCGGGTGCCCGACGCCGCCCCCGCCTTCGACTGGTCCAAGGCCTCCACCTGGGAATTCTTCCCCCTCGACACCGAGGCCTTCCCCTCCGTCGACCTCGCCCGGCACGTCGGCGCCCTCGGCGGCACCGCCCCCGCCGTCTTCAACGCCGCCAACGAGGAGTGCGTCGATGCGTTCCTGAGCGGGCAGCTGCCGTTCAATGGGATCGTGGACACCGTCGCCGAGGTGGTGGCGGAACACGGCACCCCCGCCGCGGGAACCCGCCTGACCCTCTCGGACGTCCTGCAGGCGGAGACCTGGGCCCGCGCCCGGGCCCGCGAACTGGCGGCTCGTACGACCTCGGAGGCCCGCGCATGACAGCACTGATGACCGTCCTCGGGATAGTCGTCTTCGTGGTGGGCCTGCTCTTCTCCATCGCCTGGCACGAGCTGGGCCACCTGTCGACCGCGAAGATGTTCGGCATCCGGGTGCCGCAGTACATGGTCGGCTTCGGGCCGACCCTGTGGTCGCGGAAGAAGGGCGAGACCGAGTACGGCATCAAGGCCGTCCCGCTCGGCGGCTACATCCGCATGATCGGCATGTTTCCGCCCGGCGAGGACGGCCGCATCAGCGCCCGCTCCACCTCCCCCTGGCGCGGCATGATCGAGGACGCCCGCTCCGCCGCCTACGAGGAGCTGCGCCCCGGCGACGAGACCCGCATGTTCTACACGCGCAAGCCGTGGAAGCGCGTGATCGTCATGTTCGCCGGGCCCTTCATGAACCTCGTCCTGGCCGTCGTGGTCTTCCTCGGCGTCATGATGACCTTCGGCGTCTCCACGCAGACCACCACCGTCTCCCAGGTCTCCGACTGCGTCGTCAAGGCCAGCAGCCCGGCCGACAAGTGCCCCACCGGCGCCAAGGACTCCCCGGCCAAGGCCGCCGGCCTCCAGCCCAAGGACCGCATCGTCGCCTTCAACGGCCACCGCGTCGGCGACTGGGGCACCCTCCAGAAGGAGATCCGCCGCACCACCGGCCCGGCCACGATCACGGTCGAGCGCGACGGCACCGAGAAGACGCTGCACGCGGACCTGATTTCCAACCAGGTCCAGAAGTACGACGGCAAGGGCGCCCCCATCAAGGGCGAGTACGTCACCGCCGGCTTCCTCGGCTTCACGCCTGCCACCGGCGTCGTCCAGCAGTCCTTCGGGCAGTCCGTCGA
The DNA here is from genome assembly GCF_039532865.1 of Streptomyces luteosporeus. Lineage (NCBI taxonomy): Bacteria > Bacillati > Actinomycetota > Actinomycetes > Kitasatosporales > Streptomycetaceae > Streptomyces > Streptomyces luteosporeus. The sequence continues at coordinate 290,718 of NZ_BAAASL010000010.1, forward strand.
CCGCATGGGCGACATGGTCCAGTCCGGCGTCGAATCCCTGATCGACCTGCCCGGCAAGATCCCCGACCTGTGGAACGCCGCCTTCGACGGCGGCGAGCGCAAGGCGGACTCCCCGATGGGCGTCGTCGGCGCCGCACGGGTCGGCGGCGAGGTGTTCAACCTCGACATCCCGCCGTCGCAGCAGATCGCCACCATGCTCTTCCTGGTGGCGGGCTTCAACCTGTCGCTCTTCCTGTTCAACATGCTGCCGCTGCTGCCGCTGGACGGCGGGCACATCGCGGGCGCGCTGTGGGAGTCCGTACGGCGCACCGTCGCCAAGGTCTTCCGGCGCCCCGACCCGGGCCCCTTCGACGTGGCGAAGCTGATGCCGGTGGCGTACGTGGTGGCGGGCATCTTCGTGTGCTTCACGCTGCTGGTGCTCATCGCGGACGTGGTGAACCCGGTACGGCTGACGTAGTGGGGCTGTCGTCCTCAATCTCCCCCAGCTACTGCTGGGGGTGCCCCCAACGGGCTGATTTCAGCCCGTCCGGCGTTTGAGGACACCGGGCGAAGCCTGGTCCGGGGGTCCGGGGGCTTGCCCCCGGGAAACGGCGAAGGGGCGGGGCTGGGGAACAGTCCGCCGCAGGCGCCCCCGCGCGCCCCCGCCAGGGGACCGGCAATGTGCTCCGAAGGGAGCTCGTGCCGTAACCTCGGAGTCGGAGCCCGCCGATCTCGGGACCTTGATTCATACCTTGGGGTTGCTCGCCAGATGACAGCGATTTCGCTTGGAATGCCTTCCGTTCCGATCAAGCTCGCCGACCGCAGGGTCAGCCGCAAGATCCAGGTCGGATCCGTGGCCGTCGGCGGCGACGCCCCCGTCTCGGTGCAGTCCATGACGACGACGCGCACCTCCGACATCGGCGCGACCCTGCAGCAGATCGCCGAGCTCACCGCCTCCGGCTGCCAGATCGTGCGCGTCGCCTGCCCGACCCAGGACGACGCCGACGCGCTGCCGATCATCGCCCGCAAGTCGCAGATCCCGGTGATCGCGGACATCCACTTCCAGCCGAAGTACGTCTTCGCCGCGATCGACGCCGGCTGTGCCGCCGTCCGCGTCAACCCCGGCAACATCAAGCAGTTCGACGACAAGGTCAAGGAGATCGCGAAGGCGGCCGGCGACGCCGGTGTGCCGATCCGCATCGGCGTGAACGCCGGCTCCCTCGACCGCCGCCTGCTGCAGAAGTACGGCAAGGCGACGCCGGAGGCCCTCGTCGAGTCCGCCCTGTGGGAGGCGTCGCTCTTCGAGGAGCACGGCTTCCGGGACATCAAGATCTCGGTCAAGCACAACGACCCGGTCGTGATGGTCAACGCCTACCGCCAGCTCGCCGCCCAGTGCGACTACCCCCTCCACCTGGGCGTGACCGAGGCGGGTCCGGCCTTCCAGGGCACCATCAAGTCGGCCGTCGCCTTCGGCGCCCTGCTCTCGGAGGGCATCGGCGACACCATCCGCGTCTCCCTCTCCGCCCCGCCGGCGGAGGAGATCAAGGTCGGCATCCAGATCCTGGAGTCCCTGGGTCTGCGTCAGCGCCGGCTGGAGATCGTCTCGTGCCCGTCCTGCGGCCGTGCCCAGGTGGACGTGTACAAGCTCGCCGACGAGGTCACCGCGGGTCTGGAGGGCATGGAGGTGCCGCTGCGCGTGGCCGTCATGGGCTGTGTGGTCAACGGCCCGGGCGAGGCGCGTGAGGCCGACCTCGGTGTCGCTTCCGGCAACGGCAAGGGTCAGATCTTCGTCAAGGGCGAGGTCATCAAGACCGTTCCCGAGTCGAAGATCGTGGAGACGCTCATCGAGGAGGCCATGAAGCTCGCCGAGAAGATGGAGGCCGAAGGCGTCGCCTCCGGCGAGCCCTCGGTCAGCGTCGCCGGCTGACACACCCGCGCCCCCTGCCCGCCCCGCCCGGCCTCCGCCGCGGCGGGGCGGTGGCGCAAGCGGGGAGGTACAGTGCCAGGATCCACTTCCCCGGCCTGCGGCCCCGCCACGGTGAGGCAATCCGACACGTGCTGACGACGACCACCACCAAGGTCCTGGGCCCCGCCGATCTGGACGCGGCCCTCGGCGTCCTCGACCGCGATCCCGTGGCCAACGCCTTCGTCGCCGCGCGGGTCCGTGTCGCCGGCCTCGACCCCTGGCGGCTCGGCGGAGAGATGTGGGGCTGGTACGCGGAAGGCCGACTGGAGTCCCTGTGCTACGCCGGCGCCAACCTGGTCCCGGTGTGCGCCGGCCCCGAGGCCGTACGCGCCTTCGCCGACCGGGCCCGGCGCACCGGACGCCGCTGCTCGTCGATCGTGGGCCCGGCCGAGGCGACCGCCGCCCTGTGGTCCCTGCTCGAACCGCACTGGGGCCCGGCCCGCGAGGTCCGCGCCCACCAGCCGCTGATGGTCACCCGGTCCATGCCCGCGGGCCTGGCCCCCGACCCGCTGGTGCGGCGCATCCGCAAGGACGAGATGGACCTGATCATGCCCGCGTGCGTGGCCATGTTCACCGAGGAGGTCGGCGTCTCGCCCCTCGCCGGCGACGGCGGACTGCTCTACCAGGCCCGGGTTGCCGAGCTCGTGGGCTCCGGGCGGTCCTTCGCCCGCGTCGAGGACGGGCGCGTAGTCTTCAAGGCGGAGATCGGCGCCGCCACCGACCTCGCCTGCCAGATCCAGGGCGTGTGGGTGGCCCCCGAGTACCGCGGCAGGGGCCTGTCCGTCGCCGGCATGACCGCCGTCCTGGGCTACGCGCTGCGCGAGGTCGCCCCGGTGGTCAGCCTGTACGTCAACGACTACAACACCGCGGCCCGCGCCGCCTACCGCCGCGTCGGCTTCCAGGAGGTCGGCGCGTTCATGAGCGTCCTGTTCTGATGAGGTCGCATCCGATGCGGTCGGGCCCCGGGCGGACGGCCGGGTAGCCTCGCGCCATGGATGACATCACGGTCGGACCGCTCGACCTCGCCGCGCGGGTGGACGAGGCACTGGCCGTGCAGGCCGTCGCCTTCGGGCTGACCCCCGAGGAGGTCGGGGTCCGGCGGCACATCGTGCTGCGGCACCTCACCAGCCCGGGAGCGCGCGCCCTGGGCGCCACCACGGCCGAGGGGCGGCTCGTCGGCTTCGTCTACGGGATGCCCAACGACCGCAGCCACTGGTGGTCCATGGTCGTCGAGCCGTACCTGCGGGCCAACGGACACGACGGCTGGCTCGACGACTCCTTCGTCATCACCGAACTGCACGTCCACCCCGCATTCCAGAACCGCCGCATCGGGCGCACCCTCATCACCGCCATCACCTCCACGGCGGACGAGCCGCGCTCCATCCTGTCCGCCATCGACAAGGACAGCCCGGCCCGCGCCCTGTACCGCAAGCTCGGCTACCGCGACCTGGCCCGGCACGTCGTCTTCCCCAGCGCCGCGAGCCCGTACGCCGTGATGGGCGCGCAACTGCCGCTGCTCGCCCCGGAAAACGGTTGCGCGCAAGGCGCCCAGCCCAGCTAGTCTCCGGGCCAACGCCGCACGTCACGCACCCGGGAGACGACCCATGGCCCCCCTGCAGCGCATGTCCACGACCCTGCTCAAGACGCTGCGCGAGGACCCGGCCGACGCCGAGACCGCGAGCCACCGGCTGCTGGTCCGCGCCGGGTACGTCCGCCGCACCTCCTCGGGCATGTGGACGTGGCTGCCGCTGGGCAAGAAGGTCCTCGACAACGTCGCCCGCGTGGTGCGCGAGGAGATGGACGCCATCGGCGGCCAGGAGGTGCTGCTGCCCGCCCTGCTGCCCAAGGAGCCCTACGAGACCAGCGGCCGCTGGAAGGAGTACGGCGACGAACTCTTCCGGCTCACGGACCGCAAGGGCGCCGACCACCTCCTCGGGCCCACCCACGAGGAGATCTTCACCCTCACGGTCAAGGACCAGTGCGCGTCCTACAAGGACCTGCCCGTGATCCTGTATCAGATCCAGACGAAGTACCGCGACGAGGCCCGGCCCCGCTCCGGCGTGCTGCGCGCCCGCGAGTTCCAGATGAAGGACTCCTATTCCTTCGACATCGACGACGAGGGACTCGCCGCCTCCTACCGCCTCCACCGCACCGCGTACCAGCGCATCTTCGCCCGCCTCGGCCTGGATCACCGGATCGTCTCCGCCGTCTCCGGCGCCATGGGCGGCTCGGCGTCCGAGGAGTTCCTCGCCCCGGCCGCGGCCGGCGAGGACACCTTCGTCGACTGCCCGCACTGCGACTATGCCGCCAACACCGAGGCCGTCACCACGGTCGTCGCCCCCGGCGACCCCGCCGCCCACGCACCGGCCGAGGAACTCCCCACGCCCGGCACCCCCACCATCGACGCGCTCGCCGCGCACCTGGGCGTACCCGCGTCCGCCACCCTGAAGAACCTCCTGGTCAAGGTCGACGGCGAGATCACGGCCGTCGGCGTCCCGGGCGACCGCGAGGTCGACCTCGGCAAGCTCGCCGAGCACCTCGCGCCGGCCGTCGTGGAACTCGTCACCGCCGAGGACTTCACCGGCCGGAGCGACCTCGTCCGCGGCTACGTCGGCCCCCAGGGCCTGGACATCCCCTACCTCGCCGACCCCCGCATCGCCCCCGGCACCGCCTGGATCACCGGCGCCAACAAGCCCGACACCCACGCCCGCAACGTGGTGTGCGGCCGCGACTTCACCGTCGACCGCTACCTGGACGTCGTCGTGGTCGAACCCGGCGACCCCTGCCCCCGCTGCGGGGCCGGCCTGGAGGTCGGGCGGGCGATCGAGATCGGCCACATCTTCCAGCTCGGACGCAAGTACGCCGACGCCTTCGCCCTGGACGTCCTCGGCCCCGAGGGCAAGCCCGTTCGCGTCACGATGGGCTCCTACGGCATCGGCGTCTCCCGCGTCGTGGCCGCCCTGGCCGAACAGACCCACGACGAGGCCGGCCTGTGCTGGCCCCGCGAGATCGCCCCCGCGGACGTCCACGTCGTGGCGGCGGGCAAGGCGGCACAGCTGGAGCTGGCCACGACGATCGCCGAACGGCTGGCGGGGGAGGGGGTGCGGGTGCTCCTCGACGACCGCACGGGGGTGTCGGCGGGGGTGAAGTTCGCGGATGCGGAGCTGATCGGGGTGCCGACGATCCTGGTGGTCGGGCGCCGCGCCCCTGACGGGGTGGTCGAACTCAAGGACCGCCGGACGGGGGAGCGGGAGGAACTGCCGGTGGACGAGGCGGTGACCCGAGTACGAGCCGCCGGCGCCTGAGCCGCCCGGGACGGCCCGGGCCGGCAGGGCTGCCCGGCCCAGGGCCTGTCCGGCGGATCTTCGTCACGCGCCACCACGGCGCCCCGTCAGGGGCGCGGGGAACTGCGCGACAAGCCACGACGCGCCCGCAGATCGCCCGGACCCCGGGGTGGTGTGTCAGCTGCGGGCCGTCGGTGGCCGATCGCGCAGTTCCCCGCGCCCCTGACGGGGCGCTGCATGATCCGCCGGACACGGCCTGGCCGCCCTACAGCAACCCCGCGAACTCCAGGAGGAGTTCGCCCTGCCTGCGGGCGCCGGCCGCAAGCTCCCGCACCCCCGCCTCCGTCGCCCGGAAGAGCGTCCAGCCGCGCAAGCGGTCCGCGTCCACCTCCAGGGACTCCGCCAGCTTCGCCACCCGGCGCCGCGCCGCCGCCCCCGCTCCCGGCGCCGCCAGCAGCGTGTCGAGCCGGTCGCGGACCAGCCAGGCGAGGTCGTAGGCGCGTTCGCCGGCCAGGGGACGGGGGGCGATGGCCAGCCAGGGCATGCGGTCGCCGGAGAGCACCGTGCCCTGGTGGTACTCGCCGTGCAGCAGCACCGTCTCGTCCGGGCGGCCGGCGACCAGCGCGTCGCGGGCTTCGAGTGCCTCGTCGACGAGGGCGCGCGCGTCGGCCGCCCAGGGCGCCTCGCGCCGCTCGCGCAGGACGGCGGCCGTGGCGCCGGTGTGGTCGGCCACCGACGGGAACGGGGCGCCGGCCGGGGCCGGCACCCACAGGCGCTGCAGGGTGGCGGCGGCCTCCAGCTGGGCCTTGGGCTCGGCCAGCGAGCGCAGGCTGACGTCGGCGTGCAGCCGTTCCAGCAGCAGCGCCCCCTCCTCGGGGTCGGCGTCCAGGACGCGTACGGCGCCGAGGCCGTCCCAGTGGGCGAGCGCGGCGTGTTCGAGGGCGGTCGTCCCGCTGGACGGGGGGCTGAGCTTGAGCGCTGCGGGTGTGCCGTCGGCCTGCCGGACGAGGATCACCATGCTGGTGCGGCCGCCGGGCACCTGCACCCGTTCGGGTGTCAGCTGCCGGCGGGCGAGGACGGTGCGGGCGCGTTCCGGGAGCTCGTCGAGCCAGCGGCGTTCGGCCTCGCCGGCCGCGGGGTCCGAGCCCAGGGTTCGCACCAGCCTCTCCGGAGGTGCGAGGCGGTCGTTGCTGATGGCCATCCCTGAGCTGTCCCTTTCGTTGCTTCCCCGGCCCGCCGTGCGGCTTCCCGCAGGTCAGGACCTGTCGGGAGCGGCCCGCTCGGTGAGCCCAGGGAAGGCTACGCTGCCCCCGTCCCAGCGTGCCGCGCGCACCGCCGCTTCGCGCAGCCCGGCGGCCGCCTCGCCGCGCAGGTCGCCGGTGGCGGCCCGGACGAGGTCGGCGTAGACCGCGGTGAGCCGGCGTTCGAGCTCGGCGGCGAGCCGCAGCGCCGCGGCGCCGTCGGGCACCGCGAAGGGCAGCGCGTAGGCGGCGGCCGCGGCGACGGGTTCGGCGCCCAGGCCGCGTACGGCGCGGGTCAGCGCGTCGCGCCGGGCCCGGTGGGCCTCGTGGGCCTCGCGGGCGTCGCTGGCGCGCCCCTCCTCGACGCGGGCGCCCACGACCCCGTACCCGTACACCGCCGCGTGTTCGGCGGCCAGGGCCGCCTGGGCGGCGGCGGTCACGGCGGCGGGGGCGGTCATGCGGCGGCTCCGGTCAGCAGGTAGGCGTGGGCGGCGCCCGAGGCGGCCACGGAGGCCAGGAGGCGGGCGAGGCCGGGCGGGGCGGCGGCCAGGGCCGCGGTGCGGGTGTCGGCGGTGCGCCGTTCGGCCTCGGCGAGGGCGGCGAGGGCGGCCTTCTCGTCCTGCGGTACGTCCGGGGGCGCGCCGGCGCCGGCCGACGGGGAGGGGCTGCCCGGGCCCGGGCCGAAGGCCTCGGCGTGGCGGGCCACTTCTGCGCGCAGGGGCCGCAGCCGTGGGGCGAGCCCGGGGTGGGCGGCGAGGGTGGCGTCGTAGTGCGCCAGGAGCGCGGCGGACTGCTGCCCGGCGCGTTCTTTCAGCCGTTGCGCGGTGGCGGAATCCTCACCACCGGAGCCCGCGCCGCTCCCGGAGCATCCGGTGAGCAGCGCCGCGGCGCCCCCGCCCAGCAGGGCCGCGGCGGCCCCGCCCAATACGCTGCGTCTGCGCGGCCCGCCCGGGCCCCGCGTCGTGGTCGCAAGCGGCACGATCCTCAATCCCGCCTCGTCTCGCCGTCGGCCGGCCTCCCGGCATGATCACCGCACGTGAGCGTACCGGCGCGCCGGGGGGCCGCCGCGGACCCGGGCACCGAATCGTCAGCCGGCTGCCGGAACAGATAGGCTTTGACCTGACACGCGACTTTCCCACAACAGCACACGCGGCCGAGGAGTCACCCGGATGAGCACCACCCAGAGCGAGCGGCTGCGCGAGCTGCTGGCCCCCCTCGTGAGCGCGCGGGAGCTGGACCTGGAAGAGATCGAGGTGACCCCGGCCGGGAAGCGGCGTGTGCTGCGCATCGTGGTGGATTCCGACGAGGGTGTCCAGCTGGACACCTGTGCGGATCTCAGTCGCGACATCTCCGCCAGGCTCGACGAGTCGGACGTCATGGGGGCCACCCCCTACGTCCTGGAGGTCACCTCTCCCGGTGCCGACCGCCCCCTGACCCACCCGCGCCACTACGTCCGTGCCACGGGCCGGTTGATCAAGGCGCAGCTGGCCGAGGGCGGTGAGCTCGTCGCGCGGATCGTCGCCGTGGACGACGAGGGGCTCGATCTGGAGGTGCCGGGCGTCAAGGGCCGCAAGCCCACCGCCCGCCGCCTGGCCTTCGACGAGATCGCGAAGGCGCGCGTGGAGATCGAGTTCAACCGCAAGGCCACGGAGCGGGCCGCAGACGACGAGACCGACGAGAGCCAAGAGGAGGCGTAGCCGTGGACATCGACATGAGTGCCCTGCGGGGTCTGGTGCGAGAGAAGGAGATCTCCTTCGACCTGCTGGTCGAGGCGATCGAGTCGGCCCTCCTCATCGCCTACCACCGCACGGAGGGGAGCCGGAAGCGCGCCCGCGTGGAGCTCGACCGGGCCACCGGCCACGTGACGGTGTGGGCCAAGGAGGACCCGCAGGACCTTCCCGAGGGCGAGGAGCCCCGGGAGTTCGACGACACCCCGTCCGGTTTCGGCCGGATCGCCGCGACCACCGCGAAGCAGGTCATCCTCCAGCGTCTGCGCGACGCCGAGGACGAGATCACTTTCGGTGAGTTCGCCGGCCGCGAGGGCGACGTCGTCGCGGGCATCGTGCAGCAGGGCAAGGACCCCAAGAACGTCCTGGTCGACATCGGCAAGCTGGAGGCCATCCTGCCGGTGCAGGAGCAGGTCCCCGGCGAGGAGTACAAGCACGGCACCCGCCTGCGCACGTACGTGGTGCGCGTGGCCAAGGGCGTGCGCGGCCCGTCCGTGACGCTCTCGCGCACCCACCCGAACCTGGTGAAGAAGCTCTTCGCCATGGAGGTGCCGGAGATCGCGGACGGCTCGGTGGAGATCGCCGCCATCGCCCGCGAGGCCGGTCACCGCACCAAGATCGCCGTGCGTTCGACCCGTTCCGGGCTGAACGCCAAGGGTGCCTGCATCGGCCCGATGGGCGGCCGGGTGCGCGCGGTGATGGCCGAGCTGAACGGCGAGAAGATCGACATCGTCGACTGGTCGGACGACCCCGCCGAGCTGGTGGCCCACGCTCTGTCCCCCGCACGGGTGAGCAAGGTCGAGATCGTGGATCTGGCCGCGCGCTCCGCCCGGGTGACCGTGCCCGACTACCAGCTCTCCCTCGCCATCGGCAAGGAGGGGCAGAACGCCCGGCTCGCGGCCCGGCTGACCGGCTGGCGGATCGACATCCGTCCCGACACCGAGCAGCCGGCGCAGGCCGAGGGCGCCTGAGCACCCGGGGCGCCCGATCACCCGGTGGGCGCTCGGGGGTGAGGGGGAGCGCGCGTGCGCTCCTCCCAAGCGGTCCGGAACGTCCGTAAAACGACCCCGCCGGAGAGCCGCGACCCCCGACCGGCGCCTTCCGGACCCGGAAAGCGGTCGATCATGGCCGAAACGCATACGCGCACGATCAGTGCCCCGAAGGGGTGAGGTCGGCGCGGGGAGGTAGACTTAACCAGTGTCTGGCCGGACGCATGCCCGCGCATGCCCTGAGCGCACCTGTGTGGGGTGCCGGGAGCGAGCGGCCAAGAGCGAACTGCTGCGGACCGTGGTGGCCGGGGGCGCATGCGTCCCCGATCCTCGCGGTACGCTGCCCGGCCGGGGTGCATCCGTGCACCCCACACTGGTCTGTCTCGAGCTGGCGGTCCGCCGCCGGGCGTTTCCCCGGGCCTTCCGGATCCAGGGGCCGCTCGACACCGCGGAGCTGCGCCGGCACATCGAACAGACCGACCGGTAACGGCTGCACTGCCAGGCAACACCGTAAGAAGAACGGCACGGGAGACCGTGCGGTCAGGTACCTCGCGAGTTGGAAGTAGGTCGAGATTGCGATGAGCACTCGATGAGTACGCGATGAGTACGCCCATGAAGTAGCGACGGTCCGGTGGACACCCGGACCTAGAAGGAGCGAAGTGGCTAAGGTCCGGGTATACGAACTCGCCAAGGAGTTCGGAGTGGAGAGCAAGGTCGTCATGGCCAAGCTCCAAGAACTTGGTGAATTCGTCCGTTCGGCGTCCTCGACCATCGAGGCGCCGGTCGTCCGCAAACTGACTGACGCGCTGCAGGGGCCCGGCGGCAACGCCGGCAAGGCCGCTGCCAAGCCCGCGGCGCCGCGCAAGGCCGCGCCGCCGAAGCCGGGTGCCCCCACTCCGGGTGCCCCGGCCCGGCCCGCCGCCCCGGCCCCCAAGCCGGCCGCGGCGCCCGCCCCCAAGCCCGCCACCCCGAGCGCCGGCCCCGCGCCGACGCCGGGCCCGCGTCCGGGTCCCAAGCCCGGTCCGGCGGCCCCCAAGCCCGCCCCCGCCGCCCCCGCGGAGCCGGAGTTCCAGGCCCCCCAGGCGCCGGCCCCGGCCGCGCCGAAGCCCGCCGGCGCCCCGGCGCCGCGCCCCGGCGCCCGTCCGGGCCCGTCCGGTCAGCGTGAGGGCGGCCGTCCGGCCGGTCCGCGCCCCGGTGGCCAGGGTGCACCGCGCCCCGGCGCCCGTCCGGCCGGTCCCCGCCCGGGCAACAACCCCTTCACCTCCGGTGGCTCCACCGGCATGGCCCGGCCGCAGGCCCCGCGTCCCGGTGGCGCGCCCCGCCCCGGCCAGCCCGGCCCCGCCGGTCCCCGCCCGCAGGGCGGCCCCGGTGGCCCGCGTCCGCAGGGCGCCGGTCCCCGTCCGACCCCCGGTGGCATGCCCCGTCCGCAGGCTCCGGGCGGCGCTCCGCGTCCCGGCCCCGCCGGCAACCGCCCGAACCCGGGCATGATGCCGCAGCGTCCGGCCGCCGGCCCGCGTCCGGGCCCCGGTGGCGCCGGCCGTCCCGGTGGCGGTGCAGGCCGTCCCGGTGGCGGTGCCGGTCGTCCCGGCTTCGCCGGTCGTCCGGCCGGTCCGGGCGGCGGCGGTCGTCCGGGTGGCGGCGGCGGCTTCGCCGGCCGTCCCGGTGGCGGTGGCCCCGGTGGTGGCGGCGGCTTCGGCGGCGGTCGTCCCGGTGGCTTCGGCGGTCGTCCCGGTGGCCCGGGTGCCCGTGGTGGCACGCAGGGCGCCTTCGGCCGTCCCGGTGGTCCGGCCCGTCGTGGCCGCAAGTCCAAGCGCCAGCGTCGCCAGGAGTACGAGGCCATGCAGGCCCCGTCCGTGGGCGGCGTGATGCTGCCGCGCGGCAACGGCGACACCATTCGCCTGTCGCGTGGTGCCTCCCTCACCGACTTCGCGGAGAAGATCGGCGCCAACCCGGCGTCGCTCGTCGCCGTGATGATGAACCTCGGCGAGATGGTCACGGCCACGCAGTCCGTCTCCGACGAGACGCTGCAGCTCCTCGGCGACGAGATGAACTACACGGTTCAGATCGTCAGCCCCGAGGAGGAGGACCGCGAGCTCCTCGAGTCGTTCGACATCGAGTTCGGTGAGAACGAGGGCGGCGAGGAGATGCTCGTCGCGCGTCCGCCGGTCGTGACCGTCATGGGTCACGTCGACCACGGTAAGACGCGACTGCTCGACGCGATCCGCAAGACCAACGTGGTCGCGGGCGAGGCCGGTGGCATCACCCAGCACATCGGTGCCTACCAGGTCGCGACCGAGGTCAACGACGAAGAGCGCAAGATCACCTTCATCGACACCCCGGGTCACGAGGCGTTCACCGCCATGCGTGCCCGTGGTGCGAAGTCGACCGACATCGCGATCCTCGTGGTGGCGGCCAACGACGGTGTCATGCCGCAGACGATCGAGGCCCTGAACCACGCCAAGGCGGCCGACGTGCCGATCGTGGTCGCGGTCAACAAGATCGACGTCGAGGGCGCCGACCCGACCAAGGTCCGCGGTCAGCTGACCGAGTTCGGCCTGGTGGCCGAGGAGTACGGCGGCGACACGATGTTCGTCGACATCTCCGCCAAGCAGGGTCTGAACATCGACAAGCTGCTCGAGGCCGTCGTCCTGACCGCCGACGCCGCGCTCGACCTGCGCGCCAACGCGGAGCAGGACGCGCAGGGCATCGCGATCGAGGCCCACCTCGACCGCGGTCGCGGCGCCGTGGCCACCGTCCTCGTCCAGCGCGGTACCCTCCGCGTCGGCGACACGATGGTCGCCGGTGACGCCTACGGCCGTGTCCGCGCGATGCTCGACGACAAGGGCCAGAACGTGGAGGAGGCGGGTCCCTCGACCCCGGTCCTCGTCCTCGGTCTGACCAACGTCCCGGGCGCCGGCGACAACTTCCTCGTCGTCGACGAGGACCGCACGGCCCGCCAGATCGCCGAGAAGCGCGCTGCGCGCGAGCGCAACGCCGCCTTCGCCAAGCGCACCCGCCGGGTGTCCCTCGAGGACCTCGACAAGGTGCTCAAGGCCGGCGAGATCCAGCAGCTCAACCTCATCATCAAGGGCGACGCGTCCGGTTCGGTCGAGGCTCTCGAGTCCTCGCTGCTCCAGCTCGATGTGGGCGAGGAGGTCGACATCCGCGTGCTGCACCGCGGCGTGGGTGCGGTCACCGAGTCCGACATCAACCTGGCGTCCGGCTCCGACGCGATCGTCATCGGCTTCAACGTCCGCGCCGAGGGCCGTGCCACGCAGATGGCCGAGCGCGAGGGCGTCGACGTCCGGTACTACTCGGTCATCTACCAGGCGATCGAGGAGATCGAGGCGGCCCTGAAGGGCATGCTGAAGCCGGAGTACGAAGAGGTCGAGCTCGGTACGGCGGAGATCCGCGAGATCTTCCGCTCGTCCAAGCTGGGCAACATCGCGGGTGTCCTCATCCGCTCCGGCGAGGTCAAGCGCAACACCAAGGCGCGCCTCATCCGCGACGGCAAGGTCGTCGCCGAGGACCTCACCATCGTCGGTCTGCGTCGCTTCAAGGACGACGTCACCGAGATCCGCGAGGGCTTCGAGGGTGGTATCAACCTCGGAAACTTCAACGACATCAAGGTCGACGACGTCATTGCGACGTACGAGATGCGCGAGAAGCCGCGCGGCTGAACCGCATAGCTGCAGCCGGGGCCGGTCGGCGGGATCATATTTCCGTCGATCGGCCCCGGCCGTTGCGTGTACGGTTTCAAGCAGACCTGCACCTCACGCCTCCCGGGTGGGCTTCACCCGTCACACATGTATGTAGGGACACTGTCCTTCGACCTGCTCCTCGGCGACGTCCGGTCGCTGAAGGAGAAGCGCTCCGTCGTCCGCCCGATCGTCGCCGAGCTGCACCGCAAGTACGCGGTCAGCGTGGCGGAGACCGGCGAGCAGGACCTGTACCGCAGGGCCACCATTGCAGTGGCGGCGGTCTCCGGGGACGCGGGGCACCTCACGGACATACTGGACCGCTGCGAGCGCCTGGTCGCCGCACGGCCCGAAGTGGAGCTGCTGTCGGTACGACGGCGGTTCCACGGCGACCACGACGACTGACCGGGCCGTCGTGGGCGCCCCCAGAGCACATTGCTGGAAAGACGAGAAGGAGACGGACCAGTGGCCGACAACGCGCGGGCGAAAAGGCTGGCGGACCTCATCCGCGAGGTGATCGCCCAGAAGCTGCAGCGCGGAATCAAGGACCCGCGGCTCGGCTCGCACGTGACCATCACGGACACCCGAGTCACCGGCGACCTGCGGGAGGCTACGGTCTTCTACACGGTCTACGGCGACGACGAGGAGCGCGCCAGCGCCGCGGCCGGCCTGGAGAGCGCCAAGGGCATCCTGCGCTCGGAGGTCGGCAAGGCGGCGGGCACCAAGTTCACGCCGACGCTGACCTTCGTGGCGGACGCCCTGCCGGACACCGCCCGCACCATCGAGGACCTCCTGGACCGGGCGCGGGCCTCCGACGCCCAGGTCCGCCAGGCGTCCTCCGGCGCGGACTACGCCGGCGAGGCCGACCCGTACCGCAAGCCGGGTGACAACGGGGACGCGACCGCCGAATGAAGCAGAAGTACGACGGTCCGGACGGCTTGATCATCGTCGACAAGCCGGCCGGCTTCACCTCGCACGACGTCGTCGCGAAGATGCGGGGCATCGCCCGCACCCGGCGCATCGGCCACGCGGGGACGCTCGACCCGATGGCGACCGGTGTGCTCGTCCTCGGCATCGAGCGGGCCACCAAGCTCCTCGGTCACCTCGCGCTGACCGAGAAGGAGTACGTGGCCACCATCCGGCTCGGCCAGGACACGATCACCGACGACGCCGAGGGCGAGATCACCTCGTCACGGGACGCCTCCGCGGTCACCCGCGAGGCCATCGACGCCGGGGTCGCCAAGCTGACCGGGGACATCATGCAGGTGCCCTCCAAGGTCAGCGCCATCAAGATCGACGGCAAGCGCTCCTACAAGCGGGCGCGCGAGGGCGAGGACTTCGAGATCCCCGCCCGCCCGGTGACGGTCTCCTCCTTCACCGTGCACGCCGTGCACCCCGCCGAGGCGGCCGACGGCACGCCCGTGCAGGACGTGCTCGTCTCCGTCGTCTGCTCCTCCGGCACCTACGTGCGGGCCCTCGCCCGTGACCTGGGCGCCGACACGGGCGTGGGCGGCCACCTGACGGCCCTGCGGCGCACCCGCGTCGGCCCGTACGGCATCGCCGAGGCCCGCACGCTCGACCAGCTCCAGGAGGAGCTGACCGTGATGCCCGTCGAGCAGGCCGTCGGCGCCGCCTTCCGGCGCTGGGACGTCAGCGCCGAGCAGGCCCGCCTGCTGGGCAACGGCGTGCGCATCAAGGTGCCGCCGTTCGACACCACCGGCCCGATCGCGGCCTTCGGGCCCGACGGCCGCTTCCTGGTGCTCCTGGAGAACCAGGGCGGCCGCGCCAAGAGCCTGGCCGTCTTCGGCTGACGCACCCGCCCGCTCCCCGCGGGCACCACCGTGGGGCGGGCGGCGTGTGCACGCCCTCCCGCCCCACGATCCCCCTCCCACTGGTCTCTATCCATCCGGGACGGATGATTCACCCCAACGGGCAGGCGCTCGGAGTGAACCAGGGGGGTGGAAGGGGGCGCGTTCGGCGTGAGACCTGGTTTCGCCGATCATCCGCTGCCTACCGTCGTGTGTACGAGCACGGCGGGGAGGTTCGACGGATGAACGGTCGGCGGACCGATGCCGAGGAGTCGCTGGTACGCATCACGGACCTCGCGGGAAGGGCGCGAGGCACCGGTTTTCTCGCGGACGACTGCGGCACCCTCATCACCAGCCACGAGGCGGTCGACGGCCTCGCGCGCCTGGTCCTGCACGCCCCCGGCGAGCTGACCTGCGTGGTCGGCGCCGACAGCGTCGTCGCCCTGCCCGAGTACGACCTCGCCCTCGTGCGCACCGAGGGCCTGACCGTCCCCCCGCTGCCCGTCGCCGCCGCCGAGCGCATCGAGAGCGGCAAGGAGGTACGGCTGCGCGCCGGCCGCTGGCACAGCGGCCGCATCATCGGCGACGTCCCCGTCACCTACACCGCCACCGACCGCTTCCACCTCCTCGGCACCGCGCTCGAACTGTCCCTCTCCGGACGCTCGGCCCTGCGCCTGGGCGAGGAGGCCACCGGCGGCCCCGTCTTCGACGCCGGCACCGGCGCCGTCCTCGCCGTCCTCGGCACCGCCCTGCAGGCCGACCGGCGCGCCGCCGGCTTCGCCATCCCCCTGCGCGCCGCCGCCCTCGCCGCCCCCGGCGGGCCCCTCGCCGAGCTGCTCCACCGCAACTCCGCCACGGTCCCCGCCTTCGGCCCCGACCTCAACCTCGCCGGCGCCCTGCAGCTCACCGCCACCGCCCTCGGCTCCGTCGTCACCCCCCGCGTCTGGCGCGACCCCGTCGAGCGGCCCGAGATCGAGCGCGAATTCGCCCGCTTCCTCGACGGCCCGCCCGGCGAGGAAGCGGGCGGCGCCCTCGTCCTCGGCCTGGTCGGCGACCCCGGCACCGGCCGCACCACCGAGCTCGGCGCCCTCGCCGCCCGCCGCGCCCGCGGCGCCGAGCCGGCACCGACCATCTGGCTGCGCGGCGCCGACCTGCGCGCCGGCGACGACAGCCTGCGCGACGCCCTCGCCCGCGCCCTCACCGCAGCCGGCCGCATCGTCACCGCCTCCGCCGGCCCCGGCGGCACCTTCGGCGACACCTCCGCCGCCACCCCCGAGGCCACCGCCGAGCTCGCCCGCAGCATGGGCCGGCCCCTGCTCGTCCTCCTCGACGGGCCCGAGGAGATGCCGCCCGTGCTCGCCCACGCACTGCCCGCCTGGACCTCCGCCACCGTGCACTGGCTGCGGCGGACCGCCACCCGCCTCATCGTCGCCTGCCGCCCCGAGCACTGGGAGACCGCCGGCACCCTCTTCCCCGAGGACACCCTGCACCGGGCCGGCGGCCCCTGCGCCCCGCCGCCCGCCGGGCCCCGCGCCCTGCCGCCCTGCTCCCGCCTGCCCCGCCTGGCCCCCGGCCAGGCGGCCGAGGTGCGCGCCTCCTACGGCATCCCGCCCGACGCCATCGCCCCCGACGACGCCGCCCACCCCCTCGCCCTGCGGCTCCTCGCCGAGGTGCGCGCCGCCCTCCCCGACGGCACCGAGGGCGCCGGCGGCACCGGGGAGGCCGCCCCCGACCGCTGGGAGGTCTTCTCCGCCTACCTCGACCTCGTCTGCCTGCGCATCGCCGTGCGCCTGGCCGCCGCCCGCCGCCCCCAGCTGCGCGGCCCCGCCGTGCGGCGGCTGGCCGCCCGCGTCGCCGGACAGGTCCACGAGGCCGCCCGCCGCTGCCTCGGCCCCGGCCAGGGCGAGCTCGAACGCGAAGCCTTCGAGGAACTGTTCCCCTGGCGCACGGGCTGGGCCTCCGCCGTCCTGACCGAAGGCCTGCTCGTCCCCGCCGGCACCGGCTACCGCTTCGCGCACGAGGAGTTCGCCGACTGGCTGCAGGGCACCCACCTCGACCTCGACGCCGCCCTCCACGCCCTCGTCCACCGCTGGTACGAGCCCGAGGGCCCGCCCGCCGAAGCCGCCGTCCGCCTGCCCTCACGCGCCGGCGGCGGCCCCATGCCCGCCCCCGGCGGCCACGTCCCGCCCCCGCCCGGCTCCGGCAAGGCCGCAGCCCGCGCCGCCGCCGGCAAGACCCGCCGCAAGCGCGGCGCCGCCCCCGCCGAACCGCGCCCGCTCCCCGTGCCCCGCCACCGCATCGGCCCCGTCCTCCAGTCGATGCTCCTGCTGGCACGCCGCTCCGGCCCCACCGAGCTCTCCCGGCGCCTGAGCGCCCTCGTCCACGCCGTCGAGACCCTCTCCCAGCGCACCGCCGACGCCGAGGCCAAGGAGGAGGGCGCCGGCCGCCGCCTCGGCGACCCCTCCTGGTGGGCCGCCCACCTGCTCGGCGAAACCCTTCTGCGGGTGCCCGACGCCACCCCCTACCTCGGCGTGCTGCGCCTGCTCGCCGAGCGCACCACCGCCCGCTCCGTCGCCGTCGGCGGCTTCGACAGCGAGGCCGCGGCCACGCTCGGCGGCCTCGCGGAGTTCGGCCCCTGGTTCTGGCTGCGCCTGCCGATCGCCCTGGCCGACCGCCTGGAACTCCTGCGCATCCTCCTCCCCGCCGACGCCCCGCCCCCCGGCTCCCTGCCCCCGCCGGGCCGCGCGGAATTGGACGCCGGGGACGCCTCCACGGCGGCCGCCGAGGCCCCGGCCGGAGCCGGCCGCGCGACCGCCTCCGGCGAGGGCAACCGCCGCGGCGCCGGCGCGGCCGCCGGCGGCCGGCC